>JAYVYB010000357.1:0-45394 GCA_043784625.1 Methylovirgula sp.
AGACCGGACGCCCCGAGCGCCACCATCACTATGCCGGTGACATAATAAGCGCCGATCACTTCGGCAAAACTCAAATGCGCCAAAGCCGGACCGACCAGAACAGTGCCGGGAATTGTCCAGAAAAACGCCAAAGGCTGCCTAAACAGCCATGAAAACAGCAGCGTTATTGCGCCATTGATGCAAAATACACCGAAAATCCACGACGCCAGCTGGCTCTCGGAGAGACTGCCTTGCGCGCCAACAGACAGGATAATTGCCACAGGCGCGGTGGCTGCAAACAGCCAGCCGATAAAGCCGTTGGCGATGAAGATACCGCGAACATCCGCCAGCAATTGGCGCAGCTTAGGCAAAGGTAAGGTTGGCCGTTCCAGCTGTGCAAACATGGGACTAACCGAGATCGCCGCCGCCAACAGGCAGCACGGTTCCGGTGATGTAGGACGATGCGTCAGAGGCCAGAAACAGGATGGCGGCGGATTGCTCTTGCAGCGTGCCATAACGTTTCATCGCGCTTGACTGCACGGTTTGATCAACAACCTGCTGCATCCAAAGCTTGTCTTGCGCAGTTGGCTCCGCGGCATTGCGCGGCACGCGGCGCGGCGGTGCCTCAGTTCCGCCCGGCGCTATGGCGTTGACCCTGATATTGTCTGCGGCCAGTTCAAATGCCAGTGAGGCGGTTAGCGCGTTAACGCCGCCCTTCGCTGCTGAATAGGGCATCCGATTAATGCCGCGTGTGGCAACAGAGGACACATTGACGATGACACCGCGCCCCTGTTTCAGCATGTATGGAGCTACAGCGCGGCACCCCCACAGCGTCGGGAAAAGCGAACGGCGGATTTCCGCCTCGATTTCATTTTCACTAAACTCAACGAACGGCTTCATCCAGATCGCACCACCGACATTGGTGACGAGAATGTCTATCTTGCCAAATGCCTCGGCTGCCTTTTGCAAGGCCGCGACATTGCCAGAATAGGTTTCCAAATCAGCGATGACCGCAATCGCTTTGCCACCTGCGGCGACAATTTCTTTTGCAACGTCTTCAACCAGATTTGAGCGATCAATCAGCGTGACCAACGCGCCCTCGCTGGCGGCTTCAAGCGCCACCTGCCGCCCAATGCCTTGCGCAGCACCGGTAATGACCATGCTTTTGCCGATAAAGCGGGCAGCCGGGGCGGTTAAAGTTATGGCACTCACTTGCCGACCTCCGGGGCAGAAAATTTCTCAAAATAGAAATTCTTCGGCGTAATGCCTTTGCCGGTCAGCCAGTTGCGCACCGCATCAACCATCGGCGGCGGGCCACACAGGTAAATATCGACATCGCCACCATGCAGCGCCGCGTCGGGGAGATGATGGGTGACATATCCCTTGTGAGGATGGCTGGCATTCGGGTCAGCAACGCATGTCGAAAGCGTGAGATTTGGCATCGCCGCTGCGAAAGCCTTCAGCTTGTCCATTTCAACAAGGTCGGCATCATTGGTGACGCCATAAACCATATGGATCGGCTGAGTGGTTCCGACACGCCGCGACTCTTCCAGCATCGCCAAAAAGGGCGCTAGGCCGGTGCCGCCTGCCAGAAACACCAATGGCCGAGAGACATCACGCAAATAAAAGCTGCCAATCGGGCCGGTGATGGTCAGGCTGTCACCGACAGTCGCTTGCTCGCTCAACCACGAAGACATTAAGCCACCGGGAATGTTGCGCACCAGAAACTCAACTTCACCATCTTTCGGCATTGAGCTGAACGAATAAGAGCGCGATTGCGCCGTGCCCGGCACGCCAACACTGACATATTGCCCCGGCAAAAATGACAAAGCTGCACCAGCCTGCAATTGCACAGCAAAGCCAATCGAAGTCGGTGATAATTTGCGCACGACAGAAAGCTTGGCCGCAAAGGCGCTGGCTTTAACCTTGCAAGAGGCAGAGGAGGCCGCGATACGGAGGACGCAATCCGACTTTGCTTTCATCTGGCAGGTCAGAACATAGCCCTGCTCTGCTTCGTCGCGCGTCAATGCGTCGTCAATATAGCTGCCAAGCTGATATTGGCCGGATTCGCAAAAGCTTTTGCAGGTGCCGCAAGCGCCATCGCGGCAATCCATCGGGATATTCAATCCCAGCCGGTAAGCCGCGTCGGCCACCAGCTCACCTTCATTCGCGTCAATGAAACGGGTAACACCATCCTCAAAGTTGAGGGCAATACGATAGGCCATAACCAACCCTCTTTTTGAAGTTAAATATGATAAATATCAATGACATGATGGATATAGTCGTTCTTAAGAATGACCTTTTTGTCAGTGATTTTCAGCTGCGGTTTTGACGTATCGATGGTATAGAACGAGCAGCCGAAATAGGTGTCTACGGTCTTGTAGCGGAAGTTCAGAGTGAACCAGTTGAACCGTAACTTGACGAAGCCGTCGCCCTTTTCCAAAATCTCGACATTGGAAATGTTATGCGAGGTGCGCGGTTCCGGCAGGCTGGTGGCGCTTGAGCGCTCGGTGCGGATGCGGAAAACCCGATCTTCCAGCCCCTGCTTGGTGCCATAATAGATCAGCGAGATTTCGGTTTGGGGATTTTCGATCAACCGATCATCATCGTCCCATGCGGGCATCCAGAATACGGCTTCCTTCGCATAATGCGCCAACCAACCGTCCCACTCCTTATCGTCAAGGCAGCGCGCCTCGGAGTAGAGAAAGTCCTCAAGCATTGGGCGTGTAATTTCTTTAGACATTTCAATGTCTCCTCAAAGCGGAATTTCGGTGCGAGCAAATTTGGCGGCGGACAGGAGCTGGTTGGCCAGCGCCCATCCTTGCTGTCGCTAAGACTTCTTGACGGCGTTGCTGAGCGTTTCCATCCAGTATTTGTGTTGGAGAACGAACAGCCCTTCGTCTTCGGTCTTTGCGCCGCTCATCAGCGGTTTCATACCAATGGCATCCGCGCCAGCATCCGGCCCGTCGATCCAGTGGGTTGCACCACGGCTGAGGTCGTTCCATTTTGCCGCGCTGCCCATGTAGCCAATCTGGCAGGAGCGGAATTCTTCCAAGTCGTCGGGCGTCGCCATGCCACTGGCATTGAAAAAGTCTTCATATTGCCGGATGCGACGGGCGCGTACTTCAGCGCTTTCGCCCTTAGGCGCGATGCAATAAATCGTCACTTCGGTCTTATCGACAGATATTGGCCGGTAGGTGCGAATTTGCGACGAAAACTGATCCATCAAATAGACGTTCGGGTAGATACAGAGATTGCGCGAACGCTCAATCATCCAGTCGGTGCGGGCTTGTCCAAATTTTTCGATCAGCTCGGCGCGGCGCTCGAACAAGGGCCGGTCTTCTGGGTTTGACCACCGTGTCCACAGCAGCAAATGTCCGTGCTCATAGGAGTAAAATCCGCCGCCCTGCTTCGCCCAGGTTGAGGCGTCCATGGCGCGCACGGCGTCCACGCCGGCTTCTGCGGCAGCAACAGCCTTGCGGTGATTGGTGGTCGCTGCATAGTTCCAGTGCACCGAAGAGACGTGATAGCCGTCGGCGCCATTTTCGGTTTGCAGCTTCCAGTTGCCGTCATAAATATAGGAAGAATTGCCGCGCAGAACTTCCAGACCATCAGGAGATTGATCGACAATCAAATCGATGATCTTGGTTGCTTCGCCTAGATGTTCTTCCAGGGGCAACACGTCTTCATTGAGAGAGCCGAACAGAAAGCCGCGATAATTGGCGAATTTGGCCACTTTCGTCAGGTTATGCGAACCGTCCTTGTTGAATGTCTCGGGATAGCCCGCGCCTTCCGGGTCTTTCGCCTTCAAAAGTTTTCCGGTGTTGTTGAATGTCCAGCCGTGGAACGGGCAGGTATACGAGCTTTTATTGCCGCGCTTGTGGCGGCAGATCATCGCGCCGCGATGTGAACAGGCATTGATGAACGCGTGCAAGGTGCCGGTGCGGTCGCGCGAAATTACAATTGGCTGGCGCCCGATATGTGTGGTGAAATAGTCATTATTATTAGGGATTTGGCTCTCGTGGGCAATGTAGACCCAATTGCCTTCCCAGATATGCTTCATTTCCAGTTCGAATATTTCCGGATCGGTGAAAATGTCACGCCGACAGCGGAACATTCCGGTTATTGCGTCGTCTTCGACCGAAGCTTCAAGGCGCGTTGCGATGTCTTCCAGCATGATATTTCCTCCCGTTTGCCCTGTTTCTGGCACAATTTTTGTTAGCCGCACCTTTCTGGCGCGGCTTTTGATTTTGTTGAATTTAAACCTGTGGTTTAGTGTGCGCCGCCGTGCTCACGGATAACGGTGACTTTTGGTCCGCCAGCAACTTCCTTGACGATGGTGAAATCAAACACGATCTTGGAGAAGGACTTGTTCAATCCGGCTTTGTGGATTTCGGTGGCTTCAGTGATGTGCTGAACCGGCGGGATGAGGTCATCTCGGGTGCCGAAAGCAAAGTCGTCATGCAAATATTGATCACCTTCAATATTAATCTGCGTGGTCAACTGGCGGAAGCCCGGCGCCGTGACGAAGAAATGCACATGGGCCGGGCGCATGCCGTGGCGACCCATAGCGTGCATCAGTGTTTCGGAGCTACTGCCTGGAGGGCAACCATAGCCGCTTGGCATGATCGAGCGGAAGCGATAGCGGCCTTCAGCATCGGTCTCAATGCGGCGGCGCAAATTATAGGGTGACTGCGGCGGGCCAAAATATGAATAGTTGCCCATCGTATTGGCGTGCCAAACATCGACCACAGCATGGGGAACCGCATTTCCAGCCATGTCACGAACCTGACCTTCCATCATCAAGACTTCGCCATCGTCGGTACCGTCATCAAGGCGGGCTTCGAACTTTGATATCGGTGCGCCAGCCACATAGAGCGGGCCTTCGATGGCGCGCGAGGTTCCGCCGCTCAGACCAGCGCGGCGCTCCTCTTCGTCCATGCGCCAATCGAGAAAGCGCTCCAAGCCTACGCCTGGAATGATCAAACCGAGCTCTGGTGCGCCCTTGGTCAAATAGGCGGTGGCGGCCCAGACTTCGTCCATGGTGATATCGAGATCGTCGATCATCACGAACATGTCATTCAGCAGGCGGTTCATGATGGTCTTGAGGCGCTCGTTGCCGCCTTTTATGTCAAGGCCGGATGCCTTTCGCGCGAGGTCCCGGATTTGGTCTTTCTGAATCAAATTGGCAGTCATGGGTAAGTCCTCCAGTTGGTCTTTTATGGGTTTGGTTATTTGTCACTGTCGTGGATGGACGACGGGTGGCGGCAAAGCGGCGCGATCGCAATTTCCATGAATGGAAACAACGGCAGCGTGGACAAAATGTCGTGTAGCTCTTGCGGGCTCTCGACATCGAAAATGCTGATGTTGGAATATTGACCGGCAATGCGCCACAGGTGCCGCCACTTGCCGGACCGCTGCAAATCCTGCGAGCGGGCTTTTTCGGTCGCTTTCAACTGATCTGACGTTTCGCGAGGCAGATCATGCGGAATGCGCACATCCATTTAGACATGAAACAACATGGTCAGGCTCCGGCTTTAAGTTGGGAAACAACGTGGACGCTGCGCTGCGCGCCATCACGGCGAAAACGATCGAGGCGGCTTTCATCCAGCGCGATGCCAAGACCAGCGCCGGTTGGGACTTTCAGGCTGAAATCACTGTAATCGAGCGGTTCGGTGAGGATTTCTTCGGTCAACAACAGTGGCCCGAACAGTTCTGTTCCCCACTCCAGTTTTGGAAATGTCGAGAACAAATGCGCCGCCGCGATGGTTCCGACTGCGCCTTCCAGCATGGTGCCGCCATAAAGGCCAACGCCAGCAGCGTCCGCAATCGTCGCAACGCGCTGCGCGGCATAGAGCCCGCCAGATTGCATGATTTTGACTGCGAAAACATCTGCTGCGGCATGACAGGCAAAGTCAAAAGCGGTTTCCGGCCCGTGCAAAGCTTCGTCCGCCATAATGGGCACAATGCCCTTGGCGGTTAGACGCGCCATACCCGCCCGATTTGACGCCAAAACCGGCTGCTCAACCAAATCGACACCAGCGTCGCGCAAGGCCGCAAGTGCCGGCCCTGCCGTGGCCATGCTCCAAGCCTGATTGACATCCACGCGCACACTGGCATGGCTCCCGAGCGCACGCTTGATGGCAGCGACATGGGCGATATCGATCTTGGCAGAATTCCGCCCGATTTTGAGCTTGAACACATTGTGTCGCCGCCGCGCCAGCATATCTTCGGCTTCGGCAATGTCCTTCGACGTGTCGCCGCTTGCCAAAGTCCAGGCCACAGGCAGCCGCTCACGCAGGGGACCGCCAAAAATTTCGGAAATCGACACGCCCTTGCGCTTGCCCAGGGCATCCAGCAAAGCCGTTTCAATGGCGCATTTGGCGAAATGATTGTCAAAAATAGCTTTGCCAATCTTTGCCATCAAAGCATTGATGTTACTGGCGTTTTCACCGATCAGCAGTGGCGCAATATATTTATCAATGGCGAGCTTCATGCTCTCGGGGCTTTCCGCACCATAGGCCAAACCGCCAATGGTGGTGCCTTCGCCAAGCCCGATGGTTCCGTCCGAACAATGGAGGCGGACGACCATCAAGGTTTGTCCGCGCATGACTGTCATGGACAGGTTATGCGGCCGGATTGTCGGCAAATCGACAAGAAAGGTTTCAATCCTTTCAATGCATGATGAGGCTGTCATATGCCGCTTTCCATCCCGATGATTTTGTTTTTGTTGTCGAATAATTACCGACTGCGAGGGGCTAAAGACAGAACTGATTGCGTATATGTTGATACTTTAAAAGTATGAACCAGCGGACTTTACATGAGTGCATGAGCCGCAACACCAGCGCCTGAACCGCGTCCTCATAGGCAGCAATGCCACGCGCATTTTTGAACGCCGCGTTGGTTGGACTGGTTATGCAATATGGGTGCTGCGTTCGATTTGCGCAGAGACCGAAATAGAGTTGGTTTTATTTTGCAACTATGTTGACAAGCAGCCGAATTTCGATCATTTCAGCCCGGCGGAAGAGTTCGATGAAGGTGTTGCAGCCCAGTCGACGCCGAAGGAGCAACCGCCCCGGAAACTCTCAGGCACAAAAAGCCGCATTGATTTAAAACTCTGAAAAGTGGGGTCTTGCCCCTGCCGGCGGTGTAAATTGCTTCCTCAAGAAGAGGCGCAATGATTCTCTCAGGCCAATAACAGAGGGGGCGTTCAAACTCGCAAGCTGCGAGCAGGGGAACGCTTATGTCCAAATCAGATCAAACATCCATAGCAGTCATCGGCGCTGGCATCACCGGCATTACCACAGCCTATAACCTCGCAAAAAGGGGCTGCCGCGTCACGATTTTCGACCGTCACCCCTACGCCGCGATGGAGACATCTTTTGCAAACGGCGGCCAGCTGTCGGCCTCAAATGCAGAGGTTTGGAACAGCTGGGCAACCGTGTTCAAAGGCCTCAAATGGATGATGTCGCCCGGCGCACCTTTGCTGGTGAACCCCAAACCCTCGTGGCACAAACTCTCCTGGATGGGCGAGTTTATTGCCGCCATCCCCAAATACGAGGAAAACACGGTTACCACGGCGCGCCTCGCAATTGAAGCACGCGAACATCTCCAACGCATGGCGGCAGACGAGGGCATTGATTTTAATTGCGAGACCCGCGGAATTTTGCACTTTTACGAGACTAAAAAAGACTTCGACGCCGCTGCCAAAGTCTCCGTGCTGTTGGCCAAAGGTGGCCTGGAACGCCGCGCGGTAACGCCCAACGAAATGAAAGCCATCGAACCGACCCTGATGGGCAAATATTACGGTGGGTTCTACACACCGTCGGATTTCACCGGAGACATACATATTTTCACCAACGGATTGGCAAAGGCTTGTGAACGGCTGGGCGTTACCATGAAATTTGCCACGGAAGTTCTCTCCACCGATGCGGGTGCTGACCGGGTAACGATTGTGTCGCGCTCGACAGAACCAAACCTTGACGGCTCAACCCACGAGACAGAGGTGAGCAGCTTTGACAAGATTATCGTTTGCGGCGGCGTGATGTCGCGCGCGCTCGCCAGCGCTCTGGGCGACAGGGTAAATATTTATCCGGTCAAAGGCTATTCCATCACGGTGAATTTGACCGAGGCTTCCGATCAGGCGGCAGCGCCATGGGTTAGCTTGCTGGATGACAAGACTAAAATTGTCACCAGCCGCCTTGGCAAGACCCGTTTCAGGGTGGCCGGAACTGCGGAATTCAACGGTTATAATCGCGATATTCGTGCCGCGCGGATTTCGCCGCTGATCGATTGGTGCCGCGCCAATTTTCCCGAAATGAGCACACGCCAGTGCGTTCCTTGGACAGGACTGCGTCCGATGATGCCAGATATGCTGCCGCGCGTTGCCAGGGGTAAAAACCCACGGGTGTTTTACAACACCGGACACGGGCATCTCGGTTGGACACTTTCGGCTGTGACGGCAGATTCTGTTGCGGCCCTTGCCACCGCTGAGTCCAACACGCCCTGAATAGGATGGCGCGTCTTGCACCGCGCCAGACATGCCGCCTCTGTGTTTTTTAGCGACGCAGAGGCAAACCTGAGGCAGGCCATGTTAAGGCGAAGTACTCAAAGAGATTTTGCTTCCGGCCTGTCCAGATCACGACTATAAATACAAGAAATTCCGGGCGTTTTTTAAATGCCAGTTCAGCGGGGATGCGAGCAATGGCCTCTACGCCGCCAGATGAGGTTTTGCACAATTTCGCCTTTTTCTCGACCTCGCAAAAATCATCGTTTGCTGACTTTTTTGCTGCGCTTTTAGCGCGTCAAACCCCAGACACGATCTTGCTGGTTGCTGCCGACGAGAAAGCTCTGCAAGCCGCCCAACGGCGGATTAAAAAAGGCGCGCCGCAGATGCGCTTTGAGGGCAAAACCTTTGCCGATCTGGGCTTTTTGCGCGTGCCTCTGTCTTTTCGTGACGTTGCGGCGCAAACCAAGGCGTGGCTCGCGAAATTGACTGACACCTCTTCGGCGGTTCTGGCCGTCGACATGAGTTGGGGACTGGAAACAACTTCGGCTACGGCGAATTTTGAAAACTGGATGGGCGTGGCTGAGGAGCTTACTACCGGACAGAATATTTGCGTTGCGTCGCTTTATAATCGGCGGATTTTGATTGATGAGCAATTGCTGGCCGCCCTGCGCGGTCATCCGCAAATCCTGACGCCGAACAGCCTGGTAAAAAACCCTCATTGGCTGCCCATTAAACTGATGCAAAGCGGCACTCTGCGCGAGCAGGTCGATTTTTGGCTTGGCGAAGTCTCAGCAGATCTGGCGCAAACATCCTCCTCCACGCAATTTCACGCTGCCGAGGGCGCAGATCCAATGTGGCTGTTGCGCCGCAGTGCCGAAGAAGCTCACTCCTCCTATCTCGACCGGCGCGAGCGGTGGAAAATACGCTGCTTCGGACGACTGCGCATCTATCGCAACGATGGCAGCCAAGTGAACTGGGACCAGCCCGGCGGCGCCACCCGAAAGACCAAAACACTATTTGCCTTCCTGCTGCAGAAGGGTGGCCAAGGTGCGGACGCAGATGAACTTTCGGATTTGCTCTGGCCGGATGCGGAAAGTTCCAAGGCCGCCACCAACCGCCTGTATCACACGGTGCGATTTTTGCGACTGTCACTCAGGCCGCCGGGCGGGCGATCAAAAGACGCCAATTTCATCCTGCGCGATGGTTCACGCTATGTGTTGGTTCCGCCAGAACGGAGCTGGCTGGATATTTCCACCTTCGAACAGCTGTGTCGCCAGTCGCAAACCCATATCAAGGCCGGAGCCAGCGACGAGGCGCTAATCTGCCTGCAAGCGGCGGACCGGCTCTATACCGGGGATTTATTTGAAGATATTCCCGCCGAATATGCCGACAACAGCGAGCGTGACTGGTGCTGGAGCAAGCGCTATTGGCTGCGCGACATGTTCTTCAAAGTGCAGCGGGACGCCGCGCGCATCTACCGCGAGCGCAAAGATTTTTCTGCCGCGCTGGCGCACTGCCAAAAGGCCCTGAGCATCGACCCTTTGTGCGAAATTGCCCACGCCGAGGCGATGCGTGTGTTTAAGGAACAAGGCCGTGCCGAAGCCATCGAACGGCAATATAGGCTTTACCTTAATTCGCTGAATCGCTTTGACGATCGGCCCCAAAGCACAGCTCTGCGCGACTTTTACAAATCCTTGCACTGAAAAATGCTTAATCGCATATTATTGTTTTTTTACAGTTATTTAGCGACTAAAGAAAAACCAAAGAACATCTCATAAGCTAGTTCAAATAAAAGCGCCAGAGAGCGTATTCCGGGAGGAAATCATGTCAAATTCAGCGGCGGCGAAGCTTTGCCCGTTTTCCAATGCTTCGGCTGATTTCGAGCCGTTTGATCTTTCTGACCCCTTTGCGTTTTATCAATGGGCGCGGGCCAATGCACCTGTGTTTTTCTCGGAAAAGATCAACTATTTTGTTGTCTCGCGCCACGCCGATGTGAAGGCGGTTTTCGAGGATTGGCAAACTTTCTCATCTGAAAACGCCCAAGCTCCGTTCCGGCCGATGGGCCCGGCTGGCAAGCAGGTTATGACAGACGGCGGCTTTACGGCTTATTCCGGCCTCTCGGCGCGTGTCCCGCCAGATCACACCCGCATCCGGAAGCTGGTGCAAGGTTGTTTTGGCCCGCGCCGCTTCAAGTCTATCGAGCCACAAATTAAGCAAATCGTCGAAATCGCCATTGATGCCTTTGCCGAGCGCGGCCACGCCGACCTTTTCCGAGAATTTTCTTACGATGTACCGGCTTTGGTTCTGTTCAAACTGGTTGGCGTACCGGATTCTGACGTGCCGAGAGTCAAATCCTGGGCGGTGAGCCGCGCGTTGCTGACATGGGGCAATCTTTCCGATGAGGAACAGGTGCCTCACGCCCGCAACATGGTTGAATATTGGAATTACTGCCGCGAGCTGGTGCGCCAACGCCATGTTGATGCCAGCGATGACCTGCCCGGCGATTTGGTGCGCCTGCAAGCCGAAGGCGCGGACATCACCGATGATGAAATCGCCGGTGTGCTCTATTCGGTATTATTTGCCGGCCACGAAACCACGACAACGCTGATAGCCAATGGCATGCGCGAATTGCTGCTGCGCCGCGAAAACTGGGAAGCCTTACTGGCCAATCCCGCTCTGATAAGCGGCGCTGTCGACGAAACTTTGCGCTTTAGCCCCTCCATTGTCGCTTGGCGCCGCAAGGCATTGAAGGATGCAAAAATTGGCGACGTTGTCGTTCCAAAAGGATCCAATATTCTGCTGCTGCTTGGCTCTGCTAACCGCGACGAAGCCACTTTCGCTGAGCCGGAACGTTTTAACATTTCGCGCAGTGACGCGCGCAGTCATATGGCCTTTGGCTTTGGTATTCATGCCTGCGTCGGCCAGCAATTGGCCAAACTGGAATTTGGGATTGCGCTTGCGGCGCTTACAAAGCGGCTGCCCGGACTGCGCCTGAAACCAGACCAAACATTCGCCTTTGCATCAAATACTTCCTTCCGTGTGCCGACAGCCGTGCAGGTGGAATGGGATCTATAACAACGCCGCCGTCAGAGCCGCTTTCATTACGAGGAAACCTATGGGCATGAGCGCCGCAAACACTTTAACACTGTCCTTCGCCACCGCGCATAACGCGGACTTTCCACGTCTGGGCGGCAAATGCGCCAGCCTCGCCCGTATGATCGCCGCTGGTGTCAACGTGCCCGCCGGCTACGCTGTCACCACAGATGCCTATGCGCTGCATTTGCAAAACACCGGCCTCACCAAAAAAATCACAGATCTGATTGCCAGTATCAACGTTGATAATATCGACGACGAAGAGCGCAAAAGCCAAGAGATCCGCGATGCGATCATTGCCAGCCCGATGCCCCCTCGGGTTGAGGCCGAAATCCGGGCCGCCTATGCCGCTCTGTCGCCGAACAATGATCTCCCCGTTGCCGTGCGTTCTTCCGCCACCGCCGAGGATATGCCGGACGCCAGCTTCGCCGGTCAGCAGGATACCTATCTCTGGGTCGTTGGCGCGGATGATGTTGTCACCAAGGTTAAAGCCTGCTGGGCCAGCCTATTCAACGCGCGCGCTATTTCCTACCGCGTTAAAAACCAGCTTGGCCAGATTGACGTGCTGATGGCGGTGGGGGTGCAGAAAATGATCAATGCCGCGGCTGCAGGGGTGGCGATGACGCTCGATCCGGTTACCGGCGACCGTACAAAAATCGTAATCGATTCTTCTTTTGGCCTCGTTGAGCCAGTGGTTTCGGGCGAGGTGACACCGGATAATTTCGTTGTCGAGAAGGTTTTGCTCGAGATTCTCAAGCGTCAAATTTCTGACAAGGATCACGAACTTGTCGCCGACCGTGCGGCGCGCAAAACCGTGACCCGGCCGATCGAATTTGCCCGCCGGAACCTGCCGTCCCTGACGGATGCGCAGATCATAGCCGTGGCGCGCCTTGCCAAATCACTGGAGCGGAGCTTCGGCTGTCCGCAAGATGTCGAATGGGCGATTGATGCCGATTTGCCGGACGGCGAAAACCTGGTGGCGCTGCAAAGCCGCCCTGAAACAGTCTGGAGCCAGAAGAAAAACACCGCCGCAAAGCAAAGCTACAGCCTCGGTATTGAGGGTGTGCTTGGAACGCTGATGGCCCCGATTCAGACCAAATGATAACACGAGTCGATAAATCGACCGTAAAATACCGGAGGAAAACCCATGAACGCACATACAAAGCTGAATACGACATTTCCCAGCCCCTATGACCATAAAGCGCCAAAAGGTGCCGAAGGCTGGGAGAAGCTCTATCCTTACTACTTGCGCTTTCAGGATAATTTACGCGCCAAGGAAGACGCTAAATTCTGGTTCTGCGACTCGCAGCACTGGCCAAGCCCGTTCAAGCCGTTTGATGCGGTCACGGTCGAATTCGCTGTGAAATGCTTGGGCCAATACAATACCCGCCACTATCTGATTCCGCCGGCCAATGGCGTCGATTACCGCATCCACAACGGCTATTGTTATATGAGCCCTGTGGCTGTTGCGCCGGAACTCATCGGCGCGCGCGTCCCGCAATTCATGGAACGCGCCGGCCATTATTTCCAGAACTGGGATAGCCTGTTGGCAAATTGGGACAAGAAGGTGCGCGCCAATATCGCCGATCTGGAAGCGCTGAAATTTGAAAAGCTCCCCGAGGTTGTGCCCCTGGAATGGATCAAGAGCGGCGTCGGCCTCGATAACACCTATGGCATGATGGAAACCTATGATCGCGCCATTCAGCTGCTTTACAAGACATGGCAATATCATTTCGAATTTTTGAATTTAGGCTACGCCGCCTATCTGGATTTCTTCGGTTTCCTCAAAGGCCAGTTCCCCACCATTCCCGATCAGGCCATCGCCAAAATGGTGCAGGGTGTGGATGTTGACCTGTTCCGTCCTGATGATGAACTGAAAAAGCTCTCCAAGCTCGCGGTCAAACTTGACGTCGCCGCTGCGTTGAAAACCGGCTCTGTCGAAGAAGCGCTGGCCGCAGTTGAAAAGTTGGCCAATGGCAAACAATGGCTCGCCGCGTGGAAAACCGCGCAAGACCCCTGGTTTAATTTTACCTCCGGTAACGGGTTCTATTCCAACGACAAATACTGGATTGAGCACCTCGATATTCCGCTTGGCTATATCCGCGATTATATCGTCAAGGTCGAAAAAGGCGTCGAAATCAACCGCCCCACCGCCGCCATCGCCAAGGAACGCGACCGCATCACCAGCGAATATGCCGAATTGCTCGATGCTGACGCCCGCGCTGCTTTTGAAGGCAAGCTGGGTCTTGCCCGCACCGTGTTTCCCTATGTTGAAAACCATAATTTCTACATCGAACATTGGTCAATGGGCGTGTTCTGGCGCAAAATGCGCGAGCTGAGCAAAATCCTGCAAGAAGCAGGCTTCTGGAAAAATGCCGACGATCTGTTTTATCTCAATCGTCAGGAAGTGCGCGACGCGCTTTTTGACTACGGCAATTCATGGGCTGTCGGCACTGACGCCATTGGCCCGACCTATTGGCCTCAGGAAATCGACAGCCGCAAAACGATTATGACCGCTTTGGCAAGAGAAGCTCCCACGCCTGCCTACAATGCTCCGCCGGAAGTCATCACCGAGCCCTTCACCATCATGCTATGGGGCATCACCACCGAAAGCGTTGCGCGCTGGCTCAATCCCGATGCCAACAAATCCAAGCTCAAAGGTATGGCGGCGTCTCCGGGGCGGGTCGAAGGCCGTGCCCGCGTTATCCGCTCGGCGGATGAACTGGGGTCGATACAGGACGGCGAAATTCTGGTTGCGCCGATTACCGCGCCAAGCTGGGCACCGGTGTTTGGCAAGATCAAAGCCATCGTCACCGACATTGGCGGCATGATGTCCCATGCTGCGATTGTCTGTCGTGAATATGGCCTTCCCGCCGTGACCGGCACAGGGCGCGCCAGCTCGCTCATAACCACCGGCATGATGCTGCGGGTGGACGGTGCCACCGGCGAAGTTACCATCCTCGAATAAGTTTGGCCAAGGCGGGCCGGTGACACGGCCCGCCCACATGGAACCTCATCATGCTCACAAAAACCAAACCTGCGGCAAACGAAGCTGAGGGCCGCTATGACGCCGTTTGGCGCGCCGCCGAGCCCTATATGCGGGCCCGCAAAAACGATGTGCATATTCCGCTTTCCTACGTTTTTGCTTGCAAGTTGCTGGAATTATATCCGGACGCAGATGCGGATGTGGTCTCGCTGGCCATCATCCTGCATGATATCGGTTGGTGGACAATCGATATGACTGACATCATCGAAAAGGGCTTTGGCCCGGACATGATGAAATCGGACGTGCGGTTTTTGCATGAATGCGAAGGTGTGCGGCTGTCGCGGGAAGTGTTGGAAAAAACCGGTTGGCCGGAAACCACCATCGCCGCAGTGGCTGAAATCATAGATGGGCATGATACGCGAGCAGAACCTCGCTCGCTGAACGACAGACTGGTGCGCGATTCGGATAAGCTGTGGCGCTTCACTGTCACCGGCGTTTCTGTCGCGTGCGATTGGTTCAAGATGAACCCGCATCAATATGCAGATCGTCTGATTGAGCAGACCACCGTTCTTGAAACCGAAGCCGGGCGGAAAATGGCAACGGTAGAGCTTGCCAAAACCCGCCAAATCCTGCTCCTCGATTTGCTTTAGGCCAACAATGGATATGTTCATCGACGGCAAAAGCTGCGCCGCGCTCCAGGGCCTCCGCCAAGAGGTGACCAATCCGGCTACAGGCGAAGTGATCGACACCGTGCCAGCTGGCAACGCGAACGACGCTGACAGGGCCATTCGGGCGGCAGAACGAGCCTTTCAAAGCTGGAAAACCACTCCGGTGGCTGAGCGCGCGCGCCTGCAAAGGCGCGCAGGCCAACTGATGCGTGACCGCGCCAACGACATTGGCCGCACGCTTACTCTCGAGCTTGGCCGCCCTTTGGCCGGATCCATTCTGGAGGTGGAACGCTCGGCGGACTTGCTCGACGTTTATACCGAAGAAGGATTGCGTATTCACGCTGAAATGCCGCTCACGGGTATCGCAGGGGAAAAGGTGATCGTCACCCGCGAGCCGCTGGGTGTTGTGGTGGCAATTACGCCGTTTAATTATCCGATCACATTGCTTGTTTTCAAACTTGGGGCGGCGCTGATTGCCGGGTGCACAGTGGTTGCCAAGCCTGCCGAGGACACGCCGCTTACGACGCTGATGCTGGCGCAGCTCTTCCACGATGCGGGCTTTCCGGCAGGCTGCTTCAATGTTGTCACCGGCAAAGGTCGCGACATTGGTATGGCCATGATCGAGCACCCGGTTCCGCGCAAGATCGCCTTTACAGGAGGCACCGCAGCAGGCAAAGCTATCGCCGCCGCAGCAGCGGGAACAATGAAACGGGTCACACTGGAGCTTGGCGGCCAGAGCCCGGCGATTGTTTGTGCCGATGCGGATTTGGCAGTGGCCAGCGCTGCCATCGCGCGCCATGCTTTCGCCAATTCGGGACAATTTTGCTACCGCGTCAACCGCGTCTATGTGGCGCGGGCGGTTTACCACGCGTTCCTTGAACGCTTGGCCGCACATGTGGCCAAGCTTGATGTCGGCGATGGCCTCATTTCAAGTTGCGCCATGGGGCCGCTGGTGAACGAGAAGATATATCGCAACAGCGAAGTTCAGGTCGCGGATGCCAAGGCCAAAGGCGCGAAAATCCTCACCGGTGGTGCGCGGCTCACCGGCGGCACCTTTGACAAGGGCTGGTTTTTTCCCGCCACGCTGATTGCCGATACCGACCATTCCATGCTGATCATGAGCGAGGAAACATTTGGCCCGGTGCTAGGAATTATGCCGTTTGACTCTGAAAAAGAGGCTTTACGCCTCGCCAATGACACCCGCTATGGCCTTGCCGGATTTGTATTTTCACAAAATCTTGCCAAGGCAATGACGCTTGCCGAAAACATCGACGCAGGCTCGGTTTGGGTCAATAACATCCACCGCTCAAACCATAATGTGCCGTTTGGTGGCATGAAAGAAAGCGGAATAGGCCGGGAAAAAGGCCGCTACGGCGTTGAATCCTATCTCGAATATAAAACCATCTATCTGACATATGATGCGGAGCTGACATGAGCTTTATGCGTCCTTACGACATTCCAATTTGGCTGGCGGCAAAGCCGTGGCTGAACGTGCGCTCCAATGATGAGCACACCTTGATCTCTTATCGTCTCGGCCAAGCGCTGTTGCGGCTGCATCCCGAAGCTACGGAGAACATCGTATTGCCCGCTATCCTCATGCACGATGTCGGCTGGAAAATGTTCCCTGAAGAACACTTGGCACAAGCGGTGGGGCCAAATCCCAAATATCCCGAATTGCAGCGCGCCCATGAAATCGAGGGTGCGCGCATCGCCCGCGCGGAGCTAGAAAACCTCTCAATCGTCAACCCTGATTTAGAAGCGATCGTCGAAATTATTGATGGCCACGACACCCGCAAGGTGGCGCGCTCGATTGAAGATGCGCTGATGAAAGACGCCGATAAGCTTTGGCGCTTCACTGCGCATGGCGTCCAAACCATCTCCGGCTGGTTTGATACGCCTGCCAAAGGAACTGTGGCGATGCTGGAGGATTTTGTGCTGCCGTCCTTCCTTACAGCTGCGGGCAAAGCCATGGCGCAGGCGTTGCTTGCCGAAAGCAGCGCCGCAGCTTGGCTCGATGACACCCTGAATTTAAAGGCGCTAACATGAACCTAAAACATAAACGCGTGATCATCAGCGGCGCAGCCGGGGGCCTTGGCCGGGCTTTCGCACAGGCCTTCGCCAAAGCGGGAGCCAGCGTTATTGTCGCTGATATCAACGCGCAAGGCGCGGACGAAACAGCGCATAGCATCATGGAAAGCGGCGGCACCGCGTTTGCTCACTGTGTCAATGTGACCAATGAGGCTTCCTGCGCCGCGTTGATGGCTTTTGCCAACGCTCAGCTTGGCGGGCTCGATGTGCTCATCAACAATGCCGCAATCTATGCCGGATTGAAGCGACAAAGCTTCATGGATATCCCGGAAGCTGAGTGGGATCGCGTCATGTCGATCAACATCAAAGGCGTTTGGATGATGACCAAGGCCGCGACGCCGTTGATACGCAAGGCTGGCGGCGGTGCCATCATCAATGTGTCGTCAGCCACGGTGATGAGCGGTTCACCGATGTGGCTGCATTATGTCTCGTCGAAGGGCGCCATCATCGCCATGACCCGCGCCTTGGCGCGCGAATTGGGCGACGACAAGATCACCGTCAACGCGATTGCACCCGGCTTTGCTCTCACGGAGGCCAGTCTCGGTTTGATGGAAAACGCCGCCGAATATGGCGTGACGCGCGGCGCGCTAAAACGGGCTGCAACCTCGGAAGATATGGTCGGAGCGGCTCTGTTCTTCGCCTCGCAAAGCGCTGGCTTTATCACCGGACAGACGCTGATAGTCGATGGCGGCAGACAGTTTGTTTGAAAGCGGAATAGCAATGGCAAAAATCACCTTTATCGAACCCGACGGAACCCACCGCGACATCATTGCCAACACCGGTGAAAGCCTGATGCAAGCCGCAACCCGCAACAATGTCGCGGGGATATTGGCCGAATGTGGCGGCTCCTGCATGTGCGGAACGTGCCATTGCTATGTTGAAAAAGCTTGGCAAAGCAACCTTGCACCGCCGGAGAGCATGGAAGCAGAAACGCTCGAATTTGTCGCCAAAGATATTAAACCAAACTCGCGACTCACATGCCAGATTGAGGCAAGTGACGCCATTGACGGCCTGATTTTGCGGGTTGCGGGCGCACAAATTAAACGCAAAGTTCAGACGGACTAGTCGAATAAGGTAGGAAACATGCGCACACAGGTCGTTATCATTGGTTCGGGCCCGTCAGGGCTGCTGCTTGGTCAATTGTTGCATCGGGCAGGCATCGACACGCTCATCCTCGAACAACGCACACGGGAGTACGTGCTTGGCCGAAATCGTGCCGGTGTGCTCGAACAAGGCTCTGTTGCTCTTCTCCATGAGGCCGGTGCGGGTGCCAGGATGGCACGAGAAGGCATGATCCATTATGGCACCGAAATCGCGTTTAACGGTCGGCGTCACCGCATTGATTTTAAGGAGCTAACGGGAAAAAACGTGACCGTGTATGGCCAGACCGAGGTCACCCGTGATCTGATGGACGCCCGCGCAATTTCGGGAGCGCCGGTCATTTACGAAGCCGAAAATGTCAGCCTGCATGATGTTTCCGGCAAACCTTTTGTGCGCTACACCAAGGATGGCAACACCCACGAAATCTCCTGCGATTTTATTGCCGGCTGCGATGGCTTTCACGGTGCCAGCCGCCAGGCGATTCCAAAGGACATTATCAAAACCTATGAGCGGGTCTATCCGTTCGGCTGGCTTGGGGTGCTTGTCGATAAACCACCTATTGCCGATGAGCTGATTTACGTCAATCACCCGCGCGGTTTTGCCCTGTGTTCGATGCGCTCTGCCACCCGCAGCCGTTACTATCTGCAGTGCCGCCTGAGTGAAAAGGTGGAAGACTGGAGTGACGATGACTTCTGGGCCGAATTAAAGCTGCGGCTTGATGCTGACATTGTCGGAAATTTGCAAACCGGGGCTTCAATCGAAAAGAGCATCGCGCCGCTGCGCTCTTTCGTTGCAGAGCCGCTGCGCTACGGCAAGCTGTTCCTTGCGGGCGATGCAGCCCATATTGTGCCACCGACCGGCGCAAAGGGGCTTAATCTGGCCGCCGGCGACGTGTTCTATCTGTCGCGAGCCCTGATAGACTACTTCAAAACCAGTCAGGACAAGGCGCTCGACCACTATTCCCAGCGTGCGCTGGCGCGTATCTGGAAAGCCGAACGCTTCTCATGGTGGATGACCTCTTTACTGCATCAGTTCCCGAATTCCGAAGGGTTCGACCAAAAACTGCAGGCCGCGGAGCTCGACTATCTGTTCAGCTCGGCCGCCGCACAGACAGCACTGGCAGAGAACTATGTCGGCATGCCGTATTGAAGGCTCAGGGCAATAGAACGCACCCTAGCCCAACACACTATGGGTCGAACGCATATCCTGCGGCTCTGGGAATAACAGCCGGTATCACCCCTCACGTGGAATGAATCCGCCGCAGCTTGATTTTTATGTTCTGTTTGCGGTGATTACGACTTGTGGGTCTGCAACCTTATATTATTGTGAAATCGATTTCATTTGATAAGGTTTGAGGAAACATTGCTATGATCGACTCTCTTCTCAGCCAAATGACCCTCGAAGAGCAGGTTTCATTGCTTTCGGGTGCTGATTTTTGGACAACCAATGCGGTTGAACGGCTTGGCATTCCCAAGATCAAGGTCACCGACGGCCCGAATGGCGCGCGCGGCGGCGGGTCATTTATCGGCGGCGTTAAATCAGCCTGCTTTCCTGCTGCTATCGCGCTGGGGGCGGGCTGGAATCCGGAACTGGTGCGCCAGATGGGCATGGCTTTGGCGGAAGAGGCAAAGAGCAAAAGCGCGCGCGTTCTGCTGGCGCCGACGGTTAATATTCAGCGCTCCGGTCTCAACGGCCGCAATTTCGAGTGCTATTCCGAAGACCCTATGCTGACCTCGGCGCTTGCAGTGGCCTATATTGAAGGTGTGCAATCGCAAGGTGTGGCGGCAACAATCAAGCACTTTGCCGGAAATGAGTCCGAAGTTGAACGCCAAACCATGTCGTCGGATGTCGACGAGCGCACTCTGCGTGAGATTTATCTGCTACCATTCGAGGCTGCGGTAAAGCAGGCCAGGGTTCAGGCGGTGATGTCGTCTTATAACCGCTTGAATGGCACCTATACCAGCGAGCATCACTGGCTGCTGAGCCAAGTTTTGCGCGAGGAATGGGGCTTTGACGGCATTGTTATGTCGGACTGGTTTGGCTCGCATTCCACTGCGCCGACCGTGAATGCCGGACTGGATCTTGAAATGCCCGGCCCGACACGCGATCGTGGCGACAAGCTGGTTGCAGCGGTCAAGAGCGGGGAAGTCAAGGCTGAAACCGTGCGCGCCGCCGCAAGGCGGATGCTGCTGCTGCTAGAGCGCGTTGGCGCTTCTGCCGACGGGACGATGCACGAGGAACAGGCCATAGATCGCCCGCAGCACCGCGCCTTGATCCGAAAACTCGGTGTTGACGGCGCTGTTTTGCTGAAAAATGACGGTATTCTACCGCTGCAAAAGTCCGCGCTTGAACGGTTGGCTATTCTAGGCCCGAATTCCGCAGATGCACGGGTGATGGGTGGCGGCTCGGCGCAGATCAATGCGCATTATAAAGTCAGCCCACTAGAGGGGATTCGCGCCGCGCTGGCCGGTGGAAATTCCATCACCCATGCGGCGGGTTGCGCCAATAACCGGCTGGTGCGGATGTATCATGGCGCGATGGAACTGGAGTTTTTTGACAGCCTCGATTGCAGCGGGCCGGTGCTGCATCTCAGCTTTGCCGAGCTTGGAGAATTCATCTGGCTTGATATGCCCGTGCCGCAATTGAAGGTGGATAATCTCTCTATCCGCCTGACGGGATCTTATCGCGCGGTTGAGAGCGGCGAGCATGTGTTTGGGCTTACCAATGCCGGGCTGGCCAAGCTTTATGTAAATGGCGAGCTGGTGGTTAATGGCTTCGACAATTGGCAAAAGGGCGAAAACTTCTTCGGCACGGCGAACAATGAGCTGCGGGCAATGCGGCATCTCGAGGCCGGTCAAACTTACGAAATCCGCGTCGACTATCGCTCGCCGACGCAAAGGTCGGAGGGCATCGAGATTTGCGCCTTGCGTTTTGGCGTGGAATTGCCGCCGGGCGATGCCGCGCTTGAACAGGCGGTTGAACAGGCGCGCGAAGCCGATGTTGCTATTGTGTTTGCGGGACGCGAGGGCGAATGGGATACCGAAGGGCTGGATTTGCCAAATATGCGCCTGCCCGGGCGTCAGGAAGAGTTGATTGCGCGGGTCGCGGCAGTTAATCCAAAAACCGTCGTTGTGCTGCAAACCGGTGGCCCCATTGAAATGCCATGGCTTGATCAGGTCTCGGCCGTCGTGCAGTTCTGGTATCCCGGACAGGAGCTTGGCAATGCGGTGGCGGATGTGCTGTTTGGAGCGGAGCCGGGCGGGCGCTTGGCGCAAACTTTTCCGCAAAAGCTCACTGATAATTCCGCCATCACGCAAGACCCGCTGACCTATCCGGGCAAGAATGGCCATGTGCATTATCGAGAGGGACTTTATGTCGGCTATCGCCACCATGACAGAGCTGCGGTTGCGCCGTTGTTCCCTTTTGGTTTTGGCCTGTCTTACACACAGTTTAAATGGGGCGCGGCGCGGTTGGTTAATACGGATATTGAGGCAGGCGCCAGCGTAGAGGTGGACGTTACCAATATTGGCAACTTTGAGGGCTGTGAGCTGGTTCAGCTTTATGTGAAGCCTGTGGAGCCAAAGATTGATCGTCCTGAAAAAGAGTTGCGCGCCTTTGCCAAGCTGCGCCTGAAAGCCGGAGAAACTCAAACTGCGAAGCTGCATATATGCGCGCGCGACCTCGCTTATTTTGATGTGAAGGCAAAGGCATTTCGCGCCGATGCCGGGCGTTATGAGCTGGTTGTCGCCGCCAATGCTGCGGACGTTCGCAGCGTCTTGCCACTCATGCTCGAGCAGGATTGGCGGGCGTGAGGCAAAGACATAATCTCACGCCTTCGGGTCTTTAGGGACGCCCTTGCCAATCAGGACAACATCGCTGAGCGGTGGGGTAACGCGGCCACGCCAGGGCGCTATCAGATCGTGAACGCCGCAGCCCTGGTGTAAAAATCCTCAGGCACCGTGACAGACATCATCTCCATATTGCGCAGATAGCTTGAGGCTTTGGCCGTTCCAATCAGGACCGAGGCGACAAGCGGATTGCGCAATGGAAATTGCAATGCTGCCGCAGCCAGCGGGACGTGAAACTCATCCGCCAAATGTTGCAACGCCTTTACTTTGGCCAGCACATCTGCGCTGGCCGGGGCATAATCGAAATGCGCTTCCGGTCCCGGCCCGGTCGCCAGAATGCCGGAGTTAAACACACCGCCAATAACCAGCGAGGTTTTACGGGCGTTGCATAAAGGCAGCAGTTTTTGTTCGGCGCTACGGTCCAGCAATGTATAGCGCCCGGCAAGCAGGATGCAGTCCATGTCGGCTTCGGCCATAATGTCGAGGCAGATTTGCACCTCGTTAACGCCTAACCCCCAAGCTTTGATAATGCCCGCAGATTTCAATTCCTGCAGCGCTTTCAAGCCGGACGAGCAAAAATCGCGAAAGTGCCTGGCATTTTTCTCGATGCCATGGGTGTAAACCCCGATGTCATGCACGTAAAGAATATCGATACGGTTCAGCCCGAGGCGGGCATAGCTCATTTCCACCGAACGCATGATGGCATCGTAGGAATAATCATAATCCACAGCGAAGGGCAGCGCTTTGACATAACCGTTGCCCTCCGCCGTTTCGGCCGGAACCGGACGCAACAGCCGACCGACTTTGGTTGAAATCACCGTTTCGGGTGCGCCGTGCTCCCGGATGAAATCGCCGGTGCGCCGCTCTGACAGGCCCGCCCCGTAAAAAGGCGCGGTGTCGTACATGCGCGCGCCTGAGTCCCACGCCGCCTGCATGGCTTCCGTAGCGGATTGCGTGGTGCATTCACGATAAAGACCGCCGATGGCCGCACCGCCGAAACCTATTTCGCTGACTTTCAGTGCTGTTGTGCCAATTTGCCGTTGTTTCATAACTGCCTCACATGGTTGCGCCGACGTTCCAGGGTACGAATTCGCTGTCGCCATAGCCGAGCGCTTCGGATTTGGTTTTTTCGCCGGAGGCCACCCGCAAGATGGCTTCAAATATCTCCGCGCCCTTCTGGCTCAAGCTAACGCCGTCGAGCACATCTCCGCAATTGAGATCCATATCTTCGATCATATGGGTATAGATATGCGTGTTGGTGGCTATTTTAATCGATGGTGTTGGCTTGCAGCCGTAGGCGGAACCACGCCCGGTGGTGAAGCACAGAACGTTGGCACCGCCGGCAATTTGCCCCGTCGCCGAGACAGGATCATAGCCGGGGGTGTCCATAAATACGAAGCCTTTGGCCGTGACCTGCTCTGCATATTCATAGACGGCATTCAGAGTGGTCGAGCCGCCCTTGGCCGCAGCGCCGAGCGACTTTTCCAAAATGGTTGTCAGGCCGCCAAGCTTGTTTCCCGGAGACGGATTGTTGTTCATCTGCATATTATGCCGGGCGGTGTAGTCCTCCCACCACTTGATGCGCTCCACCAGCTTTTCGCCAATCTCGCGTGTGGCGGCGCGGCGGGTGAGCAGATGCTCGGCTCCGTAAATCTCGGGTGTTTCCGACAGAATCGCGGTGCCGCCCTGCTCTACCAGCATATCCACTGCAACGCCGAGGGCCGGATTGGCAGTGATGCCGGAATAGCCGTCTGAGCCGCCACATTGCAGGGCCAGAACAAGCTCTGAGGCGTGACACGTCGTGCGCTCCAGGGCATTCACATCCGGCAACATCGCCAAAACCGCGGCCACACCAGCGGCCACTGTCTTACGGGTGCCGCCAACTTCCTGAATGGTCATGGTGCGGAACGTAGTGTTCTCCTTGATGCCGTAAGCCTTGAGCCAGCGCGGAATTTGGAACACCTCGCAGCCAAGGCCCACCATTAAAACGCCGCCGACATTGGGATTTGTTGCGTAACCCCATTGAGTTTTTTTGAGCATTTCATGCGCCGCTCCATTGGTGTCAAGTCCGCAACCATTGCCATGCACCAGTGAGATAACGCCATCAATATTGGGATAGTTGGCCAGCACGCCGGATTTGTTGACTTCATCGGCAATATGGCGGGCGGCCGTGGCGGAACAATTCACCGAGGTGAGAATGGCAACATAGTTGCGGGTGCCGACGCTGCCGTTGGGGCGCCTGAACCCTTGAAACGTGCGTTGCTTTTCGGTTGGGAGTATTTTTTCTGTGCGCGCGCCCTGGGCGAACTGGTAGTCCCGCTCAAAATCGCGCATGACCACATTATGCTCGTGCACCCAGTCGCCGGGGTGGATTTCTTTCGAGGCGAAGCCGATGATCTGGCCGTATTTGACGATGGCATCGCCGGTGGCAAGATCAGACAGCGCCATTTTATGCCCGGGCGGGATACGCTGGCGCGCCACGACCCCGTGAATTTGGGCTCCTGTGAGCAGCGGATCGACAGCAAGGACAATATTGTCGGCGGAGTTCAGATGTACAAAACGGGCAGTCATACTTTGTCCAGTGTTGGCTATGGAGTGGGCGTAGAGTCTTGATTTTGCGTGGCGCGTTCGCTTAGAAAAACTGGCGCGGGCTTTGCAACGTTGTAAAAGTCGAGACAGGTTTGGCCAAATATGCTGGCCTGTTCGGTGGCGGACAGAGCGGCGCAATGGTTTTCGACAATCTGAAGTGTGGTGCGATAGTCTGCCGCTAATGTGCAGACCGGCCAATCTGACCCGATCATGCAGCGCGAAGGGCCAAAGGCGGCGATCACCACATCGAGCAGTTTTGCGAACTCATCCTTGTGCCACGAAGTCCAGTTAGCTTCCGTTACGAGGCCGGAGAGCTTGCACCAGACATTTGGCCTTTTGCTGATTGCGGTGATGCGCGTGCGCCAGAATTCGAAATCGCTGTGGCCGGGCTTCGCAAGGTGATCGACGACAAATTTCTGATTGGGCAGATTATCGACAAGGCGGATGGCGGCGTCGAGATGTTGCGGGCGGAGCAGAAGATCATAGGTCAGAGCATGATGTTCCAACAAGGATACGCCGTGCATATGGGCGGACGATGCGGCAAACTCCGTGTCGGCGCGATCATGGATTTGCATACGCAAACCGCGCAGTTTTGGGTTTGCTGCAAATATCGCCAGCTGACCTTCAATGTCCGGCGCGCACAAATCAAGCCAGCCGACCACGCCGAGGATGAATGGATACCGCGCGGCTAAGTCGAGCAGGTAGCTGGTCTCTGCGGGGGTTTCGCGCGCCTGAACTGCGATACTGCCGACGTAGCCCGACTGTTGCAGCAAGTGCCAGAGCTGTTCCGGCGAGAACTTGCGGCGCAGCGCGCCAAGATTTTCATCGATCCAGCTGTAGTGCGCCGGTGCCGCTGCATAATCCCAAAAGTGCTGATGAGAATCTATTTTCACGACCGTTCCAGTTGTGCTTCGCGCGCGACAATGGATTGTAAAACCGGAAAGTGGCTGAAGGGAGGAGTCACTGTCGCGCACCACGCAATAAACGCCTTGATGCGCCGCTCGATTTTAGCGCTGTGATTTTGGGCAATATCTGACATCCGATGATCGAGAAACGGGTTAGCAAACCGCTCAAGTGTTCTGGCCACATATGCGGTGGCCTCATCCTGCATAGCGTGGGCCGCAAATCCCGGAAGCACCTCGGTTTGATAAAGATGTTGAAGGCGCGCCTTAATGGTGCCGTCGGCAAGAATTTCACGCACAGTTTCACGAGCGGGGCGCTGCTCATCGCGCCAGATGCCTGCCAGGAACGTGTGTCCAAGATTGAGGATGTGCAGCTTCAGGCGCTCGAATGGCTCCAAGGACTGCACCAATTGAACGCTAGCGTGGGTGAAGGGAAATTTGAGGCCGGGTTGGTTTTGGATCGCCCACAGGGCATAGGGTTCGGCAACAGCGCCAATAGGTTCAAGCGCCTGTGAGACAATGCGATCAACCAGCGTGTCAACGAAGGTGACCGCTGTGTCGATCCAATTGGTAAACCCGGCCGGAGCGCCAGCATCGTTTGCAAGGTCGATCACTGCCGCCTTGAGCACCTGTCCGTTGCGATTAAACAGCTCACACGGCAAAACCAGCATGGGTCGCCGGTTGGCGTTAAAGCGAAGCATGAGCAGCGCAGTGAGCTTACCTATGAAAGACACCGGGACGGCTCCGCTCCAGAGAAGCGGCCCGCGATCGCTCAGGGGAATTTCATAGCCGGTTTCGCCGACATTGGAGACCACGATTTGTGCCTCGTTGACAAAAAATGCGCTCACAGCCGGCCAATCCCGGGCAGCGATCAGGCCGCGTTCAATGCTTTGCACGGTTTGCGTGGCATCGACGATCGCACCATCGCGCAGTCCCCGAATGACAACGGGGTAGCCGCCGGGCGCGCCGAAAGCCGCCACGCGCTCGGCATTCGCGGTGGATGCCGAGGTCTGGACAACGGTTATCGGGCCGATGTCTTGTCCCGACCGCCGTGCCTCGTCGACAAACAGATCGACATGCGCCTGCAAAAAGCGGCTGGTGCCAAATTGGATGATTGGTACAGTCAAAGGCGATGCGCTTTCAGTTGTATCCCTAGTCCGCACAAGTATTTTGGCGGGCAGTAGAAACGTATTTTATCTACAAAAGACAAAAAGATGACCCGCGCGTCAAATTGTTTTTTTCGGATTAATTGGCTATTAGCGGCCCGCGAGGCTCAAATGACCGAACCGTTCAGGGCACCAAACGCGGAAGATCGATGCTGCTGCTGCAATTTAAGTCATTTTCAAAGTATGAAAGCTTCGTGGCACCTGATTGACCTTGATTGAACGCAGCAACGTGGTTTTGGCGGACTTCATATGTTTTCGGCAGGCGTGCAGAGCCGCATTCTTGTCTTGAGCTTTAAGGGCGCGGATAATTTCCAGATGTTCCAAAGTGGCAGCGTGGTTGCGGTCCCGCTCGCCAACTTTGTTCCACAAATAGTGATAGTGAAACACCAGCGAAATCAGCTCCTGAATTTGATCCATAAAGCGGTTTTTGGCGGCAGACGCCAGCTCTCGGTGGAACGTGGCATCCAGCTCTGAAAACTCGAGAAAATCAGTTTCGATGCGCGCCAACAGATGCAGATGTCGCCGCTCCATGTCATCGAGAACGCGCCTGCGGGTGGCACTCATCGTGGCAAGAAAACTTTCGACCGCGTGTAACTCAAAAAGCTCGCGGATTTCTGAAAGCTCAAGGGCGAAATCCTCGGTAAACCCGCGAAAAATCCAACTCGTGTTTGGCTTGCGCTCCACAAGGCCAAAGCGCTCAAAACGGTTGAGATACTCCCGCAACGCGGCAACAGAAATGCCGAGTTCGCGCGCCAAGCCAAGCCCGTTAATAGTATCGCCGGGCTGAAACCCGCCCCTGGATACATGCGACAAAAACCGATGAGCTACCGCGTCTGAGACGCTTTCGGTCTCACTGTCGGCAAAATAATCAGAGGTGTCGGGGATGCGTAATGTCAGACGCTGACGCCCTGAAATTTTAATCAAGCCGCGGGCCTCGGCCTCGACCAGTGCGCTGCGCACCGTTGTGCGGGACACACGCAGAATTTTTGCCAGCTCCGGCTCTGACCCAAGCTTCGCACCAACGGGAAGAGAACGGATTTCATTGAGGAGTAAGTTAAAACAGCGCTTTAAAACCGCTTTTGTCCGCATTTCGCCAAGCCTGATTGAGAGATTAAAAAGCATATTATCTATAAAAAACATTTTGACGAGCGCTTTGTTCCGATGAAAGATGCGGGCAATTCAAACCCGTTGTTTCCTCGGATGGCGAAAGGATGTTTTGCCAAAAGCACGGAAAACCAAGGGTGAGAAGGAAAGCGTCATTAAGCGGGCAAACGTATAAAAGCGAATGTTGGCCGCAATAAACCGGCCTAAATGGCCATTCACGGGAGAGAAACATGAAAAAGACCATGCTGGCGGCTGTTCTGGCTGCGTTTGCGACAATGAGCGCACCTGCGGCTTATGCTGAAAATCCAACCATTCCGATCATCGTGAAAGACACCACCTCGTTTTATTGGCAAATTGTGCTGGCAGGAGCCCGCAAGGCCGGTAAAGACCTGAACGTCAACGTTCCAGAGCTGGGCGCTCAATCTGAATCTGATATCAATGGTCAGATTTCCATCCTTGAAAATGCAGTTGCGGGCAAAGCTGCCGCTGTGGTGATTTCGCCAACCCAGTTTGCTGCGCTGGGCAAGCCGATTGATGAAGCTGCCAAAAAGACCAAGATTATCGGCATCGACTCCGGCGCAGACTCCAAGGCATTTACTTCGTTTTTGACGACCGACAATGTGCAGGGTGGCCGCGTGGCTGCTGACGGCTTAGCTGCCGCTGTGACAGCAAAATACGGCAAGGCAGAGGGCGATGTTGCGCTCATCACCTCAATTCCGGGCGTAGGCTCTCTGGACCAACGCGCCAAAGGCTTTAAAGAGCAGCTGGCAGCAAAATATCCCGGCCTGAAATTGGTCGCTGACAAGGTTGCCGACGGACAGGCGACGACCGGCTTGAACATCATGACCGACCTTCTCACAGCCAACCCGAAGCTGGTGGGCGTATTCGCGTCCAACCTGATTATGGCGCAGGGCGCGGGTCAGGCGATTGCTGAAAACAAAGCCGCCGATAAGGTCAAGCTCATCGGCTTTGACTCGGACGACAAGCTGGTGAAGTTCCTCACTGACGGCACCATTGCTGCCCTTGTGGTGCAGGATCCGTTCCGCATGGGATATGATGGCATCAAGACCGCTTTGGCTGCGTCCAAAGGCGAAAAGGTTGAAGCCAATGTTGATACAGGTGCAAACCTGATCACCAAAGAGAACATGTCCGGGGCACGCGCTCAGGAATTGTTGAACCCGAAGGTCAAGTAAGCTCGAACCTATCGTTGCGCCGGAGCATCTTATTTGGCTCCGGCGCAGCACACTCCAGTCCGCTCTAGACCTAGAGACAGGTTCGATGCCCACTTCAAATAATACTGCCGGCTCCGGCCAGCACGTTTCGCCAATGGCGCAACAGGGTGCGATGTCCCAGAGCGTCGCCCCCTTGCTTTTGCTAAAAAATCTCGACAAGCGGTTTGGCGCAACTCACGCGCTCAAGAGTGTAACTCTTGACTTCATGCCTGGAGAAACTCACGCAATCGTCGGCGAAAATGGTGCGGGGAAATCGACGCTGATCAAACTGCTCACCGGCGTACATGTGCGCTCGGGCGGCGATATCTTTTGGCAAGGGACTCCCGTTGCGCTTAACACTCCGCAGGCTGCGATGGAGCTCGGCATCAATGCTGTCCATCAGGAAGTTGTGCTCTGCCGTCACTTAACCGTGGCTGCAAATCTATTTTTGGGCGACGAAACCACCAAATTTGGGTTTTTGCAAAGCGGTGCCATGACGCGCGCCGCCCAAAAAATCCTTGATGATATTGGCTTTGCATTGCCTGCAGGCGCGCTGCTTTCGGATTTGACCATTGGCCAGCAGCAGTTGGTGGCAACCGCGCGTGCCGCAAATCGCGGTACCAAGTTTTTGATTTTTGATGAGCCGACCGCCTATTTGACCCGGCAGGAAACGGCGCAGCTTTTTGCCCTCATTCGGCGGTTGAAGGCGGTTGGAGTTACCATCGTCTACATTTCGCA
Organism: Methylovirgula sp.; assembly: GCA_043784625.1. Taxonomy (GTDB): domain Bacteria; phylum Pseudomonadota; class Alphaproteobacteria; order Rhizobiales; family Beijerinckiaceae; genus JANXSV01. Next base: position 29,983 of record JAYVYB010000357.1, read on the forward strand.
CCGCTTGGAAGAAGTGTTTGAATTGGCAGACCGCGTTTCCATTTTGCGTGATGGAAGTCTGGTTTCAACCGACAAGATCGCTGACACCACCGAGGCAAAACTGATCCGGGGCATGATAAACCGCTCGATTGATCAGCTGCACTACAAAGACCAAATTGCACATGGCACCGAAATTTTGCGCAGCGAGAAACTTAGCGGACAAGGATTCAGCGATGTTTCTCTGAGTGTGCACGAGGGCGAAGTGGTCGGGCTGTACGGGTTGATCGGCGCTGGCCGCAGCGAATTTGTGCAAAGCCTGTTCGGGCGGTTTCCAAAAGCATCCGGCCAGATTTTCTGGAATGGCGCGCCGGTCGATATCCGCCGTGAAAAGGACGCCATCGAAATGGGCATTGCGCTGGTTCCGGAAAGCCGCCGCGACCAAGGGCTTTGCCTTAATCTTTCGGTAGGGCTGAACCTCAACCTTCCGGTGTATGAGCGGCTTTCGAAAGGCGTTTTGATACGCCCCGGCCTTGAGCGCGCGGCGGCGGATAAGCAGATGAAGGACATGCAAATCAAGGCTGCGTCGCGCAATGCCCCGGCCTCCAGCCTCTCCGGCGGCAATCAGCAAAAAATTGTTGTTGGAAAGTGGCTCAATCACGGTGCCAAGCTGTTTATCTTCGACGAGCCCACTGTTGGCGTCGACGTTGGCACCAAAGTCGAAATCTACAAGCTGTTCGCCAATCTGCTCAAAAGTGGCGCGGGGATTATTCTCATTTCGTCCTATCTGCCGGAAGTCTACGATTTGAGCGATACACTGCATGTGTTTCGCTCCGGCAAACTGGTGGCAAGCCATATTGGCACCAAGGCTTTGCATGAAACAATTCTCACCGAAGCTATCGGCATTTAAAAGGGCAATACCATGTCAAGTTCAACGTCTGACTCTGCTAAAGCCGTGCCAAAATCGTCAACCAGCATCGGGATTTTGCTGAGCCTGACCCTGCTGGGCTTATTGTTATTGATGTGGATCGCGCTGTCGTTCAGCACTACAACGTTTATGACCTCGAACAATATGACCAATCTCGCCCGCCAAGGCGCCATGACCGCGATTATCGCGATCGGACAAACATTCGTCATCATTACAGCGGGCATCGATCTGTCGGTTGGTGCGGTGGTGGGTTTCACCAGCGTTATCGTCGCGTGGCTGCTGACCCATGATTATTCGATCACGTCCTCGGTTATCCTGACCTTGCTGGTTGGCGCTTCAATCGGGATGTTTCACGGGTTTGGCATTGTCCGGCTGGGGCTGCCACCGTTTATCATGACCCTTGCTACCATGACAGCACTGCGCGGGATTGGTCTGCTGATGACCAATGGCGCCACCATTTCCATAACCAATGAGTCCTTCACCAGCGTTTCGCGCGCCGACTTCCTGGGCATTCCCATGCTGTTCTGGGCGGTGATCATCGTCGCCGTACCCTCCTATGTTTTTTTATCGCATACGCGTTGGGGCCGCTATCTTTATGCCATCGGATCGAACCGCGAAGCGACGCGCCTCTCCGGCGTCAACATCAACCGCATGATCTATGTCGCCTATACTTTATGCGCGGTGCTTGGCTCGTTTGTCGGCATTTTGTTGGCAATGCGCATCGGCATTGGCAATGCAACGCAGGGCCAGAGCTGGGAACTGGACGCGATTGCCTCCTCGGTTATTGGCGGCACCAGCCTGTTTGGAGCCGTGGGCAGCATTCAAGGGCCGCTGCTGGGGTCCTTTTTGCTAACCACCATCAAAAATGGAGCCAATCTGCTTAACGTAAACCCGTTTTGGCAGTTGATCATCACTGGCGGCCTGATTATCGGCATCGTCTATTTTGATGGCCTTCGCCGCAAAAAGTCCTGAAACTAAACGCCCGAAAAGAACTGCTATGAAAAGTCTGGTTTGTCTTTCGCCCGGAAAATTGGTTGTCGAAGACAGGCCTGCGCCGCTGCCGCCAGCACCGGGCTGGGTGACAGTTGATGTGAAGGCGGTTGGTATTTGCGGCACTGATTATCACATCTATGAGGGCAAACACCCGTTTTTGAACTATCCGCGCGTGATGGGGCACGAGCTTTCCGGCGTGGTGAGCGCGGCGGGGTCCGGCGTTGATCTGGCAATCGGGACAAGGGTCATTGTAAACCCGTACATCTCATGCGGGACGTGTCATGCGTGTAAGAAGTCCAAGCCGAATTGTTGCATGGCGATTGAAGTGCTGGGTGTGCACCGCGACGGTGGCATGTGCGAGGCGATAAACATCCCGGCTACAAACCTCTACCCTGCCGGTGACCTTTCATTTCGAGATGCCGCCATGGTGGAATTTCTGGCCATAGGCGCCCACGCCGTGCGGAGGGCCAAGGCCGAGCGGGGCGACCGGGCTTTGGTGGTTGGCATCGGCCCGATTGGTCTTGGTGCCGCAGTTTTTGCACGACTTGCAGGATTGAATGTAACCTTATTGGACGCAAGCTCTGAACGGCTCGCCTTTGCGCGGGATGAGTTAGGGTTTGCGGTTACAGCGCCGCTGAGCCCCCATTCTGCCAGCGAGCTTCTTGGCCTGACGGGAGGCAATGGCTTTGATATTGTGTTCGATGCCACCGGACACGCTGCGGCAATTGAGGCAGGGTTTAATCTGGTCGCCCATGGCGGAAGTTATGTTTTGATCAGCGTTGTGAAAGACACCATCCGGTTTGCCGATCCTGAATTCCATAAGCGCGAGATGACTCTGATTGGCAGCCGCAATGCCACCAGGGCCGATTTTGAGCATGTCATAAAATCCATCTCAGCCGGAGATGTGCCGCTGGACAGGCTGGCGACCCACGCGACAACCCTCGACGCCCTGCCCCAAGCAATGGCGCTTTGGGCGCACGACAAGACCGGACTCATCAAGGCACTTATCGAAGTTCAAGCCTGATATCGGGGTATTTCCCTGTTGTAAACCCGTGGTGCAAACGCCTAAACTGCACGCCATGACCTCTATCAAACGTGCCTTTAACCCTTCCTCTGTCCGGCAACCTTTTGGCAATTACAGCCATGGCCTTATGGTGCCGCGCGGCGCGCGTCTGCTAGTGACCTCGGGGCAACTCGGGATAGGTCTCGACGATGCTATTCCCGCCGACGTGACATCTCAGGCGGTTCTATGTTTCGACGCCATCGCGGCAATTTTAGCGGAAGGCGAGATGAGTTTTGCCGATGTTATCCGCATCAGTGCTTTTGTGACCAAACGCGAAGATTTTCCTGCCTATATGGCGGTGCGGGATCGCCATGTGAGTCCGCCCTTACCTGTTTCGACGCTGTTGATCGTGAACGGCTTCACGCGGGCGGAATTTCTGGTGGAAGTGGAAGTAACAGCCGCCAAAGTTGACTAAAACCGCTCCATCTTCTGTTTAACTGTAGCAAGGAATTTGGCCCGGCTCTCATCTGTCGAGCGGTTCATGTCATAGTGTGCCAGATAGGTTACCGGCGCGAACGGTTTGATCTGCGCGCGAATTACCCGTTTGACTATTTTGCGCGGCGGGTCTCCCGCCAAAAAGGCGCGTATCGGGTCCGCACCATAGGTCATAACGGCGGCCAACTTGCGGATATGGCCGAGCTTGGAGACGACCTTGCCATCCACGAGGTCAAAAGTGATTCCCGGGAGCCAAACCCGATCAAAATAGCCTTTAAGGATTGCCGGAAAGCCAAAATTCCATACCGGTGTGACGATGACCAGAGCTTCGGCTTTTTTCAGGCGTTCGACATAGGGCTGCACCAGCACTGTATTTTCCGGATGGTCGTGGTAGATGATGCGATCCTGACGGCTGAGTACAGGGTCAAAGTTTTCAGCGTAAAGATTGCAGTCGTCCACTTCGTGCCCGCCCGCTTGCAACGACTCGCGGGTTTGCTTGTGTAGCGCCGCGCCATAGCTCGATTCTACGGGATGCGAATGTAGCAACAGAATGCGCATCACGCCCCCAATTCTTGCGAAAGACCCTTGAAAAAATAAGTCTTGCCATCATCAAAATTAAAATCGGGATTTTCCCAGCCGATCATTTTTCCGGGGTTGAGAAGGCCTTTGGGGTCCGTCTGCTGTTTGAATTCAAGTTGGTAACGATCGGTTTGTTTCATGCCACCTTCTTCAAGGGTGTAGCGATGCGGGTTGAAAATAAAACAGCCATTATCTTCATGGATTTTGATGATTTCTTCAAGGCGTTCGACGGTGGTAAAGCGCACAAGCGGCAATCCCGTGCACTGAATTGCTCCGTCAAAACGCATAAATTCAAGATGGCCGAGCACTTCGTCGCCAAAAATCCGGGTCATTTGTGCCACTTTGGCCACATGGTTCGGGCCCGGATATTGCACCTGCAAATAGGTAAAGGAGGGGTCAACTTTCATTGCACGCAGGGTTGTGTGGTTCCAGGCCAGCTCATAGGCGTGGGGCATCCCTGTCATGTCGGCCTTATCCGAGCGGAAGATGATTTCAGCCTTTTGCTGCGAAACAAACGCTTCGAACGACCCGACTGCGTGAGGCGCAACCATGACCACGCAGACGGATTGCCCCTCTTCGATGAAAGGCTTGTGGCGGGCAAAAAAACTGTGCGGAATTGGAGCCGCTATCGGCGCAATTTCTTTAACCAGCAGAGAATTCAACTGCGCCAGAGCGTCGCCGAAGCGCACCGCCTCCATATAATCGTTGAAGCCTACCAACACGTCCACCCAATCATAGGCCGGAGCGAGAGGCATTTCGACTTCAACAATAATGCCATTGGTGCCATAGGCATGGCTGACTTTTTGCAAATCCCAGCCGGTGAGATCGAGAATGCGCGGCTCGGCTTCCATGGTGACAACACGCAGCCGTAAAATATTGCCAATATCGCGCAAACCACCCCAAGTGATGGACCCGACACCGCCAGAGCCGCCGGCAATAAACCCGCCTATGGTGGCGCTTTGTTTTGTGGACGGGTGAAAGCGCAGCTCCTGTCCGGAATGCGCTTTGGTTTGGCGATCAAGTTCCGCAATGATGATGCCGGGCTCGGCGATAACCCGTCCGGGGTGAATTTCCTTTATCTTGTTCATCTCCAGCATGTTGAGCACAATACCGCCGGAAAGCGGCATAGCCTGGCCATAGTTCCCGGTGCCCGCGCCGCGTGTGGTAACCGGGACGCCGTGCGCAAAAGCCACTTTCAGGGTGCGGACAACTTCGTCGACCGACTTTGGCGTGACAACCAAGTCGCCGGTAACATGCTCAAGCTGCGCTTTGAGCACGGGAGAATACCAATAAAAGTCACGGCTCTTTTGTTTAACAATCGCCGGATTATCCTCAACTGCGATGCCGGACAGCTCTTTCATGATTGCGTTATAATCTGCCATTTTATGCTCCAAAAAGGGTATCAAGATCGCGGTAATCCGGCAGCGAGGCTGCGATGAGCTTGCCGCTGCGCATAACAGCGCGGTCTGATTGCGGGCGCGAGAAAAACTCCGACCAGTTCCGCGCGCTAAAAAGCACCATATTTGCAGGCGCGCCTTTGGTGATACGGCCAAATTCCGGACGCTTTAGCATGGCGGCTGGCGATGTGGTGACGATGCGCGCGACGTCGTCGAAAGGATGGTCAAGGTGCAAGATACGAACGGATTCGCGTATGACTTCCACCGGATCAAGATCGCCATAGGCGTAGAAAGGGTCGCGCGTGTTGTCTGAGGCAACTGCCGTTGCCACACCCGCAGCGGCAAGCTCATGGAACAGCGTGACACCGCGCCAACGCGGCGTGCGGCGCGGATGACGATCCTGCAGATACATGTTGCACATTGGCAGCGATACCACTTGCAAGCCGGCATCGGCGACCTTGGCGATGATGCTGCGGATATCAGCGTCGCTTTGCTGCGCCAGTGAACAGCAATGCCCAACCGTGACGCTGCCTTTGAACTTGTGGCGCAGGCTGGCCTCAGCAATCACTTCCAGAGTGCGGGCCTCCTGCGCAGCGGTTTCGTCCACATGCAAATCTATGTCGAGATTATGCGCCTTGGCGCTGCTAAAGAGCTTATCCAGTTGCGCGATCAGGTCCGGGCCCATTTGAGTGACGCCACCTAGCAGGCATTGATGTTCAACCAAAACGCGCAGGAGGTCATTGAAATAGCTGTCATCAAAAATCGCGTCGAGCGGAAACAGGGCGGCGGCTTGCAGCGCGATGCGCCCCTGCCAGCGGGCGCGAAGCTTTGCGAAAACTTCGAAAGATATCCGGTGTTGAGGCGCGGCTGAATCGATATGGGTGCGAAGCAATTGCGTGCCGTGGGCATAGGCGCAATTGAGCGAAAATTCCATCCGGGTCTCGACGTCGTTGGCGGACCAATGCGCGACAGTATCGGCCCGAACCGCCTGGAGTGCTCCGGTAAACGTGCCGTCCGGGTTTGGCTGGCGCGGCCAGATATGGCCTTTGTCGATGTGGGTATGCATGTCGGTAAAGCACGGAAGCACCATACCGTAACGTAGATCCATCTGCGGCAGATCAGCTGGCGCGGTTCCAACCGGCACAATATCAACAACTTTGCCGTCCGATATGAGGATATCGGCGCGGGTCAGCCCCTCCAGCGCGGCACCCACCGGGGCTTCGATGTTTACGGTTGGAATCGACACCTGCGTGAGGGCAAAAGTCCGGGCGTTTGGCATTTCTAGGCGCATCAGTTTTCCCGCTTTATGCTGCTCTCATGCCAGCGATGAAGGCTGAGCCACGAAATGAATGAGGTGGCGGCGAAGATAGCGATGCCCAGAAGAGACAATAAAATCAGCGCTGCGAACAATCTTGGGATATTCAGGCGGTACTGCGCCTCCAAAAGCCGAAACGCCAAGCCGGAGCCGGCGCCCGCAGAACCGGCCGCAAACTCTGCCACGACTGCTGCGATAAGGGCGAGACCGCCACCGATGCGCAGACCCGCCATGAAGTACGGTTGGGCCGCCGGAATTTTCAGATAGCGCAAAGTTTGCCAGCGCGAGGCACCGTAAAGGTCCATGAGATTTAAAAGGTTGTGATCAACACTTTTAAGGCCCTGAACCATATTTGAAAGGATCGGAAAAAATGCCACCAGAAACGCGCAGATGAGCAGCGCCGCCTGGGTGGAGGGCGCATAAATCAAGATCAACGGCGATATTGCGACAATAGGCGTAACTTGAAGCACCACAGCGATGGGATAAAACGCGAGCTCAATCCAGCGGGACTGCACCAGAAAAACCGCGAAGCCAACGCCGCCGATAAGCGCCAGCAGCAAGGACAGCACTGTAATGCGCCCCGTGACCAACAGTGCCGGCCACAAAGTGCTCCAGTCCCTCACCATGGCCTGAGCCACGGCGGCGGGACCCGGCAAAATATATTGGGGCACACCGGATAATTGAACGCCGACGTGCCAAATGACAATGAACAGCACCAACACCATAAGCGGAACAGCAATGCGCAGCGGCAAATCACTGCGGATTGCGGGCTGTTGCGCTGGCGCGGCATCTGGAACAGACGTTTCAAGCACTTGGGTCAATGGTGCCCCTCCAAACTGCCACCCATAGCCTCAAGCAAAGCGCGTGATACGCGTTCGCAAGCGCTGCGGTAGTCTTCTGACGAGCGATAAAGCGCCCCGCGCTCAAGACTTGTCTGCAACGGTATGTCGGCATAAACCCGGCCCGGGCGCGCCTGCATAACCACAATCCGGTTTGACAGATAGGCGGCTTCAAACACCGAATGGGTGACAAAAATTATGGTGATACCTGTCGATTTCCAAAGAGAAAGCACGTCGTCGTTCAACTTCTGGCGAGTGATCTCATCCAGCGCCGCAAAAGGTTCGTCCATCAGTAGAAGCTTTGGCTTGGTGATGAGGGCTCGGGCAATTGACACCCGCATCTTCATGCCGCCAGACAATTCACGCGGATAATTGTTGGCGAATTTCTCCAGACCCACCTGCTCCAGCACCTTCATTATGTCGGCGGTTGCAGTGGCTTTGGAAATTCCACGCAGCGCCAAAGGTAAGTGGACGTTGCCGAACACTGTGCGCCATGGCATCAACGTTGGCTCTTGAAAGACAAAACCAATGTCGCCCTCGGGCTGCCCTTTGGCATTTATGCGTGAGCTGGGCCAATCCACTTGGCCATCGCTGGCTGCACCGAGCCCTGCGATGATGCGCAGGGCAGTCGATTTGCCACAACCGGAGGGGCCAAGCAGACTGATAAACTCACCCGCACGCACATTGAGGGACATATTCGTTAGCGCAACCGTGCCGTTGGAAAACTGCTTTGACACAGATTTCAACACCACGACCGGGCGCTGCGCCCGCTCCGCTTCAACAGTTAGAGTTGCGTTTTCCATCGTTTCCATCGGCTTGACGGGCACAGGCGTTTGAAGCCGCCATGCCAGCGAGGCGAGGCGGCTTATCATGAGTGTTGCGCGTATGTGCTATTTCTTCAAGGCCATGCCGACGCCCTTGCAGACGAACTTTGTGGTGTACGACTTTGTGTAGGCAGTCTCCGGCTTAAACATTTTGATCGCGACCATTGAGTCAAAAAACTTTTTGGCGTGATCATCGGTCATGCAGCCGATGCCTTTTGTGAGCGTATCGCCTGAGTCTGCAATGCCATATTCCTTCAACTTTGCGATTGAAAAGGCAATCTGGCCGTCCGTCATTTCCGGATTGTCTTTTTTAATCAGCTCATTGGCTTTTTTGTTGTCGCCGTAGAGGTAATTATACCATCCCTCGATACTGGCATCGACAAAGCGCTGCACCATCTCTGGCTTGTTGGCGACTGTCGCTGCCTGAGTGGTGATCATGGTTGAATAGGGCAAGTAGCCGTTGTCGGCGAGCAGGAAGATCTTAGGCTTAAATCCGGCCTGCTTCTCGATCTCGTAAGGCTCAGAGGTGAGGTATCCCTGCTGCCCCGATTTAACATCGGCAATGAAGGGAGCCGGATTGAAATTATAGGGTTTGTATTGCTCGTCTTTGAAACCTTTGAAATTCGTCTTCATCCATTCGAAGTAGGTGAGATAGCCATCCTTACCCATGAAAAGAACCGGGAGCTTGGCAAGATCTTCAAACTTATCAATGCCCTGGTCAGGATGCGCCATTAAAATCTGCGGGTCTTTTTGAAAAATTGCCGCAACATCGACAATCGGGATGCCGTTTTCAACCGCGCTGATTTCGGCGCTCGGGCTGCCCATATAAAAGTCAATTTTCCCGGCAATCAGAAGCGCGCTATTTGCGGCATTGGGGCCGCCCTGAACGATGGAGACGTCCAGACCATATTTGGCATAGGTGCCGTCGGCAACGGCTTGGTAGAATCCGCCGTGTTCCGCTTCCGCCAGCCAATTGGTGCCGTATGTCACCTTGTCAGCTGCGCGGAGAGGCGTGGCCGCCAAAACGGCTGCACCCAGCGCCATTACCGAGAAACAAACCTGATTTTTGTAGGAGTAAGACATCTGATGCCGGATCCTTTAATCTTGAGGAAGGCCGTGATTGGCGCTTCAGTTCCGTAATTTAGGCAGTGTCAGGAAGGGGTGAAAAGCATCTAACTTCGTGCAGGCCGATGCCTTTTCAGCATTGCTCAAAAAGGCATCGCATTGTTGCGGTGAGCGCAGTTATTGTGCCATGCTTGTTGCTATGCTTCACTCGCGCCGCTTGCTCTACATCAACGAAATTGCCCGCCTTGGCTCCATCCGCAAAGCAGCGGAGAGGCTTAATGTCGCATCCTCCGCGATCAACCGTCAAATTCTGGCGCTTGAAGCTGAGATCGGCACTGCGTTGTTTGAACGGCTTCCGCGCGGATTGCGGATGACCACGGCCGGCGAGCTTTATGTCGAGCATATTTGCGATGTGCTCAAAAGTCACAAACGACTTGAAGCCCGCATCCGCAACTTACGCAGTGCCACGACAGGACAGGTAACGCTGGTTACAACGGCAGGGCTTGCGGCGGGGCCGCTGCCGCCCATAATTGCCAAATTTATGCAGGATCACCCGTTTGTGCGGGTCAAATTGCGCAACGATAGCGGCTCGACGACGATAAGTCCTGTTGTATCTGGCGAGGTTGATATCGGGCTCGGTTTGAATATCCCGGCAACACCGGGGATCAGAACTTTAGCGAATTTTGATATTCCTATCGGCGCGGTCATGCCGCCAAATCACGCTCTTGCGCTGCAACCCAAGGTTCATTTGGCGGATTTGGCCCAAGAGCGGCTGATTTTGGCACAATCCGGCAGCAGTTTGCGTGATTTGATCGACTTGATCTTTGCGCCGCTAAACGTGGCGATCGAGCCGGTTATGGAAACCAACGCACCCGACATGCTCAAGCAAATGGTGCGGGCGGGCTGCGGCGTTACTTTATTAAATCCTTTAGATGTGTTCATGGAGTGCCAGCGTGGCGAGCTGGTGTTTCGTCCGCTCGCTGATTTGCATGTACGGCGGCAAACTATGAAAGTATTTGCGCGGGCGCGGACGCAAATAGACGCTGTAACAAGCGTGTTTGTTGAATTTCTGCTCGGGGAGTTGGCGGAGCTTATTCAGACTTTGAACCTTGAGGGCACGTCCGGAAACGGGCAGCCTGGTGAGCCAAAATCAGCGGCGATAGAGGCTGGCGAGCGGATATGATTTCAGGTCCTGAAGCAATTCGATGAAGCCTTTGACCTGATGTTGAATGGTTTCATGGCCCTTTTGCGCTGTCGCGATGGCTGCGTTCCCCACCACACCGGCAGGATTTAAATCATGCGCTATCCACGCCAGCGCATGAGGCGGCAACGGCGAAAGATGTTTGGTATTTTCAGCCATCCACTGCGCTCTTGAGGTAAAATCTTCGGCCTTGTCCATACGGACCAGATCCGGCCTCAGGTGCAACATGATCGAGGTTTCCATATCCCCGCCATGGATGCCGAATTTCATTTCATGATCGCTGTACATATCCGCAGGGACGCCGAACCGCGTCCACTGGGTGGCGACAACGGCCATCTCACAGCGAATGCGCAGTTCACGCGCGATTATGCCCATCAAATCGGTGTTGCCGCCGTGTGAATTGACGATCACCAACTTTTTCACACCGGCTTCAGCCACCTTTACGCCGATTGCCGTCCATGCCGGAATGAGAATTTCCGGCCCGAGCGACAGCGTCCCCGGGCCATAAATATGCTCGTTAGCCTTGCCGATTTCCTGAGTTGGCAGAACCAAAACATCAAGGTCGGGCGGCAACGCGTGACGCAAAGCTGTCAACATGCCGTTGGCGATGGTAACATCTGTCGAGATGGGCAAATGCGGCCCGTGCTGCTCTGTCGATGCGATGGGCAAGATGGCTATTGTGGTATCGGTTGCCAGCCCGGAAAAATCAGCGCTGACCAGCTCATTCCAAAAAAATCGCTTGCTCATAATGCCCCGGACTGTGCTGTTCAAAAACAAATCCTAACGGGCGGCTGATAGTCAGGAAAAGCACCAATTTGTGTTCAGTCCGATGCCTTTATGCGCGTTCAACCTTGGGCGATTACGTTTTTATACTGCTCGCGCAACAGCTGCTTTTGCACTTTGCCCATAACGTTTCTTGGTAACTCAGCCACCACAAACACCCGCTTGGGAAGTTTGAACTTGGCAAGACGACCATCAAGCGCGGCGGTAATTGCCGCTTCGGTCAGGTTCGAACTGGCTTCGCGCACAACCACAGCGACAACGCCTTCGCCGAAATCTGGATGCGGAACGCCAATCACCGCGCTTTCATAGACACCCGGGATGGCATCGATTTCATTTTCAACTTCTTTGGGATAGACATTGAAGCCGCCGGAAATGATCAGATCCTTGCCCCGCCCAACGATGTGGACGTAGCCTTTTTCGTCAATTTTCCCCAGATCGCCGGTGATGAAATATCCGTCCGGTTTAAATTCAGAGGCGGTTTTTTCCGGCATTTTCCAATAGCCTTTAAACACATTCGGGCCTTTGACTTCGATCATGCCAATATCATTGGTGCCAAGGATGGCTCCGGTTTCCGGATCTGCTATTCGTATGTCAACACCCGGCAATGCCAAACCAACTGCGCCGGGCACTCGCTCCCCGGAATAGGGGTTTGAAGTGTTCATATTGGTCTCGGTCATGCCATAGCGCTCCAGAATGGCATGGCCAGTCTTTGCCGACCATTCGCGGTGGGTTTCCGCCAGCAAGGGAGCCGAGCCGGATATAAACAACCGCATGGTTTTGGTGGCCTCGGGAGTGAGGCCGGCTTCGGCCAGCAAACGGGTGTAGAAGGTGGGCACACCCATCAAAACGCTGGCTCTTTTAAAGTCCGCCAGCGCCGCTTTGGCGTCAAATTTCGCATGAAACAGAATCGAAGCGCCAGCCATAAGGGTGACGTTGGTGCCGACAAAAAGCCCATGGGTATGATAGACGGGAAGTGCATGTATCAGCACATCCTGTTTGGTGAATTTCCATATTTCACAAAGAGTCAGCGCGTTTGAGGCGAGATTGTCGTGGCTAAGCATCGCGCCCTTCGACCGCCCTGTTGTGCCGGAGGTGTAAAGAATGGCGGCCGGATCATCCGGCCCGCGCGCCACGTTGATAAAATCGGGAATTGCGACAGAAGCTTTGGCGAACAGCGTTCCGCCCATTCCGGCGGTGTGGGACTCAATTTTTGCGCCATATTTGGCGGCGAGCGGTGTGAGCGCTTCAAGCTTTGCGGGATCACAAATAACCAGAGTTGGCTCCGCGTCGGAGATAAAATAATCCAGCTCGTTCAGAGTATAAGCGGTATTGAGCGGGAGAAAAATTGCACCGGCGCGGATGCAGGCGAGATAAATGAAGATAACAGCAGGCGATTTCTCCAGCTGTACGGCAACGCGATCCCCCGGTTTGACGCCAAGTGCGACCAAAACGTTGGCGTAGCGCGCAGTGCCTGAAAACAACTGAGCATAGGTTATTTTCTCACCCGATGGTGTTTCAATGAACACATCCGCAGGTGCGGCTATTTTCGAGCGAATAAGATCGAACAGATGATTGGTCACGATAGACTCCGGATAAATTATGTGCGCTTGGCAAAGCTGGGAAGCGAGACGAGCGTCGGATTTTTACCGCGCAGGCTTTTGCGGATGGCAGGGGACGCGGCAACTTCGCCACGATTGGCAAAGGCTTCGTGGTTTATCTCGATGTTTTTAAGATCATAGAGATAATTCACCATCAAGCCGCAAGATTGCTGCATGCCTTTAGCGGAAACATCGCCCGCGATATTTATGCGCTCCAACCTTGCGCCATTGCCAAGATGAAAGCGGGCAACAGGGTCAACAACGCGGCCAGAGGCATCCTTCGCCTTTAGAAAGTAGTGCGCCGCGAGGGCTTGCAATACGTTTGAGACCGTATCAATTCCGGACGAATTATCTGGCCAGTTTGGCTTGTCCAGCATGGCCAAAACCCGGCCATCTTCGGCCAAAATTGCTGAATTGGCAGCTTTTTTATGCTCATCGTCCAGCCATTTGGCAAAGCCGGGAACGGGCGAAAGCGTGACAAATGTTTCGAGCTGCGGCAGCTCGCGCTTGAGGTCTTCAACCACTTGCTTGATGAGGAAATTGCCGAAGGAAACGCCGGCGAGTCCCGCCTGAGCGTTCGAGATCGAATAAAATACCGCCGTTTTTACCGCTGCTATTGGGAGCGCCGCACGCTTTTCTGCCAGCAACGGCGCTATGGCCGAGGGGATTTGCTCTGCCAGCGCGACTTCAACAAAGATCAAAGGCTCATCGACCAAGGCAGGATGGAAAAACGCGTAAAGGCGGCGATCCGCGGGCTCAAGACGGCGGCGTAAATCTTCCCAGCCCTCGATGGCGTGGACGGCTTCGTAGCGGATGATTTTTTCAAGAATATTGGCGGGCGTAGACCAATCAATGCGCCTTAGCACCAGAAACCCGCGATTGAACCAAGACGAAAACAGATGGACGAAGTCATCGTCGAGCGCCTTTAGCTCCGGCCATTGCTTGAGGCGCGCGAGCACGTCTTTGCGCATTTTCACCAGCGCGGGCGTGCCGCCGGGAGCAAGATTCAGACGGCGGATGAGTTCCTGACGCCGAGGCTCGGAAGCCTTATGAATGAGCCCGGCCGAAACCGCGTCCGGCGCGGCAGAGTGTTGTTCTATTGTCTTGGCCAACAGCGCTAGATCGGCGCCGAAACGTCCGGTGATACCGAGCACAAATTTTGTGCGATCGTCGGCGCCAAAACTCTGATAGGCGGCAAGAATGTTTTTCGCAATTGCTACACCGGTGGCCTCGCCGCGTCCGGAAACCAACGCTTCAGCCTGTTTCAGAGCCTCTTCGGGTGAGGCCTTGACGTCTTTGGTATAGCCCATAAAGGCGCGCCCGCGCTCCGAGGCGCTTTGCAGCAGTCCGCCAAGAAAATTGCTGTCCATGCTGGCCCCCTCGTTTTTAGCGCCCGACGCCCATAACCGCGACTGGCAACCAAGTGGCAATTTGCGGCATGAAACACAGCGTTATTATGGCGAGCATCATCAAACCGACGAACGGCAACACACCAAAAATGACATCGCGCAAAGGAATATCCGGAGCGATGTTGCGGATGACAAAAATATTGAGGCCCACAGGGGGATGGATCAACCCCATTTCCATAACAATGGTCATAACAATGCCAAACCAAATCAGGTCAAATCCGGCAGCTTTTAACGGTGGTAACAGAATTGGCGCAGTCATGAGTATGATTGAAACCGGCGGAAGGAAAAATCCTAAAACCACGACCATCAACAGAATAACTGCAAGAAGAACCCATTTCGACAGACCCAGCGCCACGATTTCCTGCGCGGCAGACTGGGAGATGTGCAGATAACTCATCACGTAGGAGTAAAGTAAGGACATGCCGATGATGAGCATCAGCATGGTGGATTCGCGGATTGTCGAATACAGGATTGGTTTGAAATCTGACAACCGCCATGCGCCATATATGGCGGCAACCAGAGCCAGCGCCAGCAAACCGCCGAGGCCCGCCGTTTCAGATGGGGTGGCATAGCCTCCGTAAAGGGCGACCATAACACCGGTCAGCAGCAGGACGAAAGGCAAGACGCGCGGCAAAAGCGATGCCTTTTGCGCCCAAGTGTAGGAGTGTTGCGTCAGCAGTTCAGATTGCGCGCCGCTTCTTTCATAGGCTTGCAGAGCCGTTTTGCGCTCCCGCTGAAACTGCACCACGGCATAGGCTGCGAACAAAATGACGAGCAGCAGCCCGGGGAAAATTCCCGCGAGAAACAGCCTGCCCAAGGATTGCTCGGCGGCAACAGCATAGAGAATCATGGTGATTGAAGGCGGCAGGAGAATTCCCAACGTGCCGCCGGCTGCGATGATGCCCGCTGCAAAACCGCCCGAATATCCACGACGGCGCATTTCGGGGATGCCCGCCGAGCCAATCGCCGAACAGGTTGCCGGAGAAGACCCTGCCATGGCCGCAAAA
>JAYVYB010000358.1:0-2693 GCA_043784625.1 Methylovirgula sp.
CATCGATTGGTGGTCGATGGCGGCGCTGTCCACGTCAGCGATTGCGCCACTGGCACTGATTGCGGTTTTTCTTGAGCGTTACATCGTCAAAGGCCTCACAGCTGGCGCAGTGAAGTAATATTAAAGGAACAAACGATGGCTGGCCTTATTTTACAAGATATCACCAAAAGCTTCGGCAGCGTCGATGTGATCAAAGGCGTCAACCTCGATGTGAAGGACGGCGAATTTTGCGTTTTTGTCGGCCCTTCGGGCTGCGGTAAATCGACGCTGCTGCGGATGATCGCCGGACTTGAAGCGCCAACCTCAGGCGAAATGACCATTGGCGGGCGCGATGTCACCTGGTTGGCGCCAGCCGAGCGCGGCATCTCGATGGTGTTTCAATCCTATGCGCTTTATCCTCATATGAGCGTTGCCGACAATATTGGTTTTGGGTTGAAAATGGCGGGTCTGCCCAAATCGGAAATCAAGCTGCGCACTGCCAAGGCAGCGGAGCTGTTGCAATTGACGCCGCTTCTCGATCGTCGCCCCGGCCAACTCTCGGGCGGCCAGCGCCAGCGCGTTGCGATAGGCCGCGCCATTGTGCGCGAGCCGGAAGTGTTCTTGTTTGACGAACCGTTGTCCAATCTCGATGCGGCGCTGCGGGTGCAGATGAGGATTGAAATCACCAAATTGCATCAGGAACTGCGCGCAACCATGGTCTATGTCACCCATGATCAGGTCGAAGCTATGACAATGGCCGACAGGATTGTGGTGCTGAAAGCCGGCAAAATCGAGCAGGTCGGTACACCGCTGGAGCTGTATCACCGGCCGCGCAATCTTTTTGTGGCGACATTCATCGGCAGCCCGAAAATGAACCTTATTCCGGGCAGAATTACGCAAATCTCGGATGGAAAAGCCGATATTGAACTCACTGGCGAAGGCAGCTTAAAACTTCCAATCCGTGGCAGCGCCTTGCAAGCTGGCGTGGTAACGCTCGGCATCCGCCCAGAGCATCTGTTGATTGCCAAAGCTGGCGAGGCGGCAAACCTCACAGGCCGTGTAACTCTCACCGAGCACCTTGGTAGCGAAACCATGCTCTATGTACAGACGCAGTCGAACCTGACCCTGCTGATCAAAACCGACGGGCTTGCCCTGCAGCGCATTGGCGACGATGTTGCTTTGCGGCTGACGCCCGAGGCCTGCCATATGTTTGATGCAGCCGGAGAGACGGTGCTTTCGGGTTCGCTGATCTAAGATTTCCGCTTGGCTCGCACCGCTGCCATCGTATTCGAGAGGTTAGCTTCCGCCGCCGAATAGCCGCGCTGCGCCACAGCGATAAACACCGCATCCATAATATTAAGCTGGGCAATACGCGCTGCGGCATTTTCGCTGGTCAGATAAGAGCCCTGCGCGGTCGAGCACAGCACAACATCGCTCAGTTCTGCGAGTGGCGAGGATTCATAATTAGTCACAGCAATGATGCTGGCGCGATTGTTACGCGCAATCTGTACTGCATCGAGCACACCAATGGTGCTGCCGGAATGTGAAAACGCTACAACAACGTCCCCTGCCCGCAGCAAGGAGGCCGACATCGCCATCATATGGGTGTCGTCATAAACCGAGGTGCGCACCCCGATGCGCAGGAACTTGTGTGAGACATCGCGGGCAATTTGCGCCGAACCGCCAAGCCCGTAAAAATCGCGCTGCTGCGCGCCGTGCAGAAGTTCGACAGCGCGGCGAAACGCCTTCATGTCGAGAATGGCCAGCGTTTCTTCCAGCGCCTGAATCGAGGTGCGGAACACCTTCTGCACTATGGTCTCGACGCTGTCCTCCGGCGTGACTTCCTGGTGAAGGTCAACATTCGGCTGGCGCTTATATTCCAGCAATGCCGCGCGTAATTCGCGATAGCCGGCAAAACCGAGCCGCTTGGCGGTTTTGACCACCATGGCCTCCGAGACTTCCGCCTCATCAGCAAGTCTTTTCATCGGCATCGAATCTTCGACAGCGCTACGCAGCAGGATTTCGGTGATGCGTGTTTCGGACGGCGTCAGTTCACGCAGCATCATGCGGATGCGCGGGCCGACTGTTCTGGGATCAAAAACCACATCTATCCTTTGCCGCGCGTCAGGCGGTCAACCAACATTGCCAGAATGATGATAATGCCTGTTGCCAGCAATTGATAGAAGGCTTGCACGTTTAACAGCGTCAATCCATTGCGCATCGCGCCAAGCACGATCGCGCCCAGAATCGTGCCGACGATTGAGCCTTTGCCGCCCATCAGCGATGCGCCGCCAATGGCCGCCGCCGCGATAGCTTCAAGCTCCCAGAGATTACCCAAGGTAGGTTCTGCCGCACCGAGCCGCGCAATCAGGATCACTGCAGCAAGAGCCGCCAGAAATCCCGAAATCACATAGGCAGTGATTTTGGTGCGGGCAATCGGCACGCCGCTAATCCGGGCGGCTTCCTCATTGCCGCCAACCGCCAGAATATATTCACCGATGGGGGTTTTCGCCAGCATCACCCAGGCGACAATGCCCAAAACTGCTACAATCACCACCGGAACCGGGAAAATCCAAACTTGCGAGGTAATCAGGGTGCGGAACTCCGCGGGCAGTCCCAGAACCGGAGTGCCTCCCGTATAAATAAGCGCGACAGCGCGGAACACGCTCAAAGTACCAAGCGTGGCGATGAACGGTTGCAATCCGGCATAGGCG
>JAYVYB010000359.1:0-3730 GCA_043784625.1 Methylovirgula sp.
GATTACCATAAGATGTATTATTGCTACAAACCCGCCGAACAGCACAGCGAGGGGCGCGGTTTGCGCAAGTCGTCTCTGTATGACCGCCTCAAATCTGAAGGGGCGCAGTTTTCGCAAATCTTCGGTTGGGAGCGTCCGCGCTGGTATGACAAAACGCAGAAAGGCGAGGTCTATTCGTTCAAGCGGTCAAATTGGTGGGATGCGGTCAGGCTGGAGGCGCTTGCCGTGCGTGAGCGCGTCGGGTTGATGGACCTCTCGACCTTTTCAAAGTTCGAGGTCAAAGGGCCGGATGCTTTTGCATTTTTGGAACGCATTTGTGCCAACAAAATTCCGTCAAAAGACGGCGGCATCGCCCTCACACACCTCTTAAACGAAAACGGCTTCATCGAGAGCGAGCTCACCGTAACGCGGCTTGCACCCGAGCACTTTTATGTGTTGTCGGCTGCTGTGGCCCAATTGCATGACTTTGATCAGTTGATCTGGCGCAAACACGCGTTTGAACAGGTGACCGTCGACGACGTTACAGACGCTTTTGGCACGCTTGTTTTGGCCGGGCCGCGCGCGCGCGATACCCTCGAAAAATGCACCAATACCGATTTGTCCAATGCTGCATTTCGCTGGCTCACCGGCAAATCGGCAGAGGTTGCCGGCGTGTCCGGTGTGCGGTTGCTGCGGGTAAATTATGTTGGCGAACTTGGCTGGGAATTGCATTGCCCGATGGCGGACATGCCAAAAGTTTTCGAGGCACTGCTCACCGCTGGCAAGCCGTATGGCATAGCGCTCTTTGGCACCTATGCCATGAACAGCTTGCGCATGGAGAAAGCCTATCGCGGCTGGGGCTCGGAGCTGACAGCCGAAATCGATATGTATGAGGCCTCGATGGAGCGCTTTATTCGAATGGACAAGGCTGATTTTATCGGCAAAGCCGCCACAGCAAAACGCATTGGCCATGAGCGCATGAAGCTGGTTTACATGAGCGTGGAAAATACCGACTCGGATTGCGTCGGCAACGAGCCGGTCTATCATGGTGACACACTCGTCGGGGTCACCACCAGCGGCGGCTTCGGCCATGCGGTTGAACAGTCCCTGGCTTTTGCCTATGTGCCCCCCGCTCTGGCGGCAGCGGGCACTCACTTTGACGTGCTGATGTTTGGCGAAAAGCGCCGCGCCACAGTTCTGCCCGATGTGTCATGGGATCCGCAAAACATCCGTTTGAAGGCCTAGATTATGAAAAAGCTTCCCTCCCACGCCCGTGTGGTCATTGTTGGCGGCGGCATTATCGGCGCATCCATCGCCTATCATCTGACCAAGCTTGGCTGGAGTGATGTGGTCTTGCTGGAGCGCAAGCGTCTCACCTCCGGCACAACCTGGCATGCGGCGGGGCTGGTGGGCCAGCTTCGCGCCACCGCAAACATGACCCAACTGGCGCAATACACCACCAATCTTTATGCGTCGCTGGAAGCCGAAACCGGACAGGCCACCGGCTTTATGCAGCGCGGCTCAATTTCCATTGCCACCAATGCCGAGCGGCTGGAAGAGCTGCTGCGCGGCGCCAGCATGGCCAAAACCTTTGGCCTTGAAGTCAACCGCGTTACCGCTGCCGAAATTAAAAAACTCTGGCCGCTTTTGAATGTGGACGACGTGGTCGGCGGCGTACATTTGCCCGGCGATGGCCAAACCAACCCGATTGATACCACGATGGCGCTGGTCAAAGGCGCAACCATGCGCGGCGCAAAAGTGTTCGAGAACGTTGCCGTGAACAACATCCTCACCAAAGACGGTCGCGCTATTGGCGTCTCCACCGATCAAGGTGAGATTTTGGCGGAAAATGTGGTGATTGCGTCCGGCATGTGGTCGCGGCATCTGGGTACCAAGGTTGGCGTCGATATTCCATTACAGGCCAATGAGCATTTTTACATCGTCACCGAGCCCATGGCTCAGCTTTCGACGAACCTTCCTGTGTTGCGCGATACTGACAGTTGCGCCTATTACAAAGAAGATGCGGGCAAACTTTTGCTTGGCGCGTTTGAGCCAAACGCCAAACCTTGGGCCGTGGACGGTATTCCCGCCGATTTCGAATTTGGCGAATTGCCGGATGATTTCGAGCATTTCGAGCCGATTTTAGAGGCCGCCA
Source organism: Methylovirgula sp. (assembly GCA_043784625.1). Classification (GTDB taxonomy): domain Bacteria; phylum Pseudomonadota; class Alphaproteobacteria; order Rhizobiales; family Beijerinckiaceae; genus JANXSV01. The sequence continues at coordinate 2,135 of JAYVYB010000359.1, forward strand.
TCCATCGGCTTCCCGCGCTTGGCACGGTGGGTATTCGTAAGTTCTTCAATGGCCCCGAAAGCTTCACGCCGGACGTGCGCTATCTGCTCGGCGAAACGCCGGACGTACAAAAGCTGTTCGTTGCCGCAGGGTTTAATTCGATTGGCATCCAGTCCGCAGGGGGCGCGGGCAAAGCGCTGGCGGAATGGATCGTTGCCGGTCACGCACCCATGGACCTCGCCGATGTCGATATCCGCCGCGTCCACAAGTTTCAAACCAACAAAGCCTATCTCAAAGAGCGCGTCACCGAGTCTCTTGGCTTGCTTTACGCCATGCACTGGCCCTATCGCCAATATGAAACCGCGCGCAACGTTCGCCATTCGCCAATTCATGAGCGCTTGGCGGCGCATGGCGCTTGTTTTGGCGAGGCCGCTGGCTGGGAGCGCGCCAATTGGTTTGCGCCAAAGGGCGTAAAGGCGGAATATCACTATTCCTACGGGCGACAAAACTGGTTTGAACATTCCGCCGCCGAACATATGGCCACGCGCGAGACGGTTGCGCTGTATGATATGACCAGCTTCGCCAAGTTCCGTGTTGAGGGGCGCGATGCTGAAAGCTATCTCAACCACCTCTGCGCCAATGATATGCGCGTCGAAGTTGGCAAAATTGTCTACACGCAATGGCTGAATGCGCGTGGCGGCATCGAGGCAGACCTCACCATCACCCGGCTTTCGCCCACCGCCTTTATCGTGGTGACTGCGGGCGCGGCGGCGCGGCGTGATCTGCATTGGCTTACAAGCCATGTTCCCGAAAACGCCCATGTTGTCATAACCGATGTCACCTCGGCAGAGGCTGTGTTCTGCGTCATGGGGCCAAACAGCCGGGCGCTGCTCGAAAAAGTTTCCGGCGCTGACCTCTCAAATGCCGCGCATCCGTTTGGCACCGCGCGGGAGATTGAGCTTGGCTATGCCCGCGTTCGAGCCGCCCGCGTCACCTATGTTGGCGAACTGGGTTGGGAGTTGTATATTGCGACCGAATTCGCCCGTGGGGTGTTTGATATCCTCATCGCGGCAGGCAGCGAATTTGGCCTCAAGCTTGCCGGACTTCACGCCTTGGACTCCTGCCGCATCGAGAAGGCCTATCGCCATTGGGGCCATGATATTGCGGAGGAGGATACCCCTCTGGAAGCAGGGCTGATGTTCGCGGTTAAGTTCGACAAAGGCGATTTCATTGGCCGCGATGCGCTGCTGCGCCAGCGTGACACCGGCGCGAAACGCCGCCTCGTCCAATTTTTGCTGACCGATCCAGCGCCGCTGCTTTACCATGACGAGCCAATTTACGCTAATGGCGTCATGGTCGGTCGCACCACATCGGGTGCCTATGGCCATGCGCTTGGCGGCGCTGTCGGCCTTGGTTATGTGCGCGATGATCTGGGGCCAATTGCAGAGCTGGTAGGAGGCGCAGAATTTGAAATAGAAGTGGCTGGCACGCTGTTTGGTGCCAGCGCCAGCTTGGCTTCCCTTTATGATCCGAAAAACCTTAAAATCCGCAATTAGACGCCGCTCCTTTGGAGAGTGAAATGACCGTGCCCACACATCCGCAAGCCGCTGCCGCCGC
>JAYVYB010000360.1:0-3993 GCA_043784625.1 Methylovirgula sp.
AACCGCGTCTTCAAACTGCATAACTTCCGGACCGCCCAAAGTGTGGATGCGAATGGCTTTCATGGAATTTCCTTACAGAATGTGAATTACGCGCCGCCGGTGCCGCGCTTGACCAGCCAAAAATAAAGTGAATAGGGCAACAGATTGAGAAATTTTAGCGACCATGACAAGCGCTTTGGGAAGGTGATTTCAAACGCCGGTTTCTCAAAACCATCGCAAATGCGCCGTGCGGCATCATCCATTTCCAACAAAAACGGCATAGGGAAGTCGTTTTTTCCGGTCAGGGGTGTTTTGACAAACCCTGGGTTGACCAGTTGAACGGAGACGCCTTGCCGGTCGAGATCAAACTTCATGCTCTCGCACATGTTGATTAATGCGGCCTTGGTTGAACCGTATGCGATTGCGCGTGGCAAGCCGCCATAACCCGCTACGGAGGCGTTGACAGCGATTTGCCCGCGACCGCGTGTCCGCATCAGGGGCACCAGAGGCTCAAGGCAATTAATGGTGCCGATGACATTGACGTTAAATGTGTCCCGAAAGCCATCGCCGCCAATGGACCCGCCGGAGTCGGGTGTAAACACACCGGCATTCAAGAACGCTAATGCGATCGGCCCATGGTTTCGTTCGATTTCTGCAACCAGCGCCGCCATAGAATCGCGGTTGGTGATATCTCCGGCGAGGGCGATGACTTGACCGTTGCTGGCAGCGGCGATGCCTTCCAACACGTCGGCGCGGCGGCCGGTGATGACCACCTTAAATTTGCGGCGCACCAGCTCTTGCGCGACGGCTAAGCCAATTCCCGAGCTGGCTCCAGTAACCCAGGCAACGCCATCTGCGGGTTTCGCGATGTATTGGCTCATGGCTTTGACTTTCCAGTTGTTACAGGTTGCCCGGCAACAGAACCCCATTCTGCCCACGATCCGTCATAGATGCTTTTTACCTTATGGCCCGCCTCTTCAAGAGCCACGGCTAATATCGAAGCACTGACGCCCGACCCGCAAGAGGTGATGATTGGTTTGGACAGATCCGCACCAGCGTCAACAAAGGCTTTGGCAATATCTTGCGCCGACTTGAGTTGACCGTTTTCAATGATTTGCGGGAACGGCAGATTTAAACTTCCGGGGATATGGCCGGAAGCAACACCGGCACGCGGCTCGGGAGCTTCGCCGCGAAAACGGTCTGCCGGGCGCGCATCAATAATTTGGGCGCTGCCAGACGCCGACGCTTTTGCCACGTCATCAAGGGTTGCCACCGCGCTGTGGTCCAGACGCGGCGTAAAAACGCGCGGTGTGCGATGCACAGGCCCTGAGTCGGTTTCCCTGCCCTCTGCCACCCATTTTGGCAAACCGCCTTCAAGAATTTTTACATCGGTCACGCCGAAGCTCTTCAACATCCACCACACGCGCGGCGCGGAAAACAGACCGGACTGATCATAAACGACAAAGCGCATCCCATCGCCAAGGCCGAGGTCTTTCATCTGGCTGGCAAATTGCAGGGGTTGCGGCATCATATGCGGCAGGCCCGAAGCGGTATCGGCAATTTCGTCGATGTTAAAAAATACGGCCCCCGGGATATGGGCGGCGAGATATTCCGCCCGCGCATCGCGCTTTAACGGTGGCAGATGCCAAGAGCCATCAATAATCGCAAGATCGGGCGACTTCAAGTTCTGGGACAGCCACTGTGTTGAGACAAAATTTTTCGATTGCGAAGAACTCATTGGACTCTTTCTTTTGGCGGTATGCAGACCAGTAACGCAATATAATAGCTCGCGAAAAGCAGACTAGTTCGCGCGAACCAAGCTGCAACCAAGACTTATGGCTTAACGTGGCATCTTCAAGGCGCGCATAGCGCTAACAAACTCCTAATCACTCGTCTCAAAATTATAGTTAATCCTGCACGGTAATATAACGCCTTTGTCTTAATATAGCCTAGATTAAGGACGAACAATCGTCAGATAAAGGGTTAGGGGTAACAAATGGGACAGTCTGATCCGGTACGGCAGAACAATGCTCTACCTATAATGTTTCTGATTTTGTTTTTCGCAGTCTTGTCAACTTTGGTTGTTCATTACGGCTGAGAATAACGCTAGATAGCATGGTTGCAACCCGCGCTATGCTTTAACGTCCGGCATTGCTGCGCGCGCACCGGTAAGCCAGTTTGGAATTGGCAGATTTTTCGAGCGCAAAAACTCTACATTGTATAATTTAGAAGCGTAACGAACGCCGCCGTCGCACAGAATGGTAACGATGGTGTGCCCGGGTCCAAGCTTGCGTGCGAGCATTTCGGCACCAACAATATTGATGCCGCTTGACCCGCCCAACAACAGCCCCTCGTGCTCGGCAATTTCAAAAACGACTTTGAGGGCGTTTTCGTCCGAAATTTGGAATGCGCTATCCGGCGTGAAGCCTTCCAGATTGCCGGTGATGCGCCCCTGCCCGATGCCTTCGGTGATTGAAGACCCTTCAGATTTCATCACGCCGCTGGTATAAAAGCTAAAAAGCGCCGCGCCCATAGGGTCGGCAAGGCCAATATTTACGGCACGATTTTTTGCTTTGAGCGCCATGGCCACTCCGGCAAGTGTGCCGCCCGAGCCAACCGCACAAATGAACCCGTCAACCTTACCTTCGGTTTGAGACCAGATTTCCGGCCCCGTGGTTTCAAAATGCGCCTGCCGATTGGCGATATTGTCGAATTGGTTGGCCCAGACCGCGCCGTTTGGATCGGTTTTGGCCAAAGCCTCGGCAACCCGCCCGGAATAGCGCACATAGTTATTGGCGTTTGAGTATGGGGCTGCTGGCACTTCTATCAATTGCGCGCCCTGCAAACGCAACATGTCCTTTTTTTCCTGAGACTGCGTTTCAGGAATAACGATCACAGTTTTAAAACCAAGCGCGTTGGCTACCATTGCCAAACCAATTCCGGTGTTTCCGGCGGTGCCTTCGACGATGGTTCCGCCGGGCCTGAGCGCCCCAGAAGCCATAGCGGCGCGGATGATGAACAATGCGGCGCGATCTTTTACCGAGCCACCCGGATTCATGAATTCAGCCTTCCCCAAAATCGTGCAGCCAGTGCGCTGCGATGCCGCGTTTAGTTTGATCAGCGGAGTTTCGCCGATTGCGTCTAAAACTGAATGTGCGATTTTCATGGGTGCTCCAACGGGTAACCTTGGAACTTGTGCCACAAACGCGTTGGAACTTCTACTAATTGCCCGCGGTTTAGCTATCAAAAGCTGCAAAATAGACTTTGCATGCGCGCGCGAGCGATGATGATTGTATGCAGTCGTCTGAGTCGCGCCATGTCCAAAATCGTTTTGAAGCCCGCGTCATCCGATAGCGGCTCGTTTGTGCCGCAATTTTTAACGGCACTTCGCGAGGGGTATTCTCTCGCAAAGCTGAAAGCCGACGCCCTGGCAGGTATGACTGTGGCGATTGTGGCGCTACCGTTATCGATGGCGATTGCAATCGCCTCCGGTGCGCAACCGGTGCACGGACTCATCGCCGCCATTGTTGGCGGTTTTCTGGTTTCGGCTCTTGGTGGAAGCCGGTTTCAGGTTGGCGGGCCAGCGGGCGCATTTATTGTTTTGGTTGCATCGACCATCGAGCAATTTGGCTATGACGGGTTTTTAGCTGCAACGCTCCTTGCTGGACTCATGCTTATTTGCATTGGCTATCTTCGGCTTGGGAGTTTGATCAGGTTCATCCCACATGCGGTTATTGTCGGGTTCTCGGGCGGCATCGCCATAATCATCGGTGCCAGCCAGTTAAAGGATTTTTTCGGTCTGAAATTGACCAAAGAACCCGCTGCGCTGTTGGCCAAATTGAATGCCCTGTGGGACGCGCGCTCGACGTTTTCGGCATCGGCTTTTATATTGAGTGTGGTCTGCGTGGGGTTGATCCTGATCTGCCGGCATTACCGGCCTCGTTGGCCGGGATTTATTTTTGCGGTCATTTTCGGAGCACTCGCCACGTGGATGTTTAACCTGCCGGTGGAGAC
>JAYVYB010000361.1:0-1647 GCA_043784625.1 Methylovirgula sp.
GAAATGCGGCGGTGTCCAGATAAAGATGATCAGGAACAGCACACAACTCTCATAATTGACCACGCCGCTCATTGCCGCGTAGCCAATCATTGGAGGGAAGGCACCCGCTGCGCCGCCAATAACGATATTTTGTGGTGTTAGGCGTTTGAGCCACATGGTGTAGACTACGGCATAGAAGAAAATCGTAAATGCCAGAAGCCCTGCCGCCAACCAATTTGACGCGAAGCCAAGAACCAAGACCGAAAACCCGCCCAATATTGAGCCGAATCCCAAAGCTTCGGTGCCGGTCACACGCCCTGATGGAATCGGACGCTTTTTCGTGCGGGTCATGATTGCGTCAATATCGGCGTCATACCACATATTGAACGCACCCGAAGCTCCGGCCCCGATCGCTATGGCGATAAGCGCAATGACCGCCAGAAACGGATTAAGTTTGCTGGGTGCCAGCGCCATTCCGGTAAGGGCGGTGAAAACCACCAGAGACATGACGCGCGGCTTCAGCAGGGCGATAAAGTCCTGCGGGCCTGCTGTTGAAATGCGCAATTCTTGTGGTGTATCGGCCAAACTCATTGCCTCTGCCTTATACCCGATATCTCGAAGTGCAGCTCAAACCGAGCTGCCGGAACGCATCACCCCCGGATTTTGCCCGGGGGTGGTATATCTGTGTGAACCTGCAACGCTTTATCGCGATAAAGGTCTTAGTGATCTGTGCCGGTAATGCGCGGCAGAGTGTCAAACACGTGGAATGGCGGTGGTGAGGACAAAGTCCACTCCAACGTTGTTGCGCCTTCACCCCAAGGGTTGTTGCCAGCGATACGCTTCTTCGAGAACGCCTCGTAGATGGTGTAGAGGAACACCAGAATCGCCACCGACGAGATGTAAGATCCCACCGAAGACCACCAGTTCCACAATGCGTAAGCATCCGGATAGTCGATATAGCGGCGCGGCATGCCAGCCAACCCGAGGAAATGTTGCGGGAAGAAGGTCATGTTGACGCCGATGAACATCAACCAGAAGTGCAACTTGCCCAAAGTCTCATTGTACATATACCCGAAAATCTTCGGGAACCAGTAATACCAAGCCGCAAACAGCGAGAACACGGCACCGAGCGACAACACGTAATGGAAATGCGCCACCACATAGTAGGTTTCATGCAAGGCACGGTCTACTGCGGCATTGGCCAAAACCACGCCTGTAACGCCGCCAACGGTGAACAGAAAGATGAAGCCCATGGCCCATACCATCGGGGTGCGGAAGCTGATCGAGCCGCCCCACATGGTGGCAATCCAAGAGAAAATCTTCACACCGGTCGGAACCGCGATGACCATGGTCGCGAACACGAAATAACGCTGTGTGTTTAGCGACAAGCCCACAGTGTACATGTGATGCGCCCAGACCACAAAGCCAACGACACCAATCGCCACCATTGCATAGGCCATTCCGAGGTAGCCGAAAATTGGCTTCTTCGAAAAGGTCGAAACGATGTGGCTGATGATGCCAAAGCCGGGCAAAATCAGAATGTAAACTTCGGGATGGCCAAAGAACCAGAACAAATGCTGGAACAAAATCGGGTCACCGCCACCGGCCGGATCAAAGAAAGTGGTGCCGAAGTTACGATCTGTCAGCAGCATGGTGATGCCGCCCGCC
>JAYVYB010000362.1:0-2497 GCA_043784625.1 Methylovirgula sp.
TATGGGGCAAAGCGGCGGACTTCGATGCCTCGCGCGCGTCGCCGATAACGTGGATTGCGACAATCGCAAGAAACCGTTGTTTGGATGAATTGCGCAAAAAAACGCCGGTCTCGCTGGATGAACTTCAGGAGACACAAGAATTTGCCGCGGAGGAGACTAACCCTCTCGCCGGGCTTGAACATGGACAGGACCTTGCAGCCCTGATGCGCTGCTTGAACACGCTGGAAGAGGAAAGGAAGCAGATGATTTTACTTGCATATTATCGCGGCCTCTCGCGTGAAGCCCTGTCTCAAAAATTCGCCAAGCCAGTGGCGACCATCAAAACTTGGCTGCATCGTAGCCTCGCCCAATTACGAATTTGCCTCACACCATGACCCAACTCACGCCCGATCTCACGCCCACCGAAGCCCTCGCCGCCGAGTATGTTCTAGGAACGCTCGACGCGGATGAGCGCGCCTCTGTTACGCTTCGCCGAGCAATCGATGCGGATCTTGAGGCACACATACAGGCTTGGGAGCAGCATTTTGCCCCTTGGGCCGCTGCAGCTGCGGATGTGGCGCCCTCTGCGGACCTTTTTGCGAAGATAGAGGCAGCTTTGCCGAAGGTTGAGCCGAAACTCTCCATCGCCGCTTCAAACATAAGTGTCGCCAATGACAACCTTGCGACGCTGAAGCGTCAGGTTGGCCGCTGGCGCGCCGCGGCGCTTGGCGCGGGAGCTCTTGCAGCGTCGATGTTTGTGGGTGTCGGAGTCCAGCAATATGCCAGCCTTGGCACCCCAAAAAACTTTGTTGCCGTATTGCAAAAAGATGCCGGATCGCCTGCCTTCGTGGTTTCGGTAAACGTCGACACGCGCGCGCTCACAATCAGGCCGGTGGCGGCCACTGCACCGCAAGGCAAAAGCTATGAGCTGTGGATTATCAATGACAAAATTGGCGCGCCAAAGTCTCTGGGCGTTGTGCAAAATGCCGGGTTCACGACCGCGCCGCAATTGAAGCAATATAGCTCAGATGTTGTTCAAGCCGGGCTCTACGCGATTACGCTGGAGCAGGCAGGTGGCTCACCAGACGGCAAGCCATCCGGCGCGCCGGTATTTGCGGGAAAGCTGGTCGAGGCACCGTGAAGGTTTAGGGTGCCCAGCTTTAAGCTTGAGCCGCAAACCGCCGCTTTACCACGGGCGGCTTCTCTTCTTCAATCTGAGGCAGCGCGTTCATCACCCGCTCCGGTGGGAACAACACCAATACTTCCGTGCCTTCTCTCAGCTTTGACTTGAGGATGAATGTCCCACCATGCAATTCGACAAGACCCTTAACAATAGGCAGGCCAAGCCCGGTTCCCTCTTCGGCTGTTTTGTGTGCGAGAGACCCGCGCCCGAAGGAAGACATCACCACCGGAATTTCATTTTCGGGAATTCCCGGACCTGTGTCTTTTATTGAAAGATATTGCCCGCCTGCGGCTGTCCAGCCCACTTTGATGGTAATTTGTCCGCCTGTCGGGGTAAATTTGATGGCGTTTGACAGCAAATTCAATGTCACCTGGCGCACCGCGCGCTCATCTGCCCAAATGCGTGGCAGGGTTTCTTCGATATGCGTCACCACCGAAAGTGACTTGTTTTTGGCGCGAAGGGTCAGGAGATGACGGCAATCGTCGACAGCGTTGGGCAAGGAGACAGCTTCTTCTTTGAGGTCATAGCGCCCGGCTTCGACCCGCGATAAATCCAAAATCTCATTGATCAGCATCAACAGGTGCTGGCCGGAGGAGTGAACGTCCGACGCGTATTCCTTGTAGGCGGGAACCAGATGTGCCCCGAACAGCTCGTTTTTCATGACTTCCGAAAAACCAAGAATGGCGTTGAGCGGAGTGCGGAGTTCGTGGCTCATGGTGGCCAGGAAGCGGCTCTTTGCTAAGTTTGATTCTTCCGAACGGCGGCGCGCTTCATCGGAGTTTGCTTTTGCCTGTTCAAGCTCGGCAATCAGCGCATCCTTTTCAGCGCGAAAAGCAACGCTGTTATGTGTGGTTGCCTGCAGACGATGCGCAATGAAGACAAAATAGGCCAGCGCCAACACGGCCATAGCCGGTTGAACGAGACCACCGTAGCCAGCACCGCGTGGCATCATCGCAATGACCGCGATAATCGGCGGCATAAGACCCGCAAAGACCGACATTGGCATGCTGGATGAGGTCATGCCGCTCATGGCCGCAACTGAAATCATCAAGATCAAGGCGAAAGCGTTGGTGGCGGCCGTATCAATAATTAACAGCTGGGTAACAAGCAGCGCCCAAGCCACACCCTGAATACATTCAGCCAGCAGAAACTTGTTACGCCAGCTGCCGATTGTGGCAAAATTTTCGCGGTCTTTGGCATAGGCCAAGGAGAAAGCGTAAGACAAGCCAAGAGCGACATAACGGCTGGGTCCAGACCTGCAAGCGGCTGATGGTCGACACGCCGTGGGTCACCAGTGGAATCACGACCAGCGCACAGATCAGGTAGCCCCAACTC
>JAYVYB010000363.1:0-5904 GCA_043784625.1 Methylovirgula sp.
ATGGCCCCAAAAAGGGGAAATTCTTCAATGATTTCAAAGTGGTGCGGCCAAGAGGACTCGAACCTCCACCCCGTTTCCAGGACTACCACCTCAAGGTAGCGCGTCTACCAATTCCGCCATGGCCGCAGATGGACGCTTGCGCGACCGGTAGAGCGCTCGTCTAACAAATGAAAAGCGGCATGACAAGCGGCAAAGGGTGACAGACATGAGAAAAGATGATTTTGGTAAGTTATGCTCCGCGATGACCTGCAAATCACCCTTTTACCCCTCGATGCCAGCGCTCCGGTAGAATGGCGCGTGGCTGAGGGGCTGACGCCTTACAAAGATGCTGTGGAATTTATGGAAACCCGCGCGGCAGCCATTGCGCGCGGTGACGCGCCCGAGCTGGTTTGGCTGGTGGAGCATCCGCCGCTGTATACTGCGGGCACAAGTGCCAAAGCGGCAGATCTGAAGGATGCGCGTTTTGAGGTGTTTGAGACCGGACGCGGCGGACAATATACCTACCACGGGCCGGGACAACGCGTCGCTTACGTCATGTTGAACCTGAATGCCCGTAAACCGGATGTACGCGCCTATGTGGCGGCGTTAGAGGCTTGGGTTATCGCCACGCTCGCCGCAATGAATATTCGTGCAGAGCGGCGGGAGAGCCGCGTCGGTGTATGGGTTCAGCGACGCGACAAGCCAAACGGCCTTAACGGGGAACCCGCAGAGGACAAGATTGCCGCCATCGGCATCCGGATTCGCAAATGGGTTACGTTTCACGGCATATCGTTGAATGTCGAACCTGACTTGTCACATTTTTCCGGCATCGTGCCATGCGGGGTGGCAGAGGCGCACCTCGGCGTAACTAGTCTGGTTGATCTTGGCCTGCCGGTAAGCATGATGGACGTGGATGTTTATTTGCGCAGCCAGTTTGAACCCATATTTGGGCCTACCGTTTCTGGCGGGTAGCAGCCTTCATCCGGTCGAGTGACGGCGCTATTTCCGCAGCCTTTGTTGAATTGGGCAGCTCCATCTTGGTGCGGCCGGAGGAAATAACCGCCCCTGTCAGCTTGGTCATCACCAGCCTGAACACGCCGGCGATGCCCATGGCTAAAAATGTCGGCATGGTGAGCAGCTGGATGAACACCACGGAGTCGCGTGAGGAAAAATTGCCATATTTCCAAGAGTAAAAATGCATCGCCAAACCAATAGCAATGAAAGACACAATACCGTTGATCCAAGGTGAAAATGCCAGCTTACCCAAGGTAAGGTCGGCCAGATAGGCAAAGATGATGCAGTACAGCACAGCGCCGATCAGAAAAATGAATCTGTCGATGCCATCAAATTCGTGCATGCCCAGCCAATCAAAGCTGCCATCGAGGAAACCGCCCATATGAAACCCGATGGGCATGTAAAGAAGGGCGCTGATAAGCACCAAGATGACAATAAGGCCGGAGCTGGATTTCATAACGTCCTCGCAGAATTTTAAAGAGCCTAGCTCTTAAAAGCTGCAATAGCGTTAAATCCCTCGCCGCAAAATTCTCAATCGTCCGGTAATTTGGTGAGCGTGAGCTTGACTGCGCGTAAGGCCGAAGAGTGGAATTGCCGCAGCGCCATCACCAACACCACCGACAAACTGGTTACAACAAACACAATCGGGCCGATGAACCAGCCCAAATAGGCCAGCGCGAAGAAAAATGCCCGCTGACCACGGTTAAAATGGGAGCCTGCTACCACGATCATCTCGCCCGCGCGCGTCGCCATTTGCCGCCGCGCCACCAAGTCGGTTGCGGAAGCGGAGGGCGTCGCTCCCATTAAAATGGCCGCATAGTTAAACAATCGGTAAGACCATGAAAATTTGAAAAAGGCATAGCCGAAAATGAGCATCAGCCCGATGGCCTTGAACTCCCACAAGCCGCGAGACGGCGAGACACCAAACGGCAAATCCTGAAAAATCTGGAGCACATCATCCGTTGCCCTCAACAGCGTGGCAGCCGCGCCTATCGCCAGCAAAGAAGTGGAGGCAAAAAACGCAGTGCCATTTTGCAGTGACCCCATGATTTGGGTGTCAACCATGCGAACCTCGCGCACTTCCATCTGGTTCATCCAGTCAAAGCGAAAGCGGTTCATAATCGAATTCAGGCTGTCTTTGCCAAACAGCCAGTGTTCCAGGAACACGTGATAGCCCAGCCAGCAAAACAGGAAAAAAATCAGCGCCGCAATGTCATAATAGGTCAGGCTAAACACGCGCTTTGCTCCATTTAATGGTACTATAGGCTAATCTTTGCATTGACGTAAGGCGTCAGCACTCGCACCATTGCCCAAATTCGAGTCGAGGCAGCCCAATGGTGCAAGTTATTACAACAGGCGTTAATGCGCTGCTGAGTGCCGCGCGGGAAAATGTGCGTACGTTCAGCGCAGCAGAAGCCGTGGCGCTGCATGGCGGTGCCGACACTGTTTTTGTTGATTTGCGCGATCCGCGCGAGTTGGAGCGCGAAGGCCGTATCCCCGGCGCGTTTCACTGCCCGCGCGGGATGCTGGAATTCTGGATTGATCCGGAGAGCCCCTACCACAAAGTCATTTTTGCGCAGGACAAGCAATTTTTGTTTTTTTGCGCGAGTGGTTGGCGCTCTTTGCTGGCGGCCGACATGGCGCAGAAAATGGGCCTTAAGCCCGTTGGAGATATCGAAGGGGGCTTTACCGGCTGGAAGGCCGCCGGAGGCCCGATTAGCGTGGCGGAGAAAGACGGAAAATGAGCGTGTTTAAACTGATTGTCGGCAGCAAGGCTTATTCCTCTTGGTCGTTTCGGCCATGGCTCCTGTTAGCTCATTTCAAAATTCCGTTTGAAGACGTCACAATCGGCCTTCGCACGCCGGAAACGCGCGACAAGATTTTGAAGTACTCGCCAACCGGAAAAGTTCCGTGCCTGATCGATGGGAGTATCAAAGTGTGGGATTCGCTCGCAATCATGGAATATGTTGCGGAATGTTATCCCGCCAAAGCGATTTGGCCCAAGGCGAAGGCCGCGCGTGCGCACGCCCGCGCCATATCTGCAGAAATGCATTCCGGCTTTCAAAACGTCCGCAATGAACTTCCCTGCAATTTTCGTCGCGCACCTGCCAAACGCGCACCTTCTGCCGAAGCCCAAGCTGAAATAACCCGGATTGAGGCCATTTGGGTGGAGGCGCGTGGAAAATTCGGCAAGGCCGGGCCGTTTCTTTATGGCAAATTCAGCGCGGCAGATGCGATGTACGCGCCGGTTGTCAGCCGTTTCCATGCCTATGCCATAGCAGTTTCACCGGCAACCCGCGCTTATATGGACGCGATGATGGCGCTTCCGGCGTGGGCGGCATGGCTGCACGACGGCAAAGACGAAATCCGCATCCCGATGTATGAGGACTAGGCTCAGGAGCTCACCCTATCCGAATCGCGCCCTATCCTCTGCCGACAAACGGCATTTTGGTCGCCATGACGGTCATGAACTGTACATTGGCGCTGAGCGGCAGGCTGGCCATATAAACCACCGCCCTTGCAACATCAGCCACATCGATAACCGGCTCTACCGCAATGGTACCATTGGCTTGCGGCACACCGTTTTTCATGACGCCGCCCATGGCGGTGTCAGCGTTGCCAATATCGATTTGTCCGACAGCGATATCATATTTGCGGCCGTCCAAAGACGCGGACTTGGTCAGGCCGGTCACGCCATGTTTGGTTGAGGTGTAAGGCGCAGAGTTTGGCCGCGGCGCGGTGGCGGAGATGGAGCCATTGTTAATGATTCGTCCGCCCATCGGCTGTTGTTCTTTCATCAGCCTGAAAGCGCCTTGAATGCACAAGAAAACGCCGCCAAGGTTGATGTCGACGACGTTTTTCCACTGTTCAAACGTCAGGTCTTCCAACGGGATGGCGGGCGCGCCAACGCCGGCATTGTTGAACACCAGGTCAAGCCGCCCGAATTTGGCTTTGATGGTGGCAAACAGAGCCGCAACCTGCGCCGGATCGCTGACGTCGGCGCTCACGGCGAGCATGGTCACGCCCTTGGGCCCTTCGGCCTCCACTTTCTGCAAAGGCTCTAGCCGCCTGCCTGCAAGCACAACATCATAGCCCTCGGCGGCCAAACTCAACGCCACCGCGCGGCCAATGCCCACCCCTGCTCCGGTCACCAATGCGATTTTTTGTGTCATGTAAAACCCCGTTTGAGGGTGATCTAACCACGATCAAGCGGAGACGCAAAGCGTACTCTCACTTTAGGGCGATCAATTTCCAGCCTTTTGGGCGCTGCCAAGCCAAGGCTCATGTACAAAAGTGTCAGATACCCATGCGGAAACTGCAAACCCGCTGCCGCCTCACTCACTTCGGCAGCATAGTCCGCCGCAGCCCTGCCGCCGGGCGATAGCGCGCTGACATAAAGCAAGGCGTTGGCGGCACCGCCAGCGGTCTTGATAACCGGCTGGGTTATTTTTGAATAGGACGCGCCCTCATAACGGTCCAACGCGCCGATATCGCTCAAGGCCAAGTCCCATAAGACGCCATAGACAACTCCGCCGGGATGCCGCACCACGCTGGCATAACCGCCTTCGGTCACCACAAAAGTGTGACGCATCAGTTTTGCGGTGCCGATCAGTTTTGAACGCGGCGCCCGCAGCGCCATGCTTGCTGCATTCATGTTGGAACCATAGGCGAAATATTTTGGCATGGGGGCTAGTTGCTCAAACCGACGTGCAGAGCAGGGTTCACTTGAAAAAGATTATCACCGTTCATTGCTCGCATTTCTGCTTCCAAACGTCTGATGTTATAACCGTAATCATAAATGAACATCGGACGCGAATCTTTATTCACAATACCAATTACTCCGTACCAAAGCATCAGGGTAAACGCCTTATCTTTATCTGATTCCAATATTCCAACCTGTTCAAAATGTTGAGTAATCTCCTCTCTAGTCAAAATGTTCGTAACGCCGACGAGTGAATATAAAATATCCTCTGAAAGTCCTGAAGCATCGCGGATTTCATAGCCAAAATCTTCTATTAAATTTAGCGAATGCTGTCGCACCGCGTCTACACAATCCGCTTCGTCGACCAATAAGTGTCCGCGATTTATGCCATTTGCAATTGCATTTTCGAGAAGATTAATCAGAAACCTTGGACGCATTAGGCAATGATCAAGAAAATAGTCAAAAGAGTCTTGATTGCAAACATTTGAAGAAAATATTCGTGTCCACATCTGCTCAAAGCTTGCATCAAAATTCTTAGATGATGCCTGCATGCGCTGAAAAATTACCAGCTTAAGCTTTGCGCGATCAGTCCAGTCAATTCTGATCTGCCCAGCCTTCCCCCGATCCGGAGTATTTTCCACGAGCAATTCGTAAATATCATTCCTCAAAAAAACAACAGAATTAAATTCGCGACCTACCGTATTAAAATCATTGCGAATTTTGTCTAACACTTCCGTGAGCAAGCGTACCATTCTAATGTCGAAAGCATGAACACCGTTTGCTGGCCATCCCTTATCTATATTGTCGAACAATAAAATAAGCTTGGAACGGCTAGTAGTATATTTCAGGATAAGTCCTCGGATTTTGGCTATCCCATCGCGAAATACAATATTTGTGAGCCGTTCTGAAGAAAGTTTTTCATTAGCAGCATTGGCGCGCTCAATTTCAAGAATTATTGACTTGCCCATTCTGTTAATACGGGATGTAAAATCTCCACTCTCCTCGGAACCAGAACCAGAACCAGCCAAAACTTCATCAATTTCGCGAACTGTTCCGTAGGCTTGCATGTCATACTTGGCTTTATGCTCTGCACGCCTTTTAATTGTTATCAACATTTCCGACAGAATCACGAAATACCAGAACGACGCCAACGTATGATCAAAAACACCGGCATCAACAATTTTGAGTAACTCCTCTCTAAATTGGCT
>JAYVYB010000364.1:0-3239 GCA_043784625.1 Methylovirgula sp.
GCGGAATATCACGCCTTACCACCAGACTATTTCTGATAATATCATCCACGAACTTGTTGCGGAACTTGAAAGCTCCTCCGACTACACGGCGCGGCGGGCTGAAATCCTGAAATTCAATGCCACAAGCCCAATTCTAAAACGCGGAATTGCCCTCACCCCGGTCAAATTTGGTATTTCTTTCACTGCCACTTGGTACAATCAGGCAGGAGCCCTTGTTCACGTCTACAACGACGGCTCAATCAGCCTCAATCATGGTGGCACCGAAATGGGACAAGGTCTGTTTCAGAAAGTGGCGCAAGTGGTTGCGGACACATTTGGCGTGAGCATTGATATCATTAAGATAACGGCAACAAACACAGCAAAGGTGCCGAATACGTCGGCGACGGCGGCCTCCTCAGGCACCGATTTGAATGGCATGGCAGCAAAAAATGCCGCCTCTACGATCAAACAGCGCCTGCTCGAATTTGCTTCGGAAAAATGGCAAGCCAGGCCTGAGAACATAAGCTTTGAATCGGGCCAAGTTCATATTGGCCATGAAACAATCAGCTTCGCTGGGCTGGTGAAGGCAGCGTATATGGCGAGGGTTCAGCTTTCGGCAACAGGGTTCTACAAAACGCCTAAAATCCATTGGGACAGGGCAGCAGGCAGAGGCCACCCTTTTTATTATTTCTCTTATGGCGCGGCCGTTGCTGAAGTCATTATCGACACTTTGACCGGTGAATATAAGACAGAACGTGTTGATATCCTTCATGATGTTGGCCGCTCCATAAACCCCGCAATCGACATCGGGCAAGTGGAAGGCGGCTTCATTCAAGGCATGGGCTGGCTTACAACTGAGGAGCTATGGTGGGACGAAAAAGGCAGGCTTAAAACTCACGCCCCATCCACCTATAAAATACCTGTCGCGTCGGACCGCCCTCGCATCTTCAATGTCAAATTGGCCAATTGGTCCGAAAATAAAGAAAATACCATCAACAAGTCCAAAGCGGTCGGGGAACCCCCTTTGATGTTGGCATTGAGTGTCTGGCAGGCGCTTTCGGACGCCGTCGCCAGTGTCGCCGACTATAAACTGGCTCCTCGGCTGGACCCACCGGCAACCCCGGAGGCGGTGTTTAATGCAATCCAAATATTGAAATGCAAATAGATTCGATTGTTCAGCGGCTTGCTGCATTTTTGCAGAGCCCGCATCCGAGCATTCTCGTTAAAATTTCCAAGACCGAGGGCTCAACACCGCGGGATAACGACGCATATCTGCTGGTTAACCCCGAAGCGACCGCCGGAACCATCGGTGGCGGACAACTTGAATTCCACGCCATCGATATTGCGCGCAACATGCTCGCAAATGGCGAAGAATTTCGACAACTGGAAATGGCGCTGGGGCCCCACTTGGGGCAATGTTGCGGCGGAAGCGTTAGTCTCAACTTCGTAAAAGTTACCTCCGAAATTTCACGTGAATTGCTGCAAAGTGCCAACAAAGCCGCACATTTGCAGCCTAAAATCGCGATTTTCGGTGCCGGACACACCGGCAAAGCTCTATGCGACCAACTTGCCTTACTGCCCTTCGCTGTGAGTTTAATCGACGATCGACCAGATGTTTTTGTCGGGGTCAGCGCCAATATTTCACAGATTCATAGCCCCGATCCCGAAAATTTGGTCAGCAGCGCCCCTCACACTGCGGCATTCATCGTGCTTACCCACAGTCACTCGTTGGACTACGCAATCACGGCGGCGGCGCTAAAACAGAGCAAGGCTGCTTATGTTGGAATGATTGGCTCCGCAACTAAGCGCGCCCTGTTTACACGTTGGTTTTTGCAGTCCGGCGGCACCCAAACTCAGCTTGAGCGGCTTAAGTGCCCAATTGGAGGCACGGAAATTGTGGATAAACGGCCCGAAATCATTGCGGCGCTGACAATTGCCGAGCTGATACGGGTTTTGTCGATCGGCTAACCCGTGCAATCGCGCACCTTTCGCGCTATATCAATGTCATGCGCTTTACGCCTCAAATTCTTGACGAAATCCGTGCCCGACTGCCCGTGTCCGAGGTGGTGGGCCGCCGCGTAAAACTGAAGAAGCAGGGTCGCGAGTGGGCGGGCCTGTCCCCGTTCAATGCCGAAAAGAGCCCAAGCTTTTTTGTCAACGACCAGAAGGGCTTTTATCATGATTTCTCCTCAGGTCGTCACGGAGATATCTTCAAATTTCTTCAAGAAACTGAGGGGCTTAGCTTTCCCGAGGCTGTCGAAAGTCTGGCGAGCCTCGCTGGCGTTGATTTACCAAAGGACTCGCCTGAAGCAGCTCAAGCCGCAGAGAAACGCAAGGATCTTTACGACGCCGCCGATGCAGCGGCCACCTATTTTGAAGGCCGCTTGCAAACCAGCGAGGGAGCCGCTGCGCGCGCCTACCTTGCCAAGCGCGGGCTTCTGGCCTCTACCCAGGCTGAATTCCGTATAGGCTATGCTCCGGACGGCCGTGAGGGCCTCAAAACGCATCTTATCGGCAAAGGCTTCACCGAAGCTCAGCTTATTGACGCCGGGCTCACCATATTACCTGACGATGGCCGCGCCTCATACGACCGGTTTCGCGGTCGGTTGATGATACCAATTCAAGATGGCAAAGGCCGTGTGGTGGCTTTTGGTGGACGTACCCTTGTGCCCGACGGTAAGCCTAAATATCTGAATTCATCGGAGAATTCGCTATTTCATAAGGGGCAGATGGTGTTTAACGCGCACCGCGCCCGCCCCGCCGCGCACGACGCTGGAACAGTTGTTGCGGTGGAAGGCTATATGGACGCGATCGCGGTATTTCAGGCCGGATTCAAAGCCGTGGTGGCGACGCTTGGCACTGCGTTTACCGAAGAGCAAATGGCGACGCTCTGGCGGTTTGCCGACGAACCGGTCATCTGCTTCGATGGAGATAAGGCCGGAACCGCAGCCGCTTTCCGCGCAATTGACCGGATTTTGCCGGTGCTCAAAACCGGAAAAAGCTTCGCTTTTACCTTTTTACCCGCTGGGCAAGACCCTGATGACCTGATCAAGCAAGGCGGAATAAATGCTTTTCATCAGGCACTTAGCGAATCAAAGCCTCTTTTTGATGTGATATTGCAGCGCGAAAGCGCAGGGGTAACTCTGGAGCGGCCGGACCAGCGCGCCATATTGGAAAAGAAGCTGTTTGATCTGCTTCGCACCATTCAAGACCCGACGCTTTTGAAGCATTATCAAGCCTCGGCGGGCAGCGCTTTACGC
>JAYVYB010000365.1:0-1583 GCA_043784625.1 Methylovirgula sp.
AAAAGATACCGTCGGTTTTATTATGGTTTATAAATGGTTAATATGCGACCTTTAATAAAGTTTTATCCATCCAGCATTTGATGCCATGCGTAAACGCGAAGAGCGATGGTTGGAAATATCGCATAAGTTGCATATTTTGGCTAATATGCAACTGTAGTTAATCCGTTGTGGAAGAGAAAACCGGTGATGACCACATCAAAAAAACTTTTGCCAAATCGAAAATTGGCGTTGGTTACAGGCGCGGGCAAGCGAATAGGGCGCGAAATTGCGCTTGAGCTGGCCAGCAACGGCTATGACTTGGCGATTCATTGCAACGCGTCGCGGGTGGAAGCGGATGCCTTGCGGGCGCAATTGCATGCTGCGGGCCATCGCGCGGAGGTTTTTGCAGCGGATTTGGCAAATCAAGCAGCGGTGGCTGCGCTGATTCCACAAATTGCAGCGGCCATGGGGCCGCTTTCCCTATTGGTCAATTGTGCTTCGATGTTTGAATTTGATGAGATGGGGCAGTTAGGCACAGAGATTTGGCAGCGCCATATGGCAGTGAACCTTGAGGCTCCGGTGTTTTTGGCCCAAAGTTTTGCCGCTCAAGCGCCCGAGGGAGGCAGTGTCGTCAATATTATTGATCAGCGGGTGTGGAAACTGACGCCACAGTTTTTTTCCTACACGCTGAGCAAGGCCGCACTATGGACAGCGACACAAACAATGGCGCAGGCTTTGGCGCCGCGCGTGCGTGTCAACGCTGTCGGGCCAGGGCCAACGTTGCCGAGCGTGCGCCAGCAGCAAGCTGATTTTGACGCGCAAGTGTCAATGATCCCACTGAAACAGGCGGCCAGTCCGCATGACATTGCCGAAGCGGTATTATATCTGGCGCGGGCTCAGTCGGTAACCGGGCAAATGATAGCGGTGGATGGTGGCCAGCATTTGGCTTGGCGCACGCCGGACGTTATTTCCGGAGCGGAATAGGGTCGGCTTTTAGCGCCTCGTCGAGCAAAGCAGCCAGTGCCTGCGGGTCCTTGGGAAATCCGGCCCGGATCCACAGCGCTTGTAAGCGCTTGAGCGCCGCGCCGAGTTGTTTGCCGGGGCCGTATCCGCGCGCGAGCAGATCAGCGCCGGTAAAGGGCAGGGTGGGTTGCGGCGTATCAGATACGAAACGCGCGGCGGAAAGCCATTGCGGGCTTTCAACCGGTGCGGCGCTCTGCGCATGTGCAACCTGAACTGCAAGGAGCGTTGCGCTTTTGCCGTGATCAAACATCAGTTCGCGCAAACGACCCTTATCGGGAGGCAGGGCGAGACCTTGCAAAGTTACTGCGGCTTCGGCCGCGGCGTGCAAACCTTCGGTATCAGCGTTTGAGAGCCGCAGCGCCTCGCGCAAACGCGGACTATCGGCAGACGAAAATACCGCCAGCGCGGCCAGACGTGCCAGCGCGCTTTGGTGATTTTGGCGCTCCTCAATGGCAATCAAGCGCGCGAGGCGGGCGGGGTTACCAATTCCATCCAGAATCAGCTGTAAAATTCCGCAATCGCTCATCACTTTAAAGACGTGCCCTGCGCGGCGGGTGAGCAGCGTTTTAAAGATTTCGGTC
>JAYVYB010000366.1:0-3326 GCA_043784625.1 Methylovirgula sp.
CGCGTCTCCGCATACGGCGACGTCGATGAACTCAACGCGTTCGTCGGCGTTGCCCGCGCTGCCGAAGTGATGCCGCGTATCGACGAAGTGCTGGCGACCATCCAGCGCGACTTGTTTGCGATTGGTGCACTTCTCGCGACCCCACATCCGGAGAAAGTCCGCGAGCAGCTCGAAAAAGCGCGCTTGACTGATCAGCGCATCGCCCAACTTGAACAGGCGATCGACGATTGTGAGGCGGAGTTGGAGCCGCTGAAAGCGTTCATCATGCCCGGCGGCACGCGAAAGGCCGCCGCACTGCACGTTGCCCGCACTGTCTGCCGTCGCGCCGAACGCGCCATCATCCGGCTGCAACATACCGACGACGTGCCGCAAGTGGTGATCATCTATCTCAACCGGCTTTCCGATCTGTTGTTCATGCTCGCACGAGTCGCGAACCGCCGCGCCGGCGCCGGCGAAGTCACCTGGTAGTCGGCAAGTACATGACAAGTGCAGCTGCGAGCCCGATCCACTTGCATGGTTCACGGGTGCTGATTGGGGCCGGTCTCCTTGATGAGGGCGGCGTCGAGCTGCGCGCCACCTTGCAGCGCCGGCGCTTGGCGATCATCAGCGATAGCAACGTCGCACCTCTCTATGCGGCGCGGCTCGCCACAGCATGCGGCAGGCGCTTGACTCAGCTACCATGCCACTGGCTTCGCGGCATAGCAAGTTGCGCGATCACATAATAGTGTGTCAGATTGAAATCTAAAAAGCTAAATTGTAAAAAGCGGGGCAAGTAGCAACAATTTTTCCTTTCCCATTAGGGTGTGGACTCAATTGCACCAGCACCTGAGTGCGAAGACGTATAGCATTGAGCGAAAGTTTCTTGCGGTTTTTTCGAAGCGGGTTGCGAGCCTTCGCATGTCTTTCATCTTGCAGAAGGAGCGTTCGACGATATTGCCCATGGCATAGAGGTTTTTGTCGTGAGGAAGCCGCTCACAAATTTTGCAGTCGGTATTTAATCGCTGTCAGCAGTAATAAAAATTACCCGATCAACATTCCCAGATAAATTTCTATTAATTAGGCCCTTCACATTGAGAACGAGTCGCAATTGAATGTCAGCTCGGGCCAACAGAAGAAGTGAAGAAAGTTATCGCCAGGATGGAAATCCTATATCCGATATAATAATATGTCGCACAAAAAGCGATTCGGTTATGATGTCAGTGCTTTCTATCCAAACAAGACACCTGCGTTTGGAGATAACTAATAGTGGTATGAACGTAATCACCGTAATCCGTTAGTGAGTTCCCATCACCGCCGCAGTTCGGGAAATTTGTTGAACGATTGCGGCCGACGCTTGCCGACGGCTTCGAAGAAACCTTCGAAAATCTTGAGCAAAGCCCTGTCGATATCTTCCTTTGTGGCGGTACTCAGGCGCTCCCGTATGATAACTTCGTCCTTCAAGAACGGTCCCCAAACCGACGTCGCTTGGTCGTTTGTGACGTAAAAGCTGAGCTTGCGAGCAAAACTCAGACCTGCCTCGATCTCGAACGGGGGCTCGAATTTGAGTTGTGCTCGCAAGAATTCGACATACCTAGGCAGACTTCGGATGTAGGCCGTTTCCATCTCACGTGCCCACATTCCCGGTGCAGCACTCGGCTGATTTACCGGCTTCGGCAAGTAAGCATTGAAACCCCAGAGCTCACCATTCTTGAACAGCTGCGTAGCAGAAAGTACCCGATTCTGATCCTCGATGGCATTGTAAGAAATAGCACCGAAGCTGTTCACTACCATGGTCGAGCTGCCACGTTCTTGACTGAACGGACATAACTGGCCGTGTTCTGTGGCATCAAGCGCATCCGGAAACGACAACAACTTCACGGGCTTTAATGATGACACACGCGAGTAGAGCAACGGCCCGTCTTGAACAGAGAAAGACGCCGCCGATTGTATATAGTTGCCTTGTCTCTCGACAATCGCGTCTTTACTTTAAAAGTATCGCGGCGCATCGTTGGCAACAGCGGGCGTGCGCTGGAATAATGGAGTAGCTGGCAGGTGCACATGGAGGAACGCGCGGAGCGCGGTCTTGAGTTGACCGACGAGCTGTTTGTGTGTCACTTCCTTCGTTGCCTTGCCCGCCCCTTCTTCGAGACAATACATGATCGGGCCTGCCTTGTGCCTCAGATCGAATGGCAAATCGTCTCGCTCTCCGTACGCAGTGTTCAGCACCATCAAAAGCTTGCGATCGGAGTGTGCACCAATGGCAAAGCCCAACTCAATAGCGACATTGGCGTTGATTAACTTCTTCTCGATGTTGGCTGTCGTCTGGCCGACCGGTGTGACATCGGCGACGAAGACGTCAGCGCTACGGATCTTCTCGAAAATAAGTTCCGCCAACGCTGGCGAGCCTGGCGTTCCTTTCCGATCATGGTCCAGAGAGATGTCGCTCTCACGCTCCGGCTCTTCAAGGGCGAGAGTGGAATTCAATTCAGTTATGGCTTGGTCCAAGGCATCGCGAACGAAATGCCGGCTGATATTGCCCGGTAAATCACTTTGCCACGACCAAAAAACTTTCATGTCGACCCCTGCCTGCGAAATGTGTTGAAGTGATCGGGCAAATACCTGATTTGGTTCGTTCCAACAAGTCCGTGGCGCGCGAGCGACTGCCAACGCTGTGTGATGAACCACGGCAAGGCAATAGTCTGAATTGACCAATGCTGGCTTCCATCCTAACGTCAGGATGATTGCTAGGAGTGGGCCATGGAGGAATCTCGATACGGCACTGAGGATAAGCGCGGCGACTGGGCACCAAAGAAACCAATCAGTTATGGGCCGGCCTTCGCATGGCCGCCTCAGCCAAAGGTTTTCCTCAAATGGCTGTTCGGTTTTCCTGGCTATTTCCTGCCTTGTAATGTGTTTTATGCGATATTGGCTGTGTTGATCTGGTTTTATCTCACGCCATCGCTGGAGAACTTTAAAGGTTTTTCGTTCTATTGGTCCGGCGTGGTGTTGTTGCGTAATATCGTGCTGGCAATATGCGTTTATGGCACTTGGCACATGTGGCTTTATGTCTGGCGCAAACAGGGCACTGCATTCAAATACAGCAAGCATTGGCCGAAGGAAAAAGCCGAGGGTTTCTTGTTTGGCCACCAGACCTATGACAACATGTTCTACACACTTGTCAGCGGCGTGCCGATCTGGACTGCCTATGAGCTGCTCCTGCTCTGGGCTTATGCAAATGGTGTCGCGCCGATGATTGGTTTTGCAGAGCATCCGATTGGCTTTGTCGCCCTGTTCTTTCTTGTGCCCTTGATTCACGAAGTGGGTTTCTATTTTGCCCATCGGCTCTT
>JAYVYB010000367.1:0-6202 GCA_043784625.1 Methylovirgula sp.
GTTTGGCCTCTTACCTTGGCGCGTTGGCCTTGCGCGCGAGGCGGCTGCATGGGCTTTGGATCAATGGATAGGCGGGCGCGGTGGTATTGAACCGATGGAAGTGCGCCAAGCCATCGAACAGGTGCGGGGCCATATTGAAAAGTATGGTGATAGCCGGTTTGACAGTCCCGACAATTCCGAAGCATCGCCGGTCCACTATCGCCTGGGCTGGCGGCGAGGCGATGGAGAGGCGCGCGAATGGCTGATCCCCTCTGAGAATTGGAAGGGTGAGATTTGCGCGGGCATTAACGCCACGGATGCGGCGCGGGTACTTTGTGAGCGGGGTATGTTGAAGCGCGGGAACGAGGGCTTTTCTATAGTCACTAAAATATCAGGCCGGGCGACAAGGGTCTTTTGCCTCACGTCGAAAATTCTGGAGGGCAGTCTATGAGCAATCAACCTGCCTCACGTCTTGCCGCGATTATGCGGGGTGACTACCAAAAAATACCAGTTACGCCTGTAACACCTGTAACCGGAGAGGCGGTTACAGGTTCTAAGCCATTGAAGTTACAAGGGTTACATGGGTTACAGGTCAAAAACAGCTATGTCCCCAAAAGCATATATCGGCCTGTAACCTCGCTTGTAACTGATCTATCCCATGTTCCTCCGATCTATCGGCATGGCATGGCGGAGCTGATCGCGCACTGTCCCGATGGTGTTTTTTGGCAGTTCCACCAATGGGCAATAGCCGACTGCGCTACATTTTTTAAAAGCCCATTTGGTCAGGCTGCCACTGAATTTGCCGATTCAAACGACTGCGTCGGTTGGACAGCAGAACATCTATTTACTCCGCCAATAGATGGAAAGCGGGGCGGTCTGCTTTGGTGGTTACGAGGTGCAGAAATTGAAGCGATGGGCGGCGATTGGGCGCGCAATGATGGCAGCGAAGTCTTTGACTTAAAACACTTTAATTGAAGACGAGAGGGTATCAGATCATGCTACGACCAATCGTTTTAAAGGTCTGTGATAAATTTGGAGAGAAATACGGGCGCGCGAGAGGCTTATCCGAATTTCTCAGCCAAATGCGCGCGCGAGAGATTGGCAAACCTATTGGATTGGATGGCCTGATTAACCCGTAAGCAATACACGCGCGTGCGCGCTAGGGTAGATTTATATTTTATGTTGCAACTAAATTTCCATTTACTTCCGTCAAATCCAGTATCAAACGGCATACTAGATTCCGGAGCAATTAAGAGCCCATCGTAAATTTCACCTTTTGGAAACCATTTGATGTGCTTTCCAACCAGAATAGGGTCATATTCATAGATCGCACGATCGGACACAAATGAACGATACATGCCCGTTGACGCTATAATAAATTTTCCATAGAGCTGGCCCCGAAAGCTTGGCCCTACTAGATAATAACTTGATTGGGCGTCTACGCATTTTGAAGTACGCTCAACTGGCGACCAATATTCCTTGCCGTGGCAAACGTTTGAATATGAGACGGCAATAACTTTCAGCGCTTCGTGACTTTTTTCACTGGATAACGTGGCGAGGTTGGCGGGACAAGTTACGAGTTCTTCAGCATGAGTGGTCGCGATGGCTGCCAGTATTATAACAGTGGCGATGATTGCTGATCTTAATTGCATGTCGTGTTAGTCCCGAACGTGTTGCAGGTGAACATCCTGCCATTGACCATATAGGTGTGTAACCCTTGCTCCTGTTGGACTGGTTGATTAATGGGTGCCGGTTGCAGAGCGCTGATAGGCTGCCCAGCCAAGCACTGTGATCGAGCCAACATTGCCTTACTTAAACCGTCAGCAAACCCCATAGTAGGAGCTATAAGCGTTGCTGCGTAAACATCCTCGCATATGCTTTCGCGGTCACGAGGCTGTTGGGGGGCGCTGGCTTGCATGTATTGCTGCCTGTTTTGATTGGCCATGCAGCCCGATAACGCTCCGGACACCAAAATCGTTGCTAAAAAGGCAGTCCGGCGCATGAGGTTTGACCTCTAAGTTTTGGTTTACCTAGGCTCTTCCAATTGTGAAACGGTAGCAAGGTAAATTTTGGAAACAAAAAGAACGAGTTTCGCAAGTTCAAAACCGGTGATCCTGATTTGCCGCTTAAACCCAAATGGATCCGCTCGAAAACCTATCAGAAGCACGTCGACAAGCTGGAAGTTCTAAACCAAGAAATCGACACTGCTTTCTTGCGGCGCTTTGGTTTTGGCATTGACACCATTTAAAGTTAGCCAAGAAATTTCGGGAGGGAAAGTTTCGTTTTCGGCGCGACTATTATCATACAATTCGCCCTGAACCGTCGACCTTTTCAGAGAGGCGGAAATGTGATTACTTATTGGAGCACCGTATTGTGCGGTCTTTGCCAAAGCCGTTGCGAACGATTGTTAAGGATCGATCATGCGATTTATTGTTGCCCTATCGGCTTTGGTCTTAGCAGCCAGCCATTCAATGGCCGTCGAAAAACCCCAATATAATCATCTTAAAGAACAATGGGTTGTTATAACGCGCCCTATTATTGGATGCGATTCTATTGAGGATATCGACTGGAGCGCAAAGGTAGCTCCAATCCTTCATTCAGACGCAGAAGCCGCGAAACCCGTCCGTAAATGGACAACCTCATGCTACGTTATAAAATCAGGATCGCAATATTTCCTCGATAAGCCAAAAAACGGCTATACGGTTCTTGTTAGCCTAGTTTGTCCGCATTGCGCACCTTATGCCGAGCCAACCTACACAAAGGCAAATGGTAAATTTTACGAGAAAATTCCCGAACCGGAGTTCTATAAAGAATTCTGGAAAGGCGTGGAGCAATGACAGAGTTTTTCGTATACTCGTTCTCCGTGCTGCTGTCGTGACGCTATTATAGAACACATTTACCGACATTTTCGAGCGCGGCCAATTGCAATTGACGCAAAGTGCGCGCGCGCGAGACTAGAGGAAATCAAATACGATCCGCTCCCCGAGGAAGTTCGCGCAGTGATAATCGCGTCGTGGAAGCTTGGGGGCTATTGCCGCAGAATGCAATTGAGCAGATGGTTCCAGCAGCCGAGACGGAGTCAATGGAATGCCCGACGACCTGACAAACGACCAAATCGCGCTGCTCTGTGATATCGGAGAGCGTTACCGAGCTCAACTTGCCGACGACAAGCAGCTCGATCTGGAGCGGCTTATCTCCTTGGGTTACGTCGATCTAACGGGGAGCCGCCCGGGATTCACTCTAACGGCTAAGGGAACCGCGTTTCTTGGCGAACGCGGTGCCGGCTTGAATGAGGCGTAAAAGGGACAAAGTCTCATTGAGCTCCTCGTTTTAAGCATGCACTTGAATGGTTTTCGTTGGGATGCCACCACCCGTGGCCTTCTCTGACCCGACGGGAATTCTTGTGTTGCAGTCTGTGAGCCATCAAACGGATGACAGGTGAAAAGCATGTTAGAAACTGACAAGGTGTTCGCCGGTTCAATTCCGGAAAACTATGACCGCTATTTGGTGCCATTGATTTTTGAGCCTTACGCCGCGGATGTTGCGCGACGGGCAGAGGCCCTTTCCCCAAGCGCCATTCTGGAAATCGCTGCGGGCACAGGGGTTGTCACCCGCGCACTGGCACCAAAACTAGCCCCCGGCGCGAGCTATATCGTAACCGACCTCAACCAGCCGATGCTGGACTATGCCGCGTCGCGGCAGGCTCCTGATGGTCGCATCAAATGGTGCAAGGCGGATGCTTTGGCGTTACCGTTTGAAAATGCAGACTTTGATCTGGTTTGTTGTCAGTTCGGCGCGATGTTCTTTCCCGACCGCCCGTCCGCCTATCGTGAGGCCAAGCGCGTACTCAGGCCCGGCGGATATCTTCTCTTCAACGTGTGGGATCGCATAGAGGAAAATGTCTTTGCCAATGATGTGACGAATGCTCTGGCACTGATTTTTCCAAACGATCCACCCCGCTTTCTGGCGCGCACGCCACACGGCTACCACGATACGGCACTGATCTTCAGGGAGCTGAAAGACGCTGGTTTTTCCAACGTGGTAATTGAGACGAGAGACGAACAAAGCCGTGCTTCTTCGCCGCGCGTTGCCGCCGTTGCTTATTGCCAGGGAACTCCGCTCCGCAAGGAGATTGAGGACAGAGATGCTGGCAAACTGGAATCAGCCACCGGCTACGTTGCATCGGTGCTCGAAGGCAAATATGGCACCGGCGAGATTGCGGCCAAAATTCAGGCGCATGTCATCGTCGCGAGGGTCTAGGCTCAGGACTCATTGATTGATCCAGAAGATGATTGTTGCAGCAATTGCGATTGCGGCCATGAAGGCGTGGTCGCAGCGGTCGTAGCGGGTGTGAATTTGCCGCCAGTCTTTGAGCTTGCCGAACATGTTTTCGATTTTGTGGCGGCTTTTATAGAGCGTCTTGTCGAACGCAGTTTGCAGTTTTCGGTTGGACTTTGGCGGGATACATGGGGTGATGCCGGATTTCAGCAGAGCGTGGCGGAACCAGTCGGCGTCGTATCCTTTGTCACCGAGCAAGGTTTTGGCGTCAGGAATGGCTTCAAACATGAGGGCTGCGCCCTTGAAATCACTCATTTGGCCTTCGGTAAGCAGCAAAACCATCTGACGGCATGCTCCATCGCATACAGCATGAAGCCTGGAGTTCAATCCGCCCTTTGTGCGTCCGATACGTCTGGGTATAGGCCCTTATTTAAAAGGCTTGCCGCCGTGCGGTGGGCTTTGAGACAGGTTGCGTCAATCATCACCTGCTCAGGCACTCCGGCTTTGGCTGAAAGTTCCGCCAATATCTTGTTGAACACACCAAGACGGCTCCAGCGGGTGAAACGGTGATAGATCGTTTTGTGCGGGCCGTACTCCTTCGGAGCATCGCGTTAGCGAAGACCATTGCGGATGACAAAGATAATACCGCTCAAAACCCGCCGGTCATCAACACGCGCAATGCTATGAGAAAGCGGAAGATACGGCTCAATTAGTTGCATCTGTGCATCAGAAAGCCACATCAAATCACTCATGCCAAAAACCTCCTGGCAGAAGTGAACCAGACAGGAAACAACCCTACAAGTGAATTAATGGGTCCTGAACCTAACTCGCTTCCGCCGTCAACGCCCTAGCCGTGATCTGGGCAACCTGCAACGCATCGACCTTGGTCAAGCGCCGCATCGCCACCCGGCGGGTTTCCACATCCTCGAAATAGACATAGGCGAGCGCATAGCCCATAACGTCCTCGACGATGAAGCATTCCGCGATTTGTCGGATTTTAAGCGGGAGAATCAGCACAAGGTTCGACATGGGCAAACTCTAGCTCAAAGCACTTGGAGCGCCATCACTACCTAGACGGTAGCCGCACCCCGGCCCCGCCGCTTTTTCTCGCCGCGCCTTCCGCTATTTCGGGCGACTCGCGAAGTAGTTCAGAAAGCCCTCACATGTATCGTAATCAGTTTTGACAGTCTCGTCTCTCCACATCGAGCCAAGCCTTGTGCTGGCGTCGTTCATATTTGCGCCGTAAGTCTTCATAAAGTTGATAACGGTAGCCTCCATAATGGCTACCCGATCACTGTTTTCATCTTTTTGGATCTGGTATTCCAGATTGGCAGAGTAGGTTAGAAAATCGTCTCCTTTGCGCTTTAATAGTGATTGAACAGCTAAACGATCAGGGGCTGTTTCTCTGTTGAAACGTGCACTGAGAGCGTAATACATGGCGGTGCACCGCACCAAAACGTATTGAAATGTTGGCGGATCACAAGTATTTTGAATTGGCGGAAATGTAGTCTTGAAGTGGAATAAGCTTTTCTGGTTCAATATTTTCGCTGTGACAGAGCGAGGGCACAAAACACGCAAGCAATATTATTGCCAGCCTTACGTGCTTTAAAATAGTCGCCATTATGGGCCTCTCATGGGCGAAAGATGCTACTTTCGAGCACAGCTCTATTCTAAGGGCATTTTATAAATTAGTCATGTAGTCTGTGCATTTTCGATATGTCCCTTAGCTTCATCCGCTTTCGCAAGCCCTACAGCTCGCGATAGATTTCGCGCCAGACGAAAACGCCGACAACATGTTGATTATTGCCCAAAAATTTGCGATATTTATCATTGGCAAGTCAGCAGCCCGCACAAAGCCTACTGTGCTTAGTTCGTAACTATCTAAAACAAAGGTTTTAGCCAATGCCAGTCCTCAAAAACGCCAAGCACGAACTATTCGCTCAAG
>JAYVYB010000368.1:0-2610 GCA_043784625.1 Methylovirgula sp.
GTCATCAAAACCGCTCGAAAAATGGGAATTAAGACGGTTGCTGTCTATTCGGACGCCGATAAAGACGCGCTCCATGTCGAAATGGCTGATGAGTCCGTACACATAGGCCCTGCCGCAGCTACCGACTCTTATCTCGTCATCGAAAAAATCATCGTAGCCTGTAAGCAAACCGGCGCAGAAGCCGTGCACCCTGGCTATGGCTTTTTGTCAGAGCGCGAAGCCTTCGCGGTTGCTCTTAAAGAGAATGGTATCGTCTTTATTGGTCCCAATCCGCGCGCTATCGCCGCGATGGGCGACAAGATTGAGTCGAAAAAGTTTGCGAACGCCGCCAATGTTACCACTGTTCCAGGCTTTCTCGGCACCATCGAAAATGCCGCTCATGCTGTTGAAATATCAGATCAAATCGGATACCCGGTTATGATCAAGGCCTCGGCTGGCGGCGGCGGCAAGGGCATGCGAATCGCCTACAGCCGGGAAGAGGTGGAAGAAGGCTTTACCCGTGCCAAGTCCGAGGCCAAATCATCCTTTGGTGATGATCGGGTGTTTGTTGAAAAGTTCATCGTCAATCCGCGCCATATCGAAATTCAGCTCATTGGTGATAAACACGGCAATGTGGTGTACCTTGGCGAACGAGAGTGCTCGATTCAGCGGCGAAATCAAAAGGTTATAGAAGAGGCTCCGTCACCTCTGCTTGATGAAGCCACCCGTAAAAAGATGGGAGAGCAGGCTGTCGCACTTGCCAAGGCGGTAGACTATGATTCAGCCGGCACAGTCGAATTTGTGGCAGGGCAGGACAAGAGCTTTTTCTTTTTAGAGATGAACACCCGCCTTCAGGTTGAGCATCCGGTTACGGAATTGATCACCGGAATTGATCTGGTCGAGCAGATGATACGCGTTGCCTATGGAGAAAAACTTGAATTTAATCAAGACGATATAAAGCTAAATGGCTGGGCGGTCGAAAGCCGTGTCTATGCCGAAGACCCGAGCCGAGGCTTTCTGCCATCTACAGGGCGCCTCATTAAATATCAACCTCCGCAGGAGGGCGTCACCGACAGTATTACCGTTCGCAATGACACCGGTGTTTACGAAGGCGGCGAAATCTCGATCTTCTACGATCCCATGATTGCCAAGC
Source organism: Methylovirgula sp. (assembly GCA_043784625.1). GTDB lineage: Bacteria > Pseudomonadota > Alphaproteobacteria > Rhizobiales > Beijerinckiaceae > JANXSV01. The sequence continues at coordinate 1,133 of JAYVYB010000368.1, forward strand.
TTGTCACCCACGCGCCCACGCGCATCGCTGCCATTGAAGCGCAGGCTAAAGCATTGGATTCCTTCTATATTGATGGTATTCGCCACAATATTCCGTTTCTCTCCAGTTTGATGCAGCATGAGCGCTGGCGCTCTGGCAACATCAGCACCGGCTTCATTAAAGAGGAATATCCCGACGGCTTTTCTCCCGTGGTTGCCAGCGGTGAAACGGCGCGCCGTATTGCCGCCGTGGCCGCGGCGATAGACCACGTAATGAACGCCCGCAAGCGCGAAATAACCGGACAAATCCGCACTCAGCGCGCTGTGACGTTTCAGGAGCAACGTACAATTGTTCTGCAAAATCAACACTTTGACGTGACCATGTCGTCCGGTGTTGACCACTTCACCGTAGATTTCCAGGACGGCACTTCGCTAAGGCTCACCTCAGACTGGGTGCCGGGAGATTTGGTATGGGAGGGCCGTATTGAGGGGGCAGAAATTGCTGTTCAGGTCCGCCAAATCTTCAATGGCATCAACCTTAATCACGCCGGTGTCAGCGTAAATGTGCAGGTTTACACCCGCCGCGAGGCTGAACTGGCGCGATTAATGCCGGAGAAGGTGCCAGCAGACACCTCCAAGGCGCTGTTATGCCCCATGCCGGGATTGGTGAAGGCGCTATTTGTGCAACAAGGTCAAGAGGTTAAGGCCGGAGAGCAGCTTTGTATGGTTGAGGCGATGAAAATGGAAAACGTCCTCACTGCAGAGCGGGACGCCACCGTGGTTAAGATCAACGCAGCGGTTGGTGACTCGCTGGCTGTGGACGCCATTATCATGGAATTTGCTTGAACATTTGATGTCTTGGCGCGGTTGAAATTGGCCGAAAAGGTTATCTAGCACCTTATAAGTCGGCCAAAAACTGGCCAAAACTCGGCCAAAACGATGCCAAAAGCAGGCGCAACCCGGCCAAAAGTCGGCCAAAAGCTATACAAACTGGCCAAGTTGGCGAGAAAGTTGATTAGAAGCTTAGGACTGCCGCCGAGCGCGGTACTATTTGAATTGAATTATTTTATCCTGTCCAATGAGTTTGGTTTTATATTACCGTTGAGTCAGAGCTTGCCCTTGTCGGCAGCTCTTGCGCTCGCTACCTTAAGACAGAGTGAAAATGGAATCACACCGGGGAGTTGACCTAAATGGCAACGATGATGCGAAACGCGTTTTTTGCTTATCCTGGACAGCCCCCAGACTTAATTTCGACCATCAATGCTGCGGCGAAAATTCTACGACAGCATTCTAACAATATAAATTTGAAAACTTGGCAGGGCATGGATGTTTTCGGGCAGTCCATTCCCGAGGAAGTTCGTGCAAACATCGACGAGGCGGCTACCCTTGTTTGTGATGTCACCCGACCAAATATGAATGTATATTACGAAGCAGGATATGCAATTGGCAAAGGAAAAACCATTGCGCCTGTTTTGAACGGAGCCTTTGCGAACGCTGCTG
>JAYVYB010000369.1:0-2304 GCA_043784625.1 Methylovirgula sp.
GCTCAGTGACACCCTTGTAAACAATCGTTTGCGTGTGTTCGGTGAGCTCGATGATTGGGAACGAAGCGGGCTCGGACGGGCCATCCGAGCCGTGTTTCACGTCCATTGCCCCTTGGTATCCAACGAAACCGAGACGCACCGGGATAACAAACGGTAGTTTGGTTGCCTGTTTTGGGGTTGGCTCGGTGTTTTGTTGCAGCGTTAGCGAAAAGGTTTGGGCGACTGGATCGAAGCTGGTCGTGACTGTAACCTGCGGTGTTCCTGCCTGACTATACCAACGCATGAATTGGTCTAGATTACGCCCTGTCACTTCAGCAAAACAGCTGATGAAATCCTCCATAGTTGCAGCCGAGCCGTCGTATCTTTCAAAATAAATATCCATGCCTGATCGGAATGCCGGGGCACCTATCAGTGTCTTTAACATTCGCACAACTTCGGCACCCTTTTCGTAGATGGTCGAAGTATAGAAGTTATTGATTTCCATGTAGGATTCAGGGCGGACATTGTGAGCCAGAGGTCCGGCATCTTCCACAAATTGAACACTGCGAAGGTTCTTTACGTCTTGAATCCGCTTGACCGCTCGGGATCGTTCGTCTGACGAAAATTCTTGATCACGGAAAACAGTCAATCCCTCTTTCAGGCAAAGTTGGAACCAATCTCTGCAAGTTATGCGATTTCCTGTCCAGTTGTGAAAATACTCATGCGCAATGACGGCTTCAATATGGGCGTAATCAACATCAGTGGCCGTACCCGGTTGGGCAAGAACATACTTATCATTGAATATATTCAGGCCTTTATTTTCCATGGCTCCCATGTTGAAATCTGAAACAGCAACGATGTTAAACACGTCGAGGTCATATTCGCGGCCAAAGGCCGTTTCGTCCCATAACATCGAACGTTTTAGCGCTTCCATCGCATAAAGCGCTCGGCTTTCATTGCCGGGTTCTACGTAAATACCCAAAGAGACTTTGCGGCCTGAACAGGTTGTAAAATGATCGTGGATTGACCCTAGACTTCCGCCCACGAGCGCAAAAAGATAACACGGCTTTCTGTGAGGATCATGCCAGACGGCGCAATGTCTGCCATTTGGCAAATCAATTTGCTCTTCAAGATTGCCGTTTCCAAGCAGTATTGGAACGGAGGCTTTGTCCGCCTCTATCCGAGTGGTGTAGACCGACATGACATCCGGCCTGTCCAGAAAGTAAGTAATGCGGCGGAATCCTTCAGCCTCACATTGGGTACAAAATACAGAACCGGAACGAAACAGACCCATGAGGCGAGTGTTCTCAAGCGGGTTGATAACCGTCGTGATTTTAAGTTGGAAGGGCCCGTCAGGAGGGCTTTGAAGCACAAAAGCGTTCGGAGTTGCTGTCGAAGGGTCAAGTTGCACGCCGTCAAGATATGCTGAGACCAAAGAGAGCCCATCTCCGTCCAAGAGTAGCGGGGCGCCTGCCGCTCCTTTGGGATTTGGGGCAACTAGCAGTGTTGCAACCACCGTTGTGGCCGTGTCGTGCAAACTAAAATCGAGATGAACCTCAGTAATATTGTAGTCTGCAGGGCGGTAGTCTTTCAGCAAAACAGGCTGAGCTTTATCGGCGTTCATGGACTTCCAATCTAATCAAAAAACGCAATTCTAAGCGCGCAAACTTTCCAAATCTAGTGGCATTGATGCTGCCTGATCATCGGCAATGCTCGCGTGGTTTTTCAGTTCTATTGATCCAAGGTTGTGCTTAAGTTGAAGCCGGTCAAGCTCAATTCTGCGTTGAAGCTCGTTCTGAGCCGAAGACACACTGGAACTGCGTGCCGATATCCAAACCGAGGCTCTTTGAGCAGACTTAAATCGGATGCCGGCATTTGCTAAGCGAAGGTACCAGTCCCAATCCCAGTAATAGGCTAGGCTTCCATCAAAATCTCCAAAAGTTTGATGAAATTCCTTAGGATAGGCTATTCCTGACCATAATAGAGTATTGTTTTCTTGCAGTGACGCAGAGCTGGCTGAGGCTAGAAAGGGCGTCGTTGAAACGTGAGAACCATCATCGGTCTCGTGTTTAATCCATCCGGAACTGAAAGCCAAACAAGGTTCCCGGGAGAGAATTTTGTCCAAATTTTCAAGATGCCACGGCTCCCAGCAGTCATCATCGTCCAACCAAGCTAAAAACTTGCCCTTGGCTTGGGAAATCGCCAGTGCGCGTGCGGCAACTTGACCGGCTGATTCGCTTGAAAAAGTTACAATTTTCGCACTCTCATGACGCCTCGCCAAGTCTAATCCCGAGCCATCGCCATCATCTACAACGATAAGCTCGT
>JAYVYB010000370.1:0-1812 GCA_043784625.1 Methylovirgula sp.
AGAATTTGTGGCTCGGTATATCTGCTCGTCTTCATCAAAATCTCCTCGTTCATAATGGCGAGAAAATTCTACTTTTGAAGCCCTTTATTTACAGGGGGAATTACCCAATTAAGACATTAGAATTGCCATTAGGCGGAACGCAATCACCGATTCATGCCTTGGCGCTTTTAATGAATTTTCTGGCCGTGGCAGGGGCAAATCATGGTAGCGCTAGGAAGCAAGTTTCTGATTTCCCCATAGAAACTGACGGATCGGAAACAATTAAACTCCTTGAATATTCAACCAAAATTGTCGGGCGTATGGTGGGAAATGCACCGGGCAGTTTAGGGTTGCATCCGGCTGTCTATTTCTATTCCGACAATGGAAGGCGTCTTCCAGATCTGTTGATGGGCATGGTTACAGTTTTCAAAAAATACCTCGACAACAACAACCCAACTTTCTTTAAACGCTTTACCAGCAAACGCGCATCTTTAGAAGAATTGCTCGTTTCAAAAAAGAGTCTAATCACTCAAGCACTTCACTTAGGAAGGAGTAAAATTCGTGTAGAACGTGCTGCCCCAATGTTCGAGTTTCTCATAAGTCAGGAAAAAGACTTACGGGAGCTATCAGAAGGAGAATTGGTCAAAGCGATAATGCCTTCTGCAGATTCAAAGATTCTCTCCTTTGCCGGTTCACCTTCAAAGGACTTCTCGCACGAAACAAAAAGCCAAATATATCTAAGAGAATCTATAATTAACTCTTTGAAATGTCCGATCTGCAAGGGACTCATGCTGCCTTCCCAGTCGGTCTCTTATGATCACATCACGAGGGTCCAAGATGGTGGTTTGGGACACGCAAATAATGGACAGTTAACTCACCCATTCTGTAATACCGGTATAAAAAATTAACGTCTAGCCCGCAACCTGTTCTTCCCTAATCATCGCCACCATCTGATCCAGCGCAGTGCCCCAACCGCCCTCAAATCCCATTTTATCGTGGGTATCGCGGTCTTTTTCGCTGTTGTGCAATACAGTGGCGATATATTTTGTGCCCGAGCCATGGGGGCTAAGTTCAATAATGCCGGTGAAGGGGAAGCCGAGCAAATCGACAACATTGGGGCGGAACCCCTCACCCAGCGCGCTGGTCCAGACCAGCTTCCGGCCCGGAATAATTTCCAGAAAACAGCCGGTGTTCGGCATGGATTCGCCATTAGGCCCCTGCATCAAAGTGTAAAACTTGCCGCCGGGCTTGAGGTCGATTTCGCATTCGCCGACGCGCCAGGGCTTTGGGCAAAACCACGGCATCAACTTGGCCGGAACCGTCCACGCTTCCCACACTTTTTGCAGAGGCACGTCAACAATACGTTCAAAGCTGAGGTCAAATTTTGGATTGAATGTCATGGTTGTTGCTCCTTCTGTGAGATGAGATATTCGTCCAGCCGATCCAGACGGCGCTCCCATTTATTGCGCTGAAGGTTGAGCCATATTTCGAGCGTCGCAAACGATCGCGGCGTCAGTGAATAAGTGCGGACACGCCCGACCTTGACCGAGCTTATCAAGCCACTTTTTTCCAGCACGTTGAGATGCTGAGCAAACGACGGTAACGCCATATTGAATGGCTTTGCCAATTGGCTCATAGCAGCAGAACCAAGACCCAAACGTTCGACGACCGCGCGGCGGGTAGGGTCCGCCAGCGCATGAAACTTAAAATCAACTTCAGATAGTTGGTTAGGCATAAACCTAACTAATCACGCTCTAACACTTAGGTCAACGCCTAAGTGTTTTTTTCAGAGTTTGATTTGGCGCACGGCTCTTGCCTTTATCGGGCTAATCC
>JAYVYB010000371.1:0-3376 GCA_043784625.1 Methylovirgula sp.
ATTCTGTCCATGCTCTGATCTCTATCATGTTTGCCATATCAAGTAGCTGGCATGAATCATTTTCGCGCCCGAGGCGAAAGGCGGTTTGTGCAGCAGTTAAATAAGTTGCCGCCAAGAATATCTCAGGAATTGGTTGCCGTAAACAATTGCGGTTAATCGGTATTACGGTATCGGAAGTATGCATGGTGGTTCTTTAGATTGACCCAAGCATTAGTTTAGGCAGGCAGGCGTTAAGAATTTAAATATTTCGGGCTTCAATACCTCTGAGTCGGCTTTGCGCTCCCAAGTATGAAGACTGGGGCGAGCCCTGCGCTTTTCTCGCCCCCTTTTCTTGACAAACCAAGCTCGCCATGCGCTTTTCGCGGCTTATTTTGACAAACCGAAAAGCGTGAAGAATGTCCTTGCTCAAATCCGTCTATCGCACCAACACCTGTGCCGAACTCAATGAAGGGCTCATCGGCCAAGAGGTGAGCTTGTCCGGCTGGTGCCATCGCATCCGTGATCATGGCGGGCTGCTGTTTATCGATTTGCGCGACCATTACGGCCTGACGCAAATTGTGGCTGACCCCGATTCGCCAGCTTTTGCGGCGGTGGAAAAATTTCGTGCCGAATGGGTGGTGAAGGTCACCGGCTTGGTGCGCAAGCGCCCTGAGGGCACGACAAATGCGAATCTTCCCACAGGGATGGTCGAAGTTTTTATCAAATCGGTTGAGGTTTTGGGTGCGGCGGCCGAGCTTCCTTTGCCGGTGTTTGGCGACGTGGATTATCCCGAAGAAACCCGTTTGAAATACCGCTTTTTAGATTTGCGGCGGGAGCGGCTGCATAACAACATCATGCTGCGCGGCAAGGTGGTGGATTATCTGCGCGCGGGCATGAAGGGGCAGGGCTTTAACGAGTTTGCCACGCCGATTCTGACCGCCTCCAGCCCGGAGGGCGCACGCGACTTTTTGGTTCCGTCGCGCCTGCACCCGGGTAAGTTTTATGCGCTGCCACAGGCCCCTCAACAATATAAGCAGCTGTTGATGATGGCGGGTTTTGACCGCTATTTCCAGATTGCGCCGTGTTTCCGCGATGAAGACCCGCGCGCCGACCGCCTGCCGGGTGAATTTTATCAGCTCGACATCGAGATGAGCTTTGTTGAGCAAGAAGACGTGTTCCGCACTGTGGAGCCGGTGATTCGTGGCGTGTTCGAGCAATTTGGTAACGGCAAAAAAGTGACGCAAAACTGGCCGCGTATTCCTTATGCCGAGGCGATGCGTAAATATGGCTCGGACAAGCCGGATTTGCGCAACCCGATTGAGATGCAGGACACATCCGAGCATTTTCGCGGCTCGAACTTCAAAGTGTTCGCGCGGTTGCTGGAAGACCCGAAAAATCAGGTTTGGGCGATTCCCGCTCCCGGTGGCGGCCAGCGCACTTTTGCCGACCGCATGAACGCTTGGGCGCAAGGCGAAGGCCAGCCCGGCCTTGGTTATATCCTGTTCTTTGACAAGGCTAAGGACGAAACCACGCAAGCGGCAACCCCGGGTGCAACCGGCGTTGGCGGCCGTGGCCCTCTGGCAAACAATATCGGACCAGAGCGGGTTGAAGCAATCCGCACGCAACTTGGCCTGAGCGCTGGCGATGCGGCGTTTTTTGCGGCGGGTGACCCTTCGAAATTTGCGACATTTGCCGGGGCTGCGCGCCGCAAGCTTGGCGAGGAACTCAAGCTGATTGACGAAAACCAGTTCGCCTTCGCGTGGATTGTCGATTTCCCGATGTTTGAATGGAACGAAGAAGACAAGAAATTCGATTTTTCGCACAATCCGTTCTCGATGCCGCAGGGCGGCATGGAGGCTATGCTGACCCAAGATCCGGTGACCATCAAGGCGTTCCAATATGACATCGCCTGCAACGGTTATGAGCTGGCGTCGGGCGGTATCCGCAACCACAAGCCGGACGCGATGGTGAAGGCGTTTGAAATTGCCGGTTATTCGGAAGAAACGGTGATTGAGCGCTTTGGCGGCATGTATCGCGCGTTCCAATATGGCGCGCCGCCACATGGCGGCATGGCGGCGGGTGTTGATCGCATCATCATGTTGTTGGCGGGTGAGCAAAACCTGCGCGAGGTGGCGCTGTTCCCGATGAACCAGAAGGCGGAAGATTTGCTGATGGGCGCACCGGCGGAAGCCAGCCCGAAGCAGATGCGCGAACTGGCTTTGCGGGTGAATTTGCAGACAAAATAGCGCCAAACGGCACTTCGGGTTTCCGCAGGCTGAAAATCTGCGACAGGCGCGGCATTCTTTGATTGGAGTGCCGCGTTTTTGTGTTTAGAACGGTTAGAAAATGATGGGGGACTGCGCGTATGGCTTCGAATATGTCTGATGATCTTCGTTCCGGCGCGTTGATTTACCACCGCTATCCCAAGCCCGGTAAACTGGAAATTCAGGCGACCAAGCCGCTGGGCAACCAACGCGATCTGGCATTGGCCTATTCGCCCGGCGTGGCGGCGGCCTGCGAGGCGATTGTTGATGATCCGGCCAATGCGGCGGAATATACCATCCGGCAAAATCTAGTGGCTGTGCTCACCAATGGCACGGCGGTGCTTGGTTTGGGCGATATCGGCCCGCTGGCGTCCAAGCCGGTGATGGAAGGCAAGGCGGTACTTTTCAAGAAATTTGCCGGAATTGACGTGTTTGACATCGAGGTGGACGAAAAGAACGTCGATAAATTGGTGGATGTGATCTGCGCGCTGGAGCCGACATTCGGCGGCATCAATCTGGAAGATATCAAAGCGCCGGAGTGTTTTGAGGTTGAGCGGCGCTGCCGCGAGCGGATGAAAATCCCGGTGTTTCATGACGACCAACATGGCACGGCGATTATTGTGGGCGCGGCTGTGCTCAACGGTCTGGAGTTTGCTGGCAAGAAAATCGGCGACGTAAAGGTTGTATCCAGCGGCGCGGGTGCTGCGGCTTTGGCGTGTTTGAACCAATTGGTCTCACTGGGTGTGAAGCGCGAAAACGTCTGGGTTACCGATCTTGAGGGCGTGGTTTTCGAAGGCCGCACCGCGCTCATGGACGAGTGGAAAGCGATCTATAAGCAAAAAACCGACAAGCGCACTTTGCGCGAGGTGATTGCCGGTGCGGACGTTTTTCTGGGCCTCTCCGCCGGCGGCGTGCTTAAAGCGGATATGGTGGCAAGCATGGCCCCAAAGCCGTTGATTTTGGCACTGGCGAACCCAAATCCTGAAATCATGCCGGATGACGCCCTGGCGGTGCGCCCGGACGCGATGATTTGCACGGGACGGTCGGATTACCCGAATCAGGTCAATAATGTTCTGTGCTTCCCTTATATTTTTCGTGGCGCGCTGGATGTTCATGCCACCACAATCAACGAA
>JAYVYB010000372.1:0-6117 GCA_043784625.1 Methylovirgula sp.
CGATCAGAAATTTGGTCTCGAATACGTAAATGCCCATACTTGCCAGCGCGATGTCTGGTTTGCCCGGCATGTGGGGAGGCTGTTTTGGCTTTTCGAGAAACGAAATAACCCGGTCTGACTTGTCAATATGCATAACGCCGAAGCCTTTAGCTTCCTCCAGCGATACTTCGAGACATCCGATGGTGACGTCGGCTTTTTGCTGCACGTGCTGTTGCAGCATCATCTCATAATCCATTTTGTAAATGTGATCACCCGCCAGCAGCACGATGTGGGTGGGCGCATAACTCTCAATAATATCAATATTTTGATACACAGCATCAGCTGTTCCAAGATACCACATTTCTTCCGAAACGCGCTGGCTTGCTGGCAGAATGTCAAAGCTTTCGTTGCGCTCCGGGCGAAAAAAGTCCCAGCCGCGTTGCATATGCCGGATCAAACTGTGGGCTTTATATTGAGTGGCAACTGCGATGCGCCGAATGCCTGAATTCATCGCGTTTGACAGTGCGAAGTCGATAATGCGGGATTTGCCGCCAAAATAGACGGCGGGCTTGGCGCGACGATCAGTAAGTTCCAGCAGGCGGCTGCCGCGCCCACCCGCCAGGACATAGGCCATGGCGTTGCGTGAGAGTGGTCCGGATTGGGCAGATGGTTTCGACATGTGACGTTTCCCCTTGTCTTGCGGATGATCTGGATCTTGCGTCCGGTATCTTCCGATTAAAGCCTGATTTTATTTAGTTTCGAACTGAAAATACACGGTGGCAAGAGGCGGAATGGTGATTTCCGCGCTTGCATCGAATCCATGGCTACTTATTTGCGCCGCGATAACCGAACCGGCATTGCCGACATTGCCGCCGCCGTAATGTCCAGCGTCAGAATTCATGATTTCGCGCCAAACTCCAGCTTTGGGGAAGCCAATGCGATAGTTTTCGCGCACCATCGGCGTGAAATTGCTCACCGCCACGATGCCGCTATCGTCTGCGCCGGTTGTGCGGTGCCACGCATAAACTGATTGTTGGGCATCATCCGCGACAATCCAGCGGAAACCTTCGCCCTCGCAATCGCGCGCATGCAATGCCGGAATATCGCGGTAAAGATGATTGAGATCGCGCACCAGCAATTGCAGCCCGCGGTGCAACGGCGTTTCGCACAGGTGCCAATCAAGACTTTGCCGGAAATTCCATTCCGACGACTGGCCAAACTCTTGCCCCATGAACAGCAGCTTTTTGCCCGGATGTGCCCACATATAGGCATAGTAGGCGCGGGCATTGGCATGCTTTTGCCATTCATCGCCCGGCATCCGGCCCAAAATAGAGCCCTTGCCATGCACGACTTCGTCGTGGCTGAGCGGCAGCACAAAGTTCTCGCTGAAGGCATAGATCAGCCCGAAAGTCATTTTGTGGTGATGATACTTCCGGTAAACCGGATCCAGCGACATATAATCGAGAGTGTCGTGCATCCAGCCCATGTTCCACTTAAAGCCGAAGCCAAGACCACCGTTGTAAACCGGTTGAGACACGCCCGGCCAAGCGGTGGATTCTTCGGCGATGGTCATCGCTCCGGGGTTTGTGGCATAGACCAGTTCGTTGAAGCGGCGCAAAAAGCTCACAGCTTCATAATTTTCGTTGCCACCGTCTTTGTTGGGCAGCCATTCGCCAGAATTGCGGGAGTAGTCCAGGTAGAGCATCGAGGCAACCGCATCGACGCGCAGGCAATCGATATGATATTTGTCGAGCCAATACAGCGCGTTGGAAGCCAGAAAATTTGTGACTTCCGAGCGTCCAAAGTCATAAATTGCGGTATTCCAATCCGGGTGAAATCCGCGGCGCGGGTCCGCGTGTTCATATAGGGCCGTGCCGTCAAAGTTGGCGAGGCCATGCACATCCGTTGGGAAATGCGCGGGAACCCAGTCCAACATAACGCCAATGCCAGCTTGGTGAGCGCGGTCAACAAAACGGGCAAAACCCTCCGGCTCGCCAAACCGCCGCGACGGCGCAAACAGCCCGATAGGCTGATAGCCCCAGCTGTCATCAAGTGGATGCTCTGAAACCGGCAGCAGTTCAATATGAGTGAAGCCCATCCATTTGGCATAGGGGATGAGCTGATCAGCCAGCTCGTCGTAGCTCAAAAACCCGCCATCGTCGCCGCGCCGCCAAGAGCCAAGATGCACCTCGTAAATGCTAATTGCTTCGCGACGATGGTTGGCCTTGTTGCGCTTGTTGAGATAGGCCTTGTCTCCCCAAGCGTAGGCGTGGGGCTTTGTCACGACAGAGCCGGTTGCAGGGCGCATTTCAGCCGCAAACCCGACAGGGTCAGCTTTCATTGGCAAAACGTGGCCGTCAATGCCAATGAGCTCATATTTGTAAACCGCACCCGCTTTCAATTCTGGAATGAATATTTCCCAGACACCACTGTCGACGCGCTTGCGCATCATGTGGCGGCGCGGATCCCACCCGTTAAAATCGCCTACCAGCGACACGCGTTGGGCGCTTGGAGCCCACACTGCAAAGTGCACACCGTCTACGCCCTCATGTGTTTTCTCATGCGCGCCAAAGCGCTCATAAAGGGTGCGATGGGTGCCTTCCTTGACGAAATAATCGTCCATCGATCCCAAAACCGGTGAGAAGGAATAGGGGTCTGAAAATTCCCAATCTGCGCCGTGGGGATATTTTGCCAAAAGCCGGTATTTGAACGGGCTTTTGCGGCGCGGAACCACACCTTCAAACAAGCCCGCCGCGTCGCGTCTGACGAGGTTCGCTAAAACTTTGCCATTTTCCAGCACTTCCACGCTGCTGGCATCCGCCACAAAAGCCCGCACCACGATGCCATCGGCCGTTTCATGCATACCCAACACAGAGAACGGATCTCCGTGGCGGGCACCTAAGATTGCATCAACTTGACCTTGGTCTAATTCCCACCCGGATTTTTTTATCATTGTTTGGCCTCAAGTTTTTCAGCCCCAAGACTTTTTAGCCTTTGGTCGGTACATTCCATATTTCTGAAGCATATTCCTTGATTGTGCGATCGGAGGAGAACCAACCGACACGCGCCGTGTTTAACAGGCTTGCGTTCCACCACTTCTTTTGGTCAGACCACATGTCGTCAACCTTGCGCTGTTCGGCGTAGTAGGCGTCAAAGTCAGCAGTGACGAGGAAATGATCCCAATTGGTCAGAGCCTCAACAATATCCTTAAAGCGGTCGGGTTCATCAGGAGAGAACAACCCGGCCTTTATGCCCGCCATCACCTCTTTCAAGATTGGTGAATGTTCAATGGTATCACGCCCGCCTTGCCGGTTGTTCCGGCAATCCTGCACTTCATCAGCCCGCAAACCGAAGATAAAGATATTGTCCTTACCCACGCGCTCGTGAATTTCCACATTGGCGCCATCCATCGTGCCGATGGTGAGCGCGCCGTTCAAGGCAAGCTTCATATTGCCGGTTCCGGAGGCTTCCAGACCCGCAGTTGAAATTTGCTCGGACAGATCGGCCGCAGGAATGATGCTCTCGGCAAGCGACACGTTATAATTGGCCAAAAATACAACTTTGAGCCGTCCGCGAATGACCGGATCATTGTTGACCATTTTGGCCACATCGTTGGCGAGCTTAATGATCAGCTTGGCCATGTGGTAACTCGCGGCGGCCTTGCCGGCAAAAATTTTGACGCGCGGGGCCCAGTTTTTATGCGGCTGCGAGCGGATGGCATTGTAGAGCGCGATTGTCTCCAAGATGTTCAGCAATTGCCGCTTGTATTCATGCATACGCTTAATTTGCACATCAAAAAGCGCCGTCGGATCCAGCTTTATCTGCATCCGGTCTAAAACGATCTTGGCCAGCCGTTCTTTATTGGCCCGGCGCACAAGCGTGAGTTTGTCCTTGAAGGCACTGTCGCCAGCAAGCTTTTCGGCATTTGGCAGCAGTGAAATGTCGTCCAAAACCCTATCGCCGCAAGCTTCGCGCAACAACCCAGTCAGGCCGGGATTGGTCTCGAACAACCAGCGGCGGAAGGTTATGCCATTGGTTTTATTGACGATCCGGTCAGGATAAAGCGTGTTAAAATCATGGAACACGGTTTTGCGCATAAGATCTGTGTGCAGCGCCGAGACGCCATTGACCTTGTGTGAGCCCAAAAACGCCAGATTTCCCATGCGCACAGTGCGGCCGCCATTTTCATGGATCAGCGACACTTCCGACATCAGCCGTCCGTCATCGTGGCCCTTGGCGCGCAACCCGTCGAGATGCTGCGCGTTGATCAGATAGATGATCTGCATATGGCGCGGCAACAAGCGCTCCATCAGCTGCACTGGCCAGGTTTCGAGGGCTTCCGGCAAAAGGGTGTGATTGGTGTAGCTCAGTGTGGCTTGGGTGATTGTCCATGCTTCTGCCCATGGCAGATTATGCACATCGACCAGAAGGCGCATCAATTCCGCCACCGCGATTGACGGATGCGTGTCATTCATCTGAATGGCAACTTTATCCGGCAAGGTTCTAATATCGTTGTTTTGGCGGATGTGGCGCCGCGTCAAATCCGCCAGCGAAGCTGCTGCAAAGAAATATTCCTGCCGCAGTCGCAGTTCCTGCCCTTGCGGCGTTTCATCGCTCGGGTAAAGAATTTTAGAGATCGATTCAGCTTTTACGTTGTCGGTCAGTGCGCCAATGTAATCGCCGCGATTAAACGCATCGAGGCGCAACGGGTCAGGTGCGCGGGCGGACCAAAGCCGCAACGTGTTGACATGCGCGCCGCGCCAGCCCGCCACCGGTGTATCAAAGGCCACGGCTTCCACAGTTTCGCCCGGCACCCAAGTATAGTGTTCCTCGCCTTCGGAGTCGGTGGTCATGTCCACGTGGCCGCCAAAACCAATGGCATAATCCACTTCCGGGCGTTCAAACTCCCATGGATTGCCGAAGGAGAGCCAGTTTTCTGGATATTCTTTTTGCCAGCCATCTTTGATAACCTGCCGAAACAGGCCGTTATCGTAACGAATGCCATAGCCATAAGCTGCCACAGACAGCGTCGCCATGCTTTCCATAAAGCACGCCGCCAAGCGGCCAAGGCCGCCATTGCCCAGCGCCGCATCCGGCTCAATCGAGCGAAGCTTGTCGAGGTCCACGCCCAGATCAGCAAGCGCTGCGCGCATAGGCTCAGCAATCCCGATGTTGCTCAAGCTGTCAAACAGCAAGCGGCCAATCAAAAATTCGAGGCTGAGATAGTAAACCCGCTTGGTCTTTGCCTCGTAGGTTTTGCGGGTGGACGCCATCCAGCGCGCCACAACATGATCTCGGGTTGCCAGTGCCGTCGCCACAAACCAATCCCGGTCGCTGGCCACAATCGGGTCTTTGCCAACAGCTGACACCAGTTTTGCCAGAACAGCATCGCGTAAAGAAGAAACCTCCACCCGTATATCGGTGATGGTTTCTGCAACATCTTTGTTGATGGCAATTTGATCCGTTTGCTTTGCTTTTGTCATTCTGTCCCCAGTCACATCCGTTAATTAACCCAAGCTTCTATGGTTTCGGTCTGAAAGCAACACAAAAGGCGGGGTTAGTTTCCAATTTTGGACCACCGATTAAATCGATACAATATGGCACCGACGCAAAAACAGCATCCAGACAGGTTCGAATGGCGCTGGGTTTGCCCGGCAAATTTATAATCAAAGAGGCACCGCGCGTGCCTGCCAATTGCCTGGAGAGAATGGCGGTTGCGACCTCACGCAAACTTGCCGCCCGCATCTGCTCGCCAAATCCATGCAATTCGCGTTCAATCACGGCACGCGTCGCCTCGGGTGTCACGTCTCTTAAAGCAGGCCCTGTTCCGCCGGTGGTCAAAATCAGCGCGCATTTCTTGTTGTCTGCAAGGTCGATAAGCGCTGCCGAAATCAGCGACGTTTCATCGGGAACAATGCGCCGTTCAGCGTGCCACGTCGAAGCCAACAGCTCACTCAGAGCCGCCTCTATGCCAGGGCCACCCTTGTCTTGGTAGACACCGGAACTTGCCCTGTCAGATATTGTGAGCACTCCTATTGCAACACTGGTCATCAAACCCACCCAACACCAAACGAGAGTTAATTACGCCAGAGCCAAATATTGCGCTATCAAAGCGCGTCGCGAGCCATCTGTAAACCT
>JAYVYB010000373.1:0-2356 GCA_043784625.1 Methylovirgula sp.
AAACTGTCCGCGACTTAATGAAATCACTGTCCCGTCTTTAGTGAAATCCCTGTCCGCGATTTACCGGAATAACTGTCCCGCATTTAGCGAAACACGCAGGTTGGGGACATTCCAGGCGAGACTGGCAAGTTGGCTGGAAACCGAACGGCATCTACCTAAAATCCAGCGGCGCACCGCGCGCCGCCTGTTTGAAGGCATTGGGCTTGAGGAATATCGCGCCGCCTATGTCAGCGTACAGCGTAGTGGCACATAGACCAATTTGCACAATGTTGGAGCTAAATCGTTTCAGCGCGGCGCAGTGGTGAACCCAGCGCCGTGCACCACAACAGCGGAGTTTGGAGCGTCTATTTTTTTTGTCGTTGATACTCGAGAGCTCATAGCTCTTGCCCTGAGGCGCTGTTGCCGAGACCGGACGGATGCTCTACGCGCGGGTATCGAAATTCGCGGTCACAAAAAAGGCGGGTGAATACGCATCTTTTTGCAATACAGTAACAAAATTCTTGGGAGCCCTGAGGCTGGCATATTGCTCAACGCCGACGCCGACAAACATGATAGCAGCCAAAGCGCCCACCCCCACAGCTGCAGCACGCCATTTGGCTATCTCCCAGTTAAGAATAGCGAGATTGTCATTGGCGGCGCTGTTTTGATTTGTCGCGCTAAGTGATGCAACACCGCCTTCGTCTAGCCCCTCGTCTGGTGCAGCTGTATTCAAGTTCGTCGCTGCAATAGCAGCCTCAATTTTAGCAAACAGGTCCGCTGGTGGAGTGACCTCAGACGCGGCCACGGTCCAAGATGCAAAGTGCTGCTCCCACTCAGAAATGTGAGCCTCAAAGGCCGGCTCAGACGCGCGCCGCTGCTCCACGCGTGCGCGCTCATCCGCGTCAAGCGTACCAAGGACGAATTCGGCTGCGAGGGCTTCTTCATCTGTGAGGTCATATGAAAATTGGGTCATGGCGCTAGACAGGTTCGTAATTGGGCGAGGCCGCGATGCAACCGCGTTTTGATGGTAGCCACCGGTTTGGCGAATTTCTGGGACAAAGCTTCCCTGGAGAAGCCGCGATAATAAGCAAGTAAAATCATCTGCCTCTTCTCCTCTTCCAAAGAGTTTAGGCAGCTCATCAATGCCGCAAGGTTCTGTCCATGTTCGATGCCAGCGAGAGGATTGATTTCCTCCGCGGCAAATTCCTGAGTTTCCTGAAGTTCATCCAACGAGACAGTGGACTTCTTCCGCAATTCGTCCAGGCAACGGTTTCGGGCGATCGTTGCAATCCAAGTAATGGGCGAGGCACGGCCGCTGTCAAACCCGGCCGCCTTTGCCCAAATCTTAACATAGACTTCTTGAACAATTTCCTCGGCAAGATCGCGCCGTTTGAGAAGTGAGAGGCACACACCAAATACTTTGGAAATTGTAGCGGAATAAAAAACGGCGAAGGACTGCCGATCACCCTGAGCAATTTCCCCCAGCAGCCGTGACAAGTCCTCTGCCGTTTTGGCCATTTTCAAAGTGTCCGAGTTGAGTAACCACAAACTAGGGCAGTCACGCACTCCGACAAGCCCTAGCTTACTTGTAGCTGTCGCTCATCTAGCTCAAGCAGCTCCGGTCCATTATTGGGTCTCAGAGCGGCAAAACACCCTGTTTCTACCTAGACTTTTTGCCCTGTACAGCGCTGCATCAGCGTGAAACAAGAGTAGCTTCGGGTTTCCGTCAATCTCCTTGCGGTTCAGAGAAGCAAGGCCCAGGCTGATCGTAACTTTTCGTATCGGGCTTCCGTCATGAACAATCCCCGCTTCAAAAATCGCTTGCCTGATTGATTCGCCAACCGTTAGGCCAAGCGCCTCGTCGGTGTTTGGTAATATAACTGCAAATTCTTCGCCACCATAACGCGCGACTAGGTCGCCTCGCCTGCAAACGGTATCCTCAATAATTTGGCCAACCTGCTTAAGGCATTCATCTCCCGCAGGATGACCGTAATGATCATTGAAAGACTTAAACCAGTCCACATCAATCATCATCAAGGTCAGAGTGTTGTCGGCGCGTTTTACCCGCCTGCATTCCAGCAGCATATTTTCATCAAATGCTCTGCGGTTGGCCAGACCGGTCAGTCCGTCCTGTCCAGCCAGAACTTCCAATCGCCGAGTGGCTTCGGCTAGTTGTTCCTCAACCGCTTTTCGAACCGAAATATCTCGTGAAGATCCAATTATCCCAATCGCCATGTCCGTCTCGGAGTGTTTGATCGTCCTAAAATTCGCTTCGACCCATATCCATCTTCCATCACGATGGCGAATACGGTTTATGGCCGTGGCGCGATCGGCGCTTCCATCAACCAAAGATCGCAGAATATCCCGTTCCGTTTCA
>JAYVYB010000374.1:0-2271 GCA_043784625.1 Methylovirgula sp.
GTAAAAACCACGAGGGGACTGATTTGGTCTCCTTCAGGCGAAGTCCGGGGAAGCACTTGTAAAAGTGACAGCCGGAAACCGATCTGGCACGAAAGGTAAATCATGATTCAGATGCAGACGAATCTCGACGTCGCCGATAATTCTGGCGCGCGCCGTGTGATGTGCATCAAGGTATTGGGTGGCTCCAAGCGTCGTTACGCTGGTGTTGGCGATATTATTGTTGTTTCCATCAAAGAAGCTATTCCACGCGGCCGTGTTAAAAAGGGCGACGTGATGAAAGCTGTTGTTGTTCGCGTAGCGAAGGACATCCGCCGGGCCGATGGCTCGGTTATCCGTTTTGACAGCAACGCTGCTGTTCTTATCAACAACCAGAAAGAGCCGATCGGCACGCGTATCTTTGGACCAGTTCCTCGTGAACTGCGCGCAAAGAACCACATGAAGATCATCTCGCTCGCTCCGGAGGTGTTGTAATGGCTGCCAAGATTAAAAAAGGCGACAAGGTTGTCGTTCTGGCCGGTCGCGATAAGGGCAAGTCTGGCGAAGTTTTGTCAGTTAACCCTGAAGAAGGCCGCGCGTTTGTTCGTGGTGTGAACATGGTCAAGCGCCATCAGCGCCAGACCCAGACCGCTGAAGGCGGTATCATCACCAAGGAATCGCCGATTCAGCTTT
Organism: Methylovirgula sp.; assembly: GCA_043784625.1. GTDB lineage: Bacteria > Pseudomonadota > Alphaproteobacteria > Rhizobiales > Beijerinckiaceae > JANXSV01. The sequence continues at coordinate 670 of JAYVYB010000374.1, forward strand.
CGAACGTTGCTTATGCCGATCCAAAGACAGGCAAAGCAACCCGTGTTGGGTTTAAGGTTCTTGAAGACGGCCGCAAGGTGCGTTTTGCTAAGAGTTCGGGAGATTTGATCGATGGCTGAGGATAAGAAGGCCAAGGCCGCTCCTAAAGGTGGTAAGGCTGCTGCCGCACCTGCCGGAAAAGAAAAGGTTGCGCGCGGAAGCGTAGCAATTGCGAACACATCTGAAGCTTCGGCTATGCCGCAGGGTTATACCCCGCGCATGAAGAAGCTTTATGAGGACAAAATCCGCACTGCAATGATCGAACAGTTTGGCTATAAAAATGTCATGGAAGTTCCGGTCATTGAGAAGATTGTTCTCAACATGGGTGTTGGCGAAGCTGTAAACGACACCAAAAAGGTGACTTCTGCTGCTGCTGACTTGGCAATGATTGCCGGCCAAAAGCCTGTAATTACCCGCGCCCGTAAGGCTATCTCGACCTTTAAGGTTCGTGAAAACATGCCGATTGGCGCAAAGGTAACCTTGCGCAAGACACGGATGTACGAATTTCTGGATCGGTTGGTGACGATTGCGTTGCCGCGTGTCCGAGATTTTCGTGGCTTGAACATCAAGTCGTTTGATGGTCGCGGAAATTTTGCTCTTGGTATCAAAGAGCACATCATTTTCCCTGAAATCAATTACGATCAGGCAGAAGCAAACCTGGGTATGGACATTATTGTTTGTACATCAGCAAAGACAGACGACGAAGCGCGCGCACTCCTGCGGGCGTTTAACTTTCCGTTCCGGCAGTGAGCTCCTAAGCTCAAACGCGGCAACCCGAGGGTAAATATTTATGGCTAAGAAAAGCGCGATTGAACATAACAAGCATCGCATGAAGTTGGTGAAGCAGTTTGCTGCCAAGCGGGCACGGTTGAAGGCGGTTGCTGACGACAAGTCGCTCTCGATGGAAGAGCAATTTGCGGCTCGCCTGAAGCTCGCTGAAATGCCGCGCAATTCCGCTGCAAATCGTGTCATCAACCGTTGCGAGATAACCGGCCGTCCGCGCGCCTTTTATCGCAAGATGAGGGTGTCGCGTATTGCTCTGCGTGAATTGGGTAACAAAGGCCTGATCCCAGGTCTTGTGAAGTCGAGCTGGTAGGAGCGCCCCCATGTCAATGACAGATCCATTGGGCGATATGCTCACCCGTATTCGTAACGCTGGTATGCGTCGTAAGAGCAAGGTGTCTACACCTGGCTCGAAGATTCGCTCCAACGTTCTCGATGTTTTGCAGCAAGAAGGCTATATTCGTGGTTATGCGACCACTGAATTTGGCAACGGTCGTACCGAGTTCGAAATTGAACTCAAGTATTTTGATGGTCACCCTGTGATCCGCGAAATCGAGCGTGTGTCGAAGCCCGGCCGTCGCGTTTACGCGGCTGTTGACAATCTTCCGCGTGTTGCCAACGGCCTTGGCATCACCATCGTATCGACGCCGAAAGGCGTTATGGCAGATCATGCCGCTCGCGAACACAATGTTGGCGGCGAAGTGCTCTGCAAAGTCTTCTAACCGAAACGAAAGGAAGCATTATGTCTCGTATCGGTAAGAAGCCCGTTGTTATCCCGGC
>JAYVYB010000375.1:0-6019 GCA_043784625.1 Methylovirgula sp.
GAGCATGTGGGTTTTTCCTATGACGCCCGCCGCAAAGCCGTTGACGATGTCAATTTTGCCGCCACCCGCGGCGAAACCATCGCGCTTGTGGGCGCAACAGGCTCGGGAAAATCCACCACGCTCAGCCTGCTCCACCGTGTTTACGATGTTGATCTGGGCCGCATAACCCTCGACGGCGTCGATTTGCGCGACATCACCTTGAAGTCCCTGCGTCAAAATATCGGCGTGGTGTTTCAGGAGCCGATGTTGTTTGCCCGCTCAATCGAGGAAAATCTGCGCGTTGGCAAGCCCGACGCCACTGAAGCCGAGTTGGTGCTCGCCCTTGAGCGCGCCCAGGCCGCCGAGTTTGTCGCGCGGCAGCCCGATGGCCTCGCCACAATTGTTGGCGAGCGTGGCCGCTCCTTGTCAGGCGGCGAGCGCCAGCGCATCGCCATTGCCCGCGCCCTGCTCAAAGACCCGCCGATCATGATCTTTGACGAAGCCACCAGCGCGCTCGATGCCAACACAGAGCGGGAGCTTCAAGCCGCGCTCGATGCCGCAACCAAAGGCCGCACCACATTTGTCATCGCGCATCGGCTGGCAACCATCCGCAAGGCAACGCGAATCCTGATGTTCGACAATGGCAAAATTGTCGAGAGCGGCAGTTTTGAACAGCTTGTTGCTGCCGATGGCGCATTTGCCAAACTGGCCAAGGGCCAGTTTCTGGCCCCGGAAAAGGTGGATGCCTAGCCCGCTTTGCCTTCGCCCTTAACCTCGGCGGTCACCTTGGCAATGCGGATCAACGTAATCTTGTTCTTGTTTTTGCGCATCACCTGGAACCGGAATCCGTAAAACAGGAACACCTGCCCAACCTCGGGAATCGCTCGCGCCGCATGGATCACCAATCCGGCCATGGTGGTGGCTTCCTCGTCAGGCAATTCCCAGTCCATCACGCGGTTGAGGTCGCGGATAGGCACTGCGCCGTCAACATTCACCGAGCCATCGGCTTGCACCCTCACACCTTGCACCGCGAGGTCGTGTTCGTCTTTGATGTCACCGACGATTTCTTCCAGAATATCTTCCAGCGTCACCAGCCCCATCACTTCGCCATATTCGTCCACCACCAAGGCAAAGTGCGTCTTGCGCTTTAAAAACGCCTGCAACTGGTCTTGCAGCGTTGTGGTGTCCGGCACAAACCACGGATTGAGCGCAATATCCGAAATATCCAGCTTTTTGGTATCGCCCTTTGCCGCGTCAAACGCCCGCAGCAAGTCCTTGGCGTGGATAACGCCAACAATATTGTCCGGATTGTCCCGCCACAGCGGCAGGCGCGTGTAAGGCGAGGCCAGCACCTCCCGCACCAAATCTTCGGCCGGCTGATTGATGCTGATCGTCCGCATCTTGGTGCGATGTATCATCACGTCAGACACTTGCAGATCTTTCAAATCCAGCAAGCCGCCCACCATATCTCGGTCAGCCCGCTCCACGCCGCCTTCGCGGTGCAGAAGGTCCACTGCCCCCTTCAGCTCTTCGTGGCCGGAGAGCATTGAATCATCGTCGCCTTCGTGCACGCCAAAAACTTTCAACACCAGCTTGACCAGCGCTTCCACGGTCACAACCACCGGGCCGAACAACATCACCGCCAACGCAACCGCGCGCGCCAAAATCAGAGATATCCGATCAGGCGAGTTGATTGCGATGGTCTTGGGCATCACTTCGGCAAAAATCACCACCAGCGCCGTCATGATACCGGTGGCGTAGAACACACCTGTATCGCCGACCAAACCCACCAGCACGTTGGTCGTATAAGCCGCGGCGGCAATGTTGACCAACTGGTTGCCCAGCAACATCGCGCCGATAAACCGGTCGCGGTGCAACATCAGCTTATTAACGATGGCGGCATTTTTGTCGCCATTCTGCTCCAATGCGTGCATTCTGGCACGTGAAGAGGCGGTAATTGCTGTTTCGGCTCCGGCAAAAAAGGCCGAAAGCGCCAAACTCAAAACCACCACAATAAGCGCAATCCAGATATCAGCCGACATTGACAACGTCCTCATCCAGAAACGCCTTCACTTCATCGGCGGGAACATTTTTTGCGATAAAACTCTGGCCGATGCCCCGCGCCAAAATAAATGTCAGCGCGCCGCGCTCCACCTTTTTGTCCTGAAGCATCGCTGCCAAAATCGCATCGCTCGACATTTTTTCGTGCGGAGGTAATTTATCGTTGATCTGGCGGATTCGCGTTGGCAGGCCTACCTGTCGCAAATGCGCTTCCATCCGGCCGGCATCCTGCCCATGGCACAAGCCTTTTTTGACGCTGAAGCGATAGGCGCAGGCCATGCCAACCGAAACACCCTCGCCATGCACCAGCTTGGAGCTGTCATAATGCGTCAGCCGTTCAAAAGCGTGGCCAAACGTGTGACCGAGATTCAACAAGGCACGATCGCCGGTTTCAAACTCGTCGCGCTCAACCACGGCGGCTTTGGCGGCGCAGCTTCGCCGAATAGCGTCCTGCCGTGCCGCACCCCCGGCAAAAACGTCGCGCCAGTTTTGTTCAAGCCAGTGAAAAAACGGCGCATCATCAATCAAGCCATATTTGGCAACCTCGGCATATCCGGCGCGAAACTCCCGGATTGGCAAACTGTCCAGAACGGCAGTATCCGCCAAAACCAGCGAAGGTTGATAAAACGCCCCGATCAGGTTCTTCCCATGCGGCGAATTAATGCCGGTTTTGCCGCCAACCGACGAATCCACCTGCGATAACAGCGAGGTTGGAATTTGCACAAAGCTCATGCCGCGCCGCACCGAAGCGGCGGCAAATCCCGCCAAATCCCCGACAACGCCGCCGCCAAAGGCAATCACCACATCCCGGCGTTCCAGCTTGGCGGCAATAATCCCGTCGCAAACTTTCTCAAACATTGCGTAGCTTTTGCTGGCCTCGCCCGGCGGCACGCGGATTACGCTGGAGCCTATTCCGGCTTGGGTCAGACTCTCTTGCAACGCCGGGAGATGCAACCGCGCCACATTCTCATCCGTCACAATGGCGCAATTGCTGTTTGGAAACAGCGCACTGATGCGCGCGCCCGCGCCTGCCAGCAGCGAATCCCCGATAATAATGTCATAGGACCGGGTGCCCAATCCCACACGCTGCGTCACCGGCGTTGGCTTCTGCCGCGGGCTGTGCAGCGCGAAGCGTTGCTCAAGGCTCTGCAATATGTCTTCAATGACCACTTCATGCGGCCCGTCTTTCGATAAAACTGTCACATCGGCTTTCGCATAGACCGGATAGCGCAGCTCAATCAGGTGGCGCAACGTGCCTTCGGGATCTGCTGTTTGCAACAAAGGCCGGTTGGCTTTTTTGCGCACACGCCGCATCAACACATCAAATTCGGCCTTCAGCCACACCGAAATTGCGCTCTCGGCAACGCGCGCTTGAGTTTGCGGATTCAGATAGGCGCCACCCCCTGTCGCCAGCACCTGCGGCCCGTCATTGAGCAGCCGCGACACCACCTTACGCTCGCCGTCGCGAAAATAAGCTTCGCCATATTTTGCAAATATTTCCGGCACAGACATTTCATGGGCGATTTCAATTTCGGCATCAGCGTCTTTGAACGGCAGGCCCAGCCGCGCCGCCAGTTTTTTGCCAACCGAGGTTTTCCCCGCGCCCATCATCCCCACCAGAACAACAGAGCGCGAACCTAACGCCTGAACCAAAGCGGCAATACGTGCATCCTGCGGGCTGTCAACGCCCCCTGCGGCGGGTGGAGAGGAAAAAATCATCGGGTAGCAATATCATAGTCGCTTCAGAATTTTGAGGGGGTGCGCGTTATAATTTCAAGCCCGGCTCGCGAATGTGCATTTTGGCGGCAAACTTGCATTTTCGCCTGCAAAGCGTCAGATAAGCCACCTGAAACTGGAGAACGGCATGTGCCAAGTCTTATCCGATTTGTTGTAACGCTCGCTGTGCTTGGGGCGCTGGGCTATGGCGGCCTGCTGGCTTTGGTCACCTTTGTTGAGCCGCAACAACATGAAATAACCGTCACCATTCCGGCCAATAAGCTCAACAAGTGAGCCTGTCCCCCTCAAGGCTGAAAGCTTCTTTTCTGGAAATGCTGGCGGCAGAGCGCGGCGCGGCAGCCAACACCCTTGCCGCCTACGAGCGGGATTTAGACGATTACCTCGCGTTTTTGACCGGCAAAAATCTTCAACCGCTCACCGCATCCACAGACGATTTGCGCCACTACCTCACCGCCCTGGATGACAGGGGGTTCAAAACCACCTCGGCGGCGCGGCACCTTTCGGCTGTGCGCCAGTTCCACCGGTTTTTATACGCCGAAAATCATCGCGGAGATGATCCCGGCCTGGTTATTGAAGGGCCAAAGCGTGGTCGCCCTCTGCCCAAAACCCTCACAATCGACGATGTGGATCGTTTGCTGGCCAGTGCGCGGCCACAAATCACCGGGCAAAGCAGTGATTTCGACAAAATCCGGCAAGCGCGGATAAATTGTCTGGTTGAATTGCTCTACGCCACCGGATTGCGCGTTTCCGAGCTTGTGGCATTGCCGCGCAGCGCCGCCCGCACCAAAGACTCTTTCCTCACCGTCAAAGGCAAAGGAGGGCGTGACCGGCTGGTTCCGCTCTCCGGGCCATCCCGGCTGGCCATGGACGCTTACCTTGAAGCGGTCAGCGCAGCAAACTCGCCGCTCGCCAAAAGCAAGTGGCTGTTTCCGGCGGCGAGCGAAAGCGGCCACATCACCCGGCAGGCCTTTGCCCGCGACCTGAAGGATATTGCCGCAAAAGCCGGTATTGCGGCCAAACTGATTTCGCCGCACGTCTTGCGCCACGCCTTCGCCAGTCATTTGCTGCAAAACGGCGCTGATTTGCGCATTGTGCAGGAATTGCTCGGCCATGCCGATATTTCCACCACACAAATCTATACGCATGTGCTGGATGAGCGTATGAAAGCCATGGTGCGGGACTTGCATCCGCTCAATAAAACCCTGCCATAAACAAATACGAAAACCCTGCCATAAACAAATACGCGCGCCTGCGCGGAACAACTTAACCAGCCACTTCTCCAAATTGATACCTCAAAGCTTGACTAAAGCCGGTGAACTCGTCAGGTTCCCGCAAGATGATGACTGGTACAAGATCACGAATGGTAAATGAGATTGATGCGCGCTTATCTGGACTTTGAAAAACCTGTCGCAGACCTTGAAGCCAAGGTTGAAGAATTGCGCGCCATGGCCGGCAATGGCGTTGCCATTGGTGAAGAGCTGACCAGACTCGAGGTCAAGTCCGCGAAAGCTTTGGCTGATCTCTACGCCAATCTTACACCTTGGCAAAAAACCCAGGTTGCCCGTCATCCGCAGCGGCCGCACTTTTCCGACTATGTCCGCGAACTCATCGAGGATTTCACGCCGCTGGCAGGCGACCGCAAATTTTCCAACGATGACGCCATTATCGGCGGCATTGGTCGCTTTCGCGGCCGTTCGGTTGTGGTGATCGGGCAGGAGAAGGGTTCGGACACCGCCACGCGCCTTAAACACAATTTTGGCATGGCCCGCCCGGAAGGTTATCGCAAGGCCGTCCGCCTGATGGAAATGGCCGAACGCTTCAAGCTTCCCGTTATCTCGCTAGTCGATACCGCCGGAGCCTTCCCCGGTATTGACGCCGAAGAGCGCGGCCAGGCCGAGGCCATTGCCCGCTCCACCGACGCCGCGCTGGCTCTGCATGTGCCGAATGTGGCTGTGGTCATTGGCGAAGGCGGCTCCGGCGGCGCAGTGGCGATCGCCAGTTGCAACCGCGTGTTGATGCTGGAACATTCAATTTATACCGTGGCCTCGCCCGAAGCCTCCGCCTCCATTTTGTGGCGCGACTCGTCCCGCGCTCAGGATGCGGCCACCAATATGAAAATCACCGCGCAGGATTTGCTCAAATTCGGCATCATTGACACGATTATCACCGAGCCGCCCGGCGGCGCCCATTCTGATCCATCCGCCGCCATTCAGGCCGCTGGAAAAGCCCTCGAAAGCGCCCT
>JAYVYB010000376.1:0-2011 GCA_043784625.1 Methylovirgula sp.
CGATCACCACCATCATGGCCTCAAGCATTATCATGACGAAGACATGCAGTCGGTCGCCATCAAATTTGACGGCGAGGTCAATCCGGAAAAATTCATGCCTTGGATCAATGATCTCACGCAGGCCGAAGGGCCGAGCATCCTGCGCTGCAAGGGCATCCTCGCTTTCAAAGACGAGCCAAAACGCTTCGTGTTTCAAGGCGTTCACATGATTTTGGACGGAGATCTTCAGCGGGATTGGCGCGCCGACGAAAAGCGCGACTGTAAGCTGGTGTTCATTGGCCGCGATTTGAAGGAAGACCTCATTCGCGAGGGCTTTAAAAAGTGCGCGGCGTGAAATTTGACCTCGCCGCGTCCATGATAAAGGCGTGAGCAAAACGTTTAAGAAAATGATTTTATGACCACGCCAACCTCCTCCCTCACCGATCGCCTCACGCCTATTGCGGCAGGGGCACATGTTATCGCAGCGCATTTTCTGGGCCGCACCCCGGTTTTCGCCCTGGCTGACGGCACAGTGCTGATTTCTGAACCCGGCTCCGAGACGCGCATAGCCGCGCATCCGGAGGCCAGCGTGCTCTGCGCCGCCTCAAACGGGACGTCGCTATTTACCGGCGGCGACGATGGCAAAATCATAGCCACATCTGCCACGGGCGTTACCACTGAAATAGCCCACGAAAAGGGCCGCTGGATTGACGCCATTACCGCTCGCGCTGATGGCGCCATCGCTTGGGCGGCGGGCAAAGCCGTTTCGGCGCGCGACACCAAAGGCGATGTCAAAACATGGACGGCCCCGTCAACCCCGCGCGGGCTGGTGTTTATGCCCAAAGGCTACCGCATTGCCGCCAGCCATTATAATGGCGTTTCGCTCTGGTTTCCAAACGCCGCGGCCGCTCCAGATGTACTGGATTGGAAAGGCTCGCATCTTGATGTCACCACCTCGCCCGATGGCCGTTTTGTCGTGTCGTCGATGCAGGAAAATTCGCTGCATGGCTGGCGCGTGGCCGATAAGGCCGATATGCGCATGACCGGCTATCCGGCCAAAATTCGTTCATGGAGCTGGTCGCATGATGGCAATTGGCTTGCCACTTCCGGCGCTGAAGCCAGTGTGATTTGGCCGTTTCAGGCCAAAGGCGGGCCGATGGGACAAAGCCCGCGCGAATGCGGCGTCCGCGAATGCAAAGTTTCGCAGGTCGCATTTCACCCTAAAGCGCTGATTCTCGCCATTGGCTATGAGGATGGTTGGATTATTCTGGTGCGTTTGACCGATGGCTCGGAGATTTTGGCGCGCTCAACGCAGGACTCAAAAGACGCGATCACGGCGTTGAATTGGGACGCTGCCGGTCGGCAATTCGCCTTTGGCACGCAAGATGGCCAGGCCGGAGTGGTAACACTACCGGTTTAGGGTTGGTGATCATGCTCAGCCTGCCTATAACTGCGAACCGAGAACATCAGGGAGACTCCAATGTACCTGCTTCGTCGACTTAGCTTCGCTGTTTCGCTATTGATCGGTGCTGTCTTTTCCCAATTGCCGGAATACGCCCAGCAGTATCGCCAACGCCTGGGCGGCGCGCTGGATGAGCTGAACGCGATCATTGCCCATTTTGATACCGAAATAGCCGCGCAAAACCTCACCCGGCAACAAGCGCTGCAACGTCTTTCTGAAAATCCTGACATTCTGGCAAAGCAGCGCGGTCAAGCCATGAATGAGGCCATTTCGCGCGCCGCACGTTTGGCCGATCAACAGAGTGAATTTACAAACGCCGGAAACTTTGGCCGCATAGCCGCCATGAGCCACAATTTTGATCCCGGCGTGGCCAAAAACGCCTATGCCAGCTTTGAGCCGGCATTGCCGCTGACACTTGAGGGCGGCACCGCCGCGCTCATCGGGTTTTTTGGCGGCGGCGCAGCGCTTCGACTGTTAGGGTGGCCAATCAGCCGGAGGTTGCGCAAGAAAAGCGCACTCCCCTCCTAATCAGCACATCTAATTCAGCGCACCAGAATATTGCGGAACTGC
>JAYVYB010000377.1:0-2011 GCA_043784625.1 Methylovirgula sp.
CGATCACCACCATCATGGCCTCAAGCATTATCATGACGAAGACATGCAGTCGGTCGCCATCAAATTTGACGGCGAGGTCAATCCGGAAAAATTCATGCCATGGATCAATGATCTCACGCAGGCCGAAGGGCCAAGCATCCTGCGCTGCAAGGGAATCCTCGCTTTCAAAGACGAGCCGAAGCGCTTCGTTTTTCAGGGCGTTCACATGATTTTGGACGGAGATCTTCAGCGGGATTGGCGCGCCGACGAAAAGCGCAACTGTAAGCTGGTGTTCATTGGCCGCGATTTGAAGGAAGACCTCATTCGCGAGGGCTTTAAGAAGTGCGCGGCGTGAAATTTGACCTCGCCGCGTCCATGATAAGGGCGTGAGCAAAACGTTTAAGAAAATGATTTTATGACCACGCCTACATCCTCCCTCACCGATCGCCTTACGCCCATTTCGGCGGGCGCGCATGTTATCGCCGCGCATTTTCTGGGCCGCACCCCGGTTTTCGCGCTGGCTGATGGCACAGTGCTGATTTCTGAACCCGGCTCCGAGACGCGCATCGCCGCGCATCCGGAGGCCAGCGTGCTCTGCGCCGCCTCAAACGGCACGTCGCTGTTTACCGGCGGCGATGATGGCAAAATCGTAGCCACGTCCGCCACGGGTGTTACCACTGAAATTGCCCACGAAAAGGGCCGCTGGATTGATGCCATTACCGCTCGCGCCGATGGCGCAATCGCATGGGCGGCGGGCAAAGCCGTCTCGGCGCGCGATACCAAAGGCGATGTCAAAACATGGACCGCCCCGTCAACCCCGCGCGGGCTGGTGTTTATGCCCAAAGGCTACCGCATTGCCGCCAGCCATTATAACGGCGTTTCGCTCTGGTTTCCAAACGCCGCGGCCGCCCCAGATGTGCTGGATTGGAAAGGCTCGCATCTTGATGTGACCACTTCGCCCGATGGCCGCTTTGTCGTGTCGTCGATGCAGGAAAATTCGCTGCATGGTTGGCGCGTGGCCGACAAGGCCGATATGCGCATGACCGGCTATCCGGCCAAAATTCGCTCATGGAGCTGGTCGCATGATGGCAATTGGCTTGCCACCTCCGGTGCCGAAGCCAGTGTGATTTGGCCGTTTCAGGCCAAAGGCGGGCCGATGGGACAAAGTCCGCGCGAATGCGGCGTCCGCGAATGCAAAGTTTCGCAGGTGGCGTTTCACCCTCAAGCGCTGATTCTCGCCATTGGCTATGAGGATGGCTGGATTATTCTGGTGCGTTTGACCGATGGCTCGGAGATTTTGGCGCGCTCGACACAGGACTCAAAAGACGCGATCACGGCGTTGAATTGGGACGCCGCCGGTCGGCAATTCGCCTTTGGCACGCAAGATGGCCGAGCCGGAGTGGTAACACTACCGCTTTAGGGTTGGTGATCATGCTCAGCCTGCCTATAACTGCGAACCGAGAATATCAGGGAGACTCCAATGTACCTGCTTCGTCGACTTAGCTTCGCGGTTTCGCTGTTGATTGGCGCTATTTTTTCCCAATTGCCGGAATACGCCCAGCAGTATCGCCAACGCTTGGGTGGTGCGCTGGATGAGCTGAACGCGATCATTGCCCATTTTGATACTGAAATAGCCGCGCAAAATCTCACCCGGCAACAAGCGCTGCAACGGCTTTCTGAAAATCCTGACATTCTGGCAAAACAGCGCGGGCAAGCTATGAATGAGGCCATTTCGCGCGCCGCACGTTTGGCCGATCAACAGAGTGAATTTACAAACGCCGGAAATTTTGGCCGCATAGCCGCCATGAGCCACAATTTTGATCCCGGCGTCGCCAAAAACGCCTATGCCAGCTTTGAACCGGCATTGCCGCTGACACTTGAGGGCGGCACCGCCGCGCTCATCGGGTTTTTTGGCGGCGGAGCAGCGCTTCGGCTGTTAGGGTGGCCAATCAGCCGGAGGTTGCGCAAGAAAAGCGCACTCCCCTCCTAATCAGCACATCTAATTCAGCGCACCAGAATATTGCGGAACTGC
>JAYVYB010000378.1:0-1820 GCA_043784625.1 Methylovirgula sp.
GGCCACGCGCAGTGTTGGGCTTCCAAACGCCAGAGGAAGTCTTTATGGAAGAGCTATCAAAACTTGGTGGTGCACTTCAGATTTGAGACCGCCCACTTAATTTGTTCGACGTCGCTTTGATCAAAATGACCAACGAGCAAAACATTAATCAGAAATATGACCAGCTTGGATCGTTGGAAAATTCAATGACATGCTTGCGATTTTAGCCTTGCATGTTCTCACAATTCACCGCAGACATTGATTTACTGCAGTCCATTGCGTCAGCTAGCTTATGTTGATCAGCGCATGGTCTGCTCGGTCAATAATTTTTACGAAAGGTCCTCCATTGACACTAAAATCTATCCTTTTCGTCGGCGCAGTTTTAGTTGCGGTCGGAGTGGCGGTTCCAGCAACCTCAGTCACGGTTCAGGCTAAGGGCTGCATCAAAGGCATGATCGTTGGCGGCGTCGCAGGCCACTTGGCTGGTCATGGTGTTGTTGGCGCGTTGGGCGGCTGTGTCGCTGGTCATGAAATGGCCAAGGCTGCTGCCAAGAAGAAACTCGAAGAGCAACGACAAAATCGCGTAGCCCCTGTGTTGGCTCCAAACGGGCAGCCGATGTAACTCAATGTCAGCAGTTTATAAGTGAATTTTTGATGTCAAGCGGTCTGTCGCGAGACAGGCTGTTTCTAATTGAAGGTTCGGAATGGAAGATATAACGCTGTTGGTTTCTCGCCCCATTCCAATCGGATCACACGTACGGTGTGTATACCGGCGGGCGACCAGTAAATCGGAAATCGCTTCCGTTGGTTACTTCACTTGTTGACAAAAAGTCTGGTTCGGCTGTCTGTCGATCCATAAAGTGCCACCGAATTAGCGTCGGATGCTGCCAAAAACTTAGCAGCTACATCATCAACAGATCTATTTCTGCTTGGCAACAATCAACTCTTTGATGTCCTTATAGACGTTTTCCGGCACAATACCTTTGGCAAGCAAGTCATCCTTGCCTTTATAAGGACGGCCCTTGACTATTGCCTCTGCTCGAGCGTCCCCGACGCCTTTTAACGTGGAAAGTTGAGCTTTTGTTGCTGTGTTAATGTCGATTAGATCGGCTGCAAGCCCAATAACGGGGGCAGCCAAAATCAGGGCCAATGCCATGGCGATTTTCACTAGTAGCTTTTTCATAAGTTCCTCCCAACTCAAACTTGCCATAGAATAGCAATCAGATTTCCACTGCGCAATATCCCTACATGAATAATCCGGCGAGCCAAACAAAGTGGAAGATGCACCATGGTCAAGCCGATATGCGCTATTCATCCATATGAAGCAGGCTGATTGCATAACCTGGTGGCGCATCAGCCACTATTTTTACCTTGCAGGTTAGTCCCGGGACGCAGCACCACACCAACCGGGAAGATAATCCGCATCACTACTCTTAGCGAGTTTTAATGCTTGTTCAATAGCTCCGGAAAAATCGGCATCGATTTGTTTCGGTTTAACGCGATGGCGCAAAAAATGCGCCCAAATGAATTCGCTGAATGGAGTCGTGTCTTTTGCGAAGCCGCCGATACGGCGCAATTCACCGGCAAGACTGCGATATGGATCGTCTTGCAGGTCAGATATTTTTCTGGGTAAGTCTTCGTAGGGTTTTCGCTTTCCGTTTGCATCAAACGGGTGCATCCAGCCGCGATCATCAAGAACGTTCCAGAAATGCTCTTTGTCGAGTTTGCGAAGATCCGCAACAACGGTGACCGCGATGTCTTTTACGTCTTCCAGCAATAGAGCCAAGCATAGGTGGTGATGATCAATTACATAATATTGATCTTTTGGCCCCAAATCACCG
>JAYVYB010000379.1:0-2416 GCA_043784625.1 Methylovirgula sp.
AACATCATGCTCGTGGCTCAATGCCGTTGAGGGGTTCTTCGCCAAGCTGACCCGCCGTAGCCTAAAATATGGCGTCTTTCACTCCGTCGTCGATCTCCAAGCAACCATCAATCGCTTTGTCGCCGAGTATAATCAAAAGCCAATGCCATTCGTCTGGAAAGCCGATCCAAACAAAATCATTGCCGCGGTCAAACCACTAGTGGTTGGATCCGAGATGAGTTTAGTGGAAGTCAGGCCTGGCATGGGGCACTCATCGTTCATGGTCATACTCTCATGCCGGAGCCCCTCGTACTACCAAATCGCATCAATGTAGACACGGGCGCATATCGTTCTGGGCGCCTTACTTGCGTCGTTTTGGAAGCAGAAGGCCTTCGCTTGCTCGAAGGCAGGGGGCCGGTGGATTTGGCCTACCGGTCTAAGGTGTGACCTGAAGTGCGGTGGCCGTCCCATGCTTTCCAACAAGGTTAACTACCAGTCCTTCTTTAAAAATGGGAAGAATTGAAGTGAAAGGAACAATATTTATCAGTTCTTCATTGGCTTTTGGGTCGACAAAATGCTCCCACGCCTAAACCGTCTCATTCCATAGCTAGGCCGACGATACCCTGAAAAACAGCCAATAACGGCATCCAGGCATGAAAACCCTTCGTAGATTTTGATATAGGTTTGAAGTCTGGTCACCCAAGCCTGTATCTGGCGCAATGACATGAAACTTACGATCGAGCGCATTTTTTAGCAATCAAGGGCTCGCCGATACGTATGTCGGAACGGCGATGTTGGCTGATTTGTGCCTTCGTCCCCTCCGTTCTGGCCGGTGCTCTCACTCGTTAAGCAACGTGGCTCGACTGATCCCTCCCGTGGTGAGATCATCGCTTCGTTTTTTAAAGGTCAGGAATTCGACACCTAGAGCGTTTGTTGAGTGCAGAAGCAAAACAAGCTCAATACGGCGCGACCTCCAACTTAGGACAGGTGTCGCTCAATCCCCCTGAACGCAACATACCCAGATCATAGTAAATATGCCGTGGAGCGGCCATACGGTTCTTCTCTTACGTCCGCTTCTGACGTTAAAGGATGCGATGGTAATTGCATTATGTCGAGCCAAAAGGAGCTATGGTGCGCAATGATAAAATCAACCAAAATTTTTCGGCCATCCGCTTAGCGGACGAAACACAGACCGAAAACCCTGTAACAATTCAGAAACAAAAACTGAGAATGTTGGCAGAGCGGATTGATAGCCATAACTCTTTTATCAAGGGTCAGTTCGTTCAATGGAAACCAGGCCTCAAGAACAGAAAATTTCCGGAGAATGGAGAGCCAGCGATTGTAACTGCAGTACTGCCGATGCCGATCTTTGATCCAGCTGAGACCTCAGCGGCGAGCCCTTATTTCGCGGAGCCGCTCACCCTCGTGATTGGAACATATCGGGACGATGATTTGCTCGAATTCCGTGTGGACGGCCGTCGATTTGAGCCTGTAAGTGAATGACAAGGATCTTGTGAGTCTGTTGCGACTAAGTGTTCGGTGATCTACTAAACCTCATCCTGTTTAAATTCTTCCATGAAATTGGCCTTGCCTCGTTTTTTGGGACAAGATGTATATAATTCTAGGGGCTATTCAGTCACGGACTGGCTTCGCTTCTACAACCACCGCAGAACGCATTCGAAATTGGGCTATCTCAGCCCAATGAATTTTGAGAAGAAAATTCTTGGCAAACTTGAAAAACTTGCCGCATGACCGCTCAGCTAAGAGGAACGTTAAACTCGGGCATTGTCATGGCTGTTAATAACAATGTTTAGAAGGATCTGCTAATGGGAGAATGGTACATCCAACCCAACTGGCTTGAAGCGATCAAAGGTCGACCGTTATTTTATCCTTGTGCAGCTAATGATTTGGAAGAAATCATGACTCCCTTTCTGTCGGTCGTTGACGAATTTTGGTTTGCAGATGTCAATTATCCACAAGGCATGAACCTTTCTCCTGGGATCCAAGATGAGGATAAAATGCGTTGTCGCCTAAAGTCGAGCTATGTCGACGGTGATCCCAATTCTGTTTTGACTGTTGCAGGCGGACATAGAAATATTAAGGCGAGCCGTCATTTCGAGCTTTATCGGCGGTTTGATGGCTCGAAACTGCTAATCGTCCGACGTAGGGGATTTGCACAAATCGCACTTGGTGATGAATTTAAAGACGGATCTTTAGGAGTATTCTGTCATAGAGGTGATAGCCAAGGAGAGGGCGGTTCTAACGTATATTTTTTTAGAAACCACTGGAGCCGTTTTCCTCCGCTGCGCAATCTTGCAAAGCTGTTAACCTGCAAACTAGAGAGGTGGTCTGGGGAATCTGAACAGCCGGGATAAGTGGGATTTCTGCTCGAAAGCGGCGTAAGCTGCCGGGAACAGGAGCAATTATGACAAGACGC
>JAYVYB010000380.1:0-2580 GCA_043784625.1 Methylovirgula sp.
CGTGGCGTTGCTGTATTTGATCAAATTTGGCCCGGGGCCACTGGCATTGGACGCTTTACTCAAAAAGGCGTGGGGAAAATAAGGATGGTTAAAGGGCGAGGCCTAATGCAACCTCGCCTTTTTCGCAAAAATTGTGGCCGGGCGGAAGCTGCCGAAACTCACCGCGCCCAGAACCTTGTCCAAGAGCGGGTTAACTTCTATACGGCACTCAACCAGACCCAAGCTTCGCAGCGCCGCTAAGTAAGCGTCGCGGTGTTCGATATCCGCCAAAATCAGGTTGCCGCCAAAGCGCAATACCCGCACCATTTCGCACAGTGCCAAGGTCCGCTCAGCCTCGCTGTCCAAATTGTGCACCACCCAATGCGACATCACCACATCAAAGCTGGCATCGGCGAAGGGCAGGGCACGTGCATCGCCGGTTTCGATCTCAACCCGGTCTGAAACACCTTCAAGTCGCGCATTTTCAAGCGCCCCTTGCGGCCCGTTGGCAGATTGGTCTTTCGGCTGCCAAATATCGATGCCAACGGCCTTGCCGCTTTTCAGTCTCTTGGCCGCGCCAATCAGCATCAGCCCGCGCCCGCAGCCCACATCCAAAACCCGCTCGTCGCCGCGCCATGCAACGTCATCAAGCATGGTTTCGCGGGTTTTGAGCTTGATGATTTTGCTCCAAACCACCATCAGGCAGCCCATGCCGGAGAGGTAAATCCCTAAAAACGTAAAAACAGCTGTCGCCAACACACTCCACGTCTGGCTGCCGCCAAATTGTCCCATTGCCAAAGCCAACGCGAAAGTGCAAATCCCGCCTAGCAGAAAGCCTGTGGCAAGCCCGGGCGCATCGATGCCGTAATCGGGTTTCTTCATAACCGCTATTTCCCGCCACAGGTGGCAGCGATGTTTTTGTCCATCGCTCCGGCCAAGGTTTTGGCTCGGTCATAATCTTCCTGCGAGGTTTCCATCTCTGTGCCTTTGCAAACATCGATAGCAGTTTTGCTCAGCGTCAAAACCTTGCTGGAATGGTTCGATATCTCACGAAATCCGTCACACAAAGCTTTGGCTTGCGGCGAATTTGGCTCCCAATGGGTTGCGGGCGGCGTGGGTAACAGCGCATCGAGCTTGTCTGTTGCGGCCTCGGCCGCGGTCATTTCCTTTTGCAATTCTTCGCAAACAGGGTTCATGGCAACGGAAATAACGCGAGGGTCGTCGGTGTGAAGCGCAAAAAGCGGGACGTTACCTCGCCCGAAAGCCATCGCCGACGATGCCACCAAACTGGCAGTGACAATACCACCAAAAACCAATCTGGTAAAACTACCCATCCGCATGACCTTTGCCCCCGTTTGACAAGGCAATCAACCACGGGACAGCGCGGCTCACAAGGGGGGGGATGGAACGCAGACAGGCGCTTTTTTGCAAGTATCAAGCGTGGGCAAAAGGCCTCTTTTCCCTCTGGCCAGCTTTGACCGCTTTCTGGCCGTGTTGCGCCATCGTTTGTTTAGTCTTGAGGCACGGATTGTGAGCCGGCGCGTCTTTTTGCCATGCTGCGGCGTCGCGCCAATGCGGGCGCGGGCTACTAATTGCCAAAATTCAGCGCAAAAACTTGACATGCGGCCTTGGCTGCGGACTATCTCAGCCCCACATATATATTTTGACCCGTTGAAAGGGTGCCCCTTGGCAAAATTGTCCTATAAGCTTGTTTTTGCTGGTGTTTTTTTGCCTCTTCTGGGCTTCTCCGCCGTTCATGCCCGCGAATCGCTGGCCATTGCCACACCTTTTGAGGTGGGCGACACCCGCGCCGGAAATTATCTCGCAGCCCTCGTTGCCAGCGCCGATAAAGACACTTTTGCCGCTTCGACGTTTTTTCAGGAAGCGTTGCGCGATGATCCTAAAAATCGAGAATTAATCGAGCGCGGGTTTTTGGCTTCCTTGGCCAATGGCGACATGGATGCGGCTTTTGCCATTGCAAAACAAGAGCTTAGAGTTAATCCAAAATCGGGCCTCGCCCGCCTTGCCCTCGCCGTGCAGGCCATCCACGATAAAAAATATGACACTGCCAAGCAATATTTGGCCAAGGAAATTGCCGCCAGCCGCGACGCCACCGCCGTACTTTTGTCGGCTTGGGCAGAGGCGGGCAAGGGCCGCACCAAAAGCGCCTTGGCGCAGGTTGAAAAGCTCAATGATCGCGGTTTGCAAATTTTCCGCGACTATCATGTCAGCATGATCAATGAGTTAGCAGGAAATCACGAAGCTGCCATTGCCCATTTGCGCACCGCCTACGGTGCCGACGCCAAAACCTTGCGGCTAGTGGACAGCTTCGCCCGGCTTATGTCCAAAACCGACACGGACGGCGCTTTGAAGCTCTACGAAAGCTTTGATAAATTGTTGCCGCGCCATCCGATTGTTGTGCGCGCCATGGCCGATCTCAAAGCTGGTAAGTCATTGCCAGGCTTGATCAATTCGGTTCAGGACGGCGCTGCCGAAGTGCTATATGGCCTCGGGGCGGCCGGTGGGCAGCAGGGCGATGAGATGGCGTCAATCATCTATTTGCGGCTGTCGCTCTATCTGCGTCAGGATAATGCGCTGGCC
>JAYVYB010000381.1:0-5977 GCA_043784625.1 Methylovirgula sp.
TATTCGGCGCTTTCCGGCGTTACCCGAATCGACACGACGTCGGAATTATCCGGCCCGTTCGGCCAAAACGCCTGCGCCGCAGGGCTCCAGAGCTTTTGAATCAGCACGCTGTTGTCATCCAGCGTTGCCATCCCATAAACCGAGACGTGCTTGGAGCCACCGTCAGAAAACGCCAGATAGACATTCGGATTCTCCGAAATTTCGGCGTCTTTCAAAGAGTGCTTGTCCGTCAAAAAATAGATACAGCCTTCTTCGCGCCGCACCAAGGCAGCCATAGGACGACCATGCAGCGCCGAACCGTGGCGCGAAACCAACATACAGCTGCGAAAAGAGGCCAGCATCGACCAGAATTTGTTGGTGCTGTCGTCGGCTAAGTTTGAATGTGTTGGCATCTGAACTTTCCAAAATAGGCGCAATGTCCATAGGCGTCTGCCGACATGCGCGGTTGAGTTTGAGTGAAAAAGGCTGCTTTCGAGCCGAAAATTGCCGGCGCGTCTACTTGCGCGGCTGCATGTGGGTCCGGTCCGGAAGTTTCTCAACAGCGGCCTTGGCACCCTGATTTTTGCCGGTTACGCCTTCGCGTAAAACTTTGGTCGCCGCATCCGCTTTTTGCGAAGGGTTGGTTGGAATCGGTTTGGTTTGCGGCGTGGCGGTCAAAACGTGATCACCAGGCTGTTCGCCGTTGTTTTTGGTTGCTGCGGCAAGGCCAGCCAGAACTTCGGGCTGTTGCCCTTTGGATTTATCAGACGATTTCATCGCGACTCTCCCTAAGACGTTACGACCAACAACGTGAGGGCATCGCATTTGTTCCACAAAAAATGGCCCCGAAATGGGGCCATAATATTTGCAGAAGCTTTACTTGCTTTTCGCGGGCATCAAAAACCCGGGCATATGATCACCAAATCCAATGACACTGTGGTCGTCTTCTTCATAGCGCGGACGGCGTTCGCCACCTGTGCGCGGTTGATCTTGGCGCGGTTGATTCTGGCGCGGCTGGTCTTGACGCGGCATCGAGGGTTGCGCCTGCCCGTGGCGGGGAGTCTCCTGCCTGGGCCGCTCCTGTCGGGACTGTTCCTGCCGGGGTCGCTCCTGTCGCGGCTGCTCTTGTTTTGCCTGCTCTTGGCGCGGCTGAGCGGTGCGTGAAGCATCCGGGCGGCGCTCCGGAGCGGGCTCATTGTGTTGTCGCGCCAATCTGGGTTCAGAGCGTGAAGAGCCCTGTCGTGGCTGTTCAGCCTTGTCCGGATCGTGCGTGGTTGTCTCTTCGCTGGCGCGGCGCGGACGGTTTGAGCCGCCGTTCCGGCGCGAGCGCCTTACATCTGTTTCGGCAACCGCGTCGCTCTGCGCCTCTTCAGCTGCAGCGCCTTCGGGTTGTTCAATCCAGTCAATCTTGCGCGCAATCAGCTTTTCAATAGCGTCGATATATTTTTGGTCGGCGGGCGTGACCAACGTTATCGCGGTGCCAAGCCTCCCGGCGCGGCCGGTGCGGCCGATGCGGTGGACATAATCTTCCGGATGGGTGGGCACGTCATAGTTAAACACGTGGCTGACATCGGGAATATCCAACCCGCGCGCCGCAACATCGGAACATACCAGCAAATCGACAGCGCCGTTTTTGAAAGCATCAAGCGAAACCATGCGCGCGCGCTGGTCCATGTCGCCATGCAATGCGCCAACAGGGAAGCCGTGCTTTGCCAGCGATTTGTGCACAATAGCAATATCAGACTTGCGGTTGCAAAACACGATGGCGTTTTTCAAGTCTTTTGCCCCGCGCACCAGACGGCGCAGCATATCACGCTTGTCGCCTGCCTCTTTACGGGTTTTAACCAAGCCTTGCGTAATAGTCGCCGCAGTTGATGCGGCCTTGGCCACCTCGACACGTGCCGGGTTGCTCAGAAACTGCTCTGTCAAACGGGTGATTTCCGGCGGCATAGTTGCCGAGAAAAACAGTGTTTGCCGCGTAAACGGAACCAGCTTGCAAATGCGTTCAATGTCGGGAATGAAACCCATGTCCAACATGCGGTCCGCTTCGTCGATCACCAAAATCTCGATGCCAGTCAGCAGGAGTTTGCCGCGCTCGGCAAAATCGAGCAATCTGCCGGGCGTAGCGATCAACACGTCTGCGCCGCGCATAATCTTGGCTTCCTGCTCGGCAAAAGAAACACCGCCAATCAGCAGCGCCACAGAAAGCTTATGGTTGACACCATATTTTATGAAGGCTTCTTCAACCTGCGCTGCCAATTCGCGCGTCGGCTCTAAAATAAGCGTACGCGGCATCCGCGCGCGGGCACGTCCGCTTTCCAAGCGCGACAGCATCGGCAGCGTGAAAGCGGCGGTTTTGCCCGTGCCTGTTTGGGCAATTCCCAACACGTCGCGGCCGGCAAGCGCATAAGGAATGGCTTCCTGCTGGATTGGGGTAGGGGTGGTATAACCGGAGGCTGTTACGGCCGATAAGACTTTTTCACTCAGTCCAAGGTCACTAAAATGCATGTTAATTTATATTCCGGAGCGCTGGGAAGGCTCAGCCAAACCTGAAAGTACACTCATCGTTATACCACAGTATTTGGAAGATCGCGGCTCCACAAACCTTAAGGCGTCGGCGAAGCAAGACACCGCACGCGCACATAGCTGCGGTATCCCTGCTGCCCTATGCCGAAACACCAGTAAAGTCAATCATTTGCTCTTGCCGGTGCAGGGGTCTAGCACAATGGTGCGCCCTGTGCTCAGAGCCACAGTTCCGGTCGGAGTTGAGTCAATATTGTTGAAATTCGGGCCCTTTTTAACCGCCGGACCCAAGGATCCAAGCTCAACATAGCGCGGGTCTGGCTGAGTTTGCTGCCGTGCCATGGCCGAGTGTGCGCCGTTGGAGGCGATTCTGGTCAGCAGGCTGGCGCTGGCAAGGCTGGCGAGCATGACCAGCACGGCGCCAAAAGCAAATTTTTCGAGTGCGGAGCCGCTTCTGCTCGCCAAAAATGATCTCACCAAGTCCATACCAAACCTCAACAATTCCTGTCGAGATTATGGTAAAGACTTAGTGTAAATGATCCGTCAATTTTCGATAGATTGAGCGAAAAACTATAGGCATGGTTTGAAAATTGCTTCAGGGCATCATTCGCGAAATAAGCTTATCCCGCTTGTAAAACTGGTGGATCAACGCAAACACAATATGCCCGGCCACCAAAAACATCAGTAAATTGCCAAGAATATCGTGAAATCCGCTGAAACTCTTTGCTAAAACCTTATCTGCGGTAAACTGACTTGGAATTGAAAAAAGCCACAAGCCGATAGGGCTGCCATACAGACTAACCTGCAAAAACCCTGTCAGTGGTACCAGGATCATCATGCCGTAAAGCGTCCAATGTCCGGCATGGGCTGCCAGGGCGGCAAGTCCGGTTGTGGAGGCAGGCAGCGCTGGTGGCTTATGCGTTAGCCGCCAATACAGCCGCCACAAAATAAGGATCAGTACGGTCGTCCCGATCGCCTCATGCTGATAATAAAAAGGTCCCTTTTCGGCGCGCGGCAAAGTTTGCATATATTTGATGATGGCAATATTGGCGATGATCATTAGAGCCATCACCCAATGCAGAAACATCGCCATCCCCGAATATTTCTGATTTTCTATGTCACGCATTCAAGTCTCCTGCCCAATACCGTTTAAAGAATAGCTCTGGCCGCAATGCTTCAAGTTAAAGTTTTGTAATCCCTGCTCAAATATCCACCAACTCGCTGGCAAACGCCGCGCGTTCCTGAATGAAGTTAAACCGCGCTTCCGGCTTATTTCCCATCAAGCGCTCCACCGAGTCCGCCGTGCCAGCCGCATCCGCCACAGCATTTGTCACTTGCAGCAAGGTGCGTTTGCCCGGATCCATGGTGGTTTCTTTGAGCTGATGCGCCATCATTTCGCCTAGGCCCTTAAACCGGCTGATTTCAACTTTTCCGCGCGCGTTGAAAAAGCTGCTGATCAATTCATCGCGATGCGCCTCATTGCGCGCATATGTGGTTTTGCTGCCCTGCGTCAATTTATAGAGCGGCGGGACAGCGAGAAACAGATGGCCATTTTCAATCAGCTTGGGCATTTGCCGATAAAAGAACGTGATCAGCAACGACGCAATATGCGCGCCGTCAACGTCCGCGTCGGTCATGATGATGATTTTTTCGTAGCGTAAGTCCGCTTCCTTATAGTGCGAGGCTGATCCGCAGCCCAGTGCCAGCACCAGATCAGAGATTTGCTGGTTTGCCGCCAGCTTGTCGCGCGTGGCCGACGCCACATTGAGGATTTTGCCTCTAAGCGGCAAAATGGCCTGATTGGCGCGGTTGCGCGCCTGCTTGGCCGAGCCGCCCGCCGAGTCGCCCTCAACAATAAACAATTCAGACCCTGCCGCGCCATTGTTGGAACAGTCGGTCAACTTACCCGGCAACCGTAATTTGCGCACGGCGGTTTTGCGCATGCCCTCTTTTTCAGCGCGGCGGCGTAAACGGTCGTCGGCACGCTCCATCGACCATTCGAGCAGCTTCAGCGCTTGCGATGGCGCGGCCGCCAGCCAATGATCAAACGCATCGCGCATCGCGCCTTCAACAATGCGCGTCGCCTCCACGGTCATCAAGCGGCCTTTGTTCTGGCCTTGGAATTCCGGCTCGCGGATAAACACCGAAATCATCGCCGCGCAGGTCAGCATGACGTCGTCAATGGTCACCGCGGCAAAGCGCTTGGTCTGGCCAATGCGCTCAGCGTGATCCTTGAGGGCGCGGTGCAGCGCAAAGCGCATACCGTCCTCGTGCTTGCCGCCGTCGGGCGTGGGAATGGTGTTACAATATGACCGCACATAGCCGTCATCACCCGCCAGCCAAGACACCGCCCATTCCACCGAGCCATGACCTTTGGCCTTTTCCACCTTGCCGGTGAACATGCTGTCAGTGACCAGGTCAACGTCTTTGGTTTCATTGGCCAGGTAGTCTTTCAGGCCGCCGGGATAATGAAACACCGCCTCGGCGGGGGTGGTGCCGCCCTCGCTCAGAAGTTCCGGCGCGCAATGCCAGCGGATTTCAACGCCGCTGAACAGATACGCTTTCGAGCGGGTCATCTTAAACAGCCGGTCCGGCTTAAAATGCAGCTCCTTGCCAAAAATCTGCACGTCCGGCTTAAACCGAACCTTGGTGCCCCGGCGATTTTGCACCTTACCCAGCGTTTGCAGGGCGCTAACCGCATGGCCGCGTTCAAACGCCTGCGCATAGAGCATCTGCCCGCGCGCAACTTCCACCTCAAGCCGGGAGGACAGCGCATTTACCACCGAAACACCCACGCCGTGCAAACCGCCGGAGGTCTCATAGGCACCTGAATCGAACTTGCCGCCGGCATGCAGCGTGGTCATAATCACTTCCAGCGCCGACTTATCCGGAAATTTCGGATGCGGATCCACTGGAATGCCGCGCCCGTTGTCCGTGATGCAAATCCAGTCGTCCGGCTCGATCGACACATCAATCCACGTGGCATGTTTCGCCACAGCTTCGTCCATCGAGTTATCAATCACCTCGGCAAACAAATGATGATATGCGGCCTCGTCGGTGCCGCCGATATACATGCCGGGGCGACGGCGCACCGGCTCCAGCCCCTCGAGCACCTCAATTGAAGAGGCGTCATAGGTTTCCGGCTTGGTAATATCGGTTTTTGGCAGAGTAAGTTTAGGCGCTGCAGCGGCCTTTACCTTGCCGCTATCTGCCTTTTGCGCCATCGGTTCTGCACCAAGGCCTCCGAAAAGATCACCGTCGTCCATAGTTTGCTTCCGTTTGCGAACTGATTCGCTTTCGCTATTTATGCCACGTTCAGGGGAAAAAGGGGAACGTTCCGCGCTCCTCGCCCGTTTGCACGCAACTTAGCCACAACAAACCGACCCCTAAAATATTAATAGATATGTGAAACACTCAAAATGTTCAGTCTGTAGCAACTGCTAGAAGTAACCGTCTTGAGTACCTGTCATGTCCA
>JAYVYB010000382.1:0-6743 GCA_043784625.1 Methylovirgula sp.
GGCGCAAGCGCCCCAGTTCGCGTTCCGCCTCGGCCTTGTCCAGGCACAGGAAGCGTGTGCTCCAGCGGTACGCGAAGCCCAGCCGGTTCAGGTCGTCAAGCAGCCCGGGCCAGGTCGAGGTCGGGAAGCCGCGCACCGACACCACGCGCAAGTGCTTCGAGCCGAGCATCGGCGCCAGCCCGCCCGTCAACGGTTCGTCGGCCAGCAGCGCATCGAGGTGCATCGGCACCTCGGGCACGGCCACCGGATGCCGCCGTGTGCAAGGACTATTTCGACATTAAGACGGTTAAGCAGCTCAATTGTCGCGGTGTTAATGTTTGATTTCAGCACCGGTTGAACACAACCACCGAGCAGCGCGACGCGCCTGATCGGCTTTGCGACTTTAAACGTCTGCGGCTTTTGATCAGCAACGCGCCCCGGCAACGAGGACGGCGCAAGATCAAGCGCCGCATAAGCACGCGCACCGATAACGGGGAGCTTGCCAATCAAAGAGCGAAACGGCCGCATTGCCACCGCACCCAGCAACATCAGCCGGAAGCGGTTGGGATAGGGCATCAAATTTGCCAGAACGGCGCGGAACAGGCGGTCGGTCAGCGGCCGGTTGTAGGTCTGCTCAACATGGGCGCGTGCATGGTCGATCAGGTGCATATAATTGACGCCGGAGGGACACGTGGTCATGCAGGAGAGGCAGGACAAGCACCGATCAATGTGCTTGACCACCTGCTTTGTGGCTGGTTTATTGTTTTCCAGCATGTCCTTGATCATGTAAATCCGGCCACGCGGACTGTCGAGTTCGTCACCCAGCAACACGTATGTCGGGCAGGTTGCAGTACAAAATCCGCAATGGACGCAGGTGCGCAGGATTTTTTCTGAAGCCGCCATATGGCTGTCGGCAAGCTGGGCCGGGGTGAAATTCGTTTGCATCAGACGCCCTCAACCATTCTGCCAAAATTTAATATACCGCGCGGGTCAAAGCTGGCCTTCACACTTTTGGTCAGCGCCAACAGTGGCGCGGAGAGCGGTTGAAACACCGCAGCGCTGGCGCGGACGCTTTCCTGAGCCCGCACCAAAGTGGCGTGGCCGCCAAACTGGGTCACAGCGGCGCGCACGGCATCTGTGTGGGGCTCGCTCAAACTTAGCCATATCAGGCCGCCGCCCCAGTCATAAAAATGCCTGCCGCCGAGGGCTTGCAACGCCGCCATGATTTTGGGGCCCTTGCTTGGGGCGCAGGAGATTTTCCAAATGATAGTGCTTGGCGGATTGGAGAGGAACTCCACGTCTCGCACGCCGCGCCACAGTCTGTTTGAAGCTTCGCCTTCAAGCAAGTTTATGTCGCTGTATTGATCGAAGATTTTACGCAGCTCCCCCACCCGGTAACTTATTGAAGCCTCAAAGTTTTCAAGCCGCATCAAGGTTCGGGAGATATCGCGGCCGAGGCCGGACGGCAAATGCGCCGCACCGCTGATTTCGAAAGGCGAGCCGAGCGCGGTGGAAAGCGCCGCGACTGCCTCCGCATCGTTCAGCCCCTTTATGACCAAGGTCACGGCCTGTTGCGGAACCGGCAGCAGCTTTAAAGTGACTTCGGTGATAAAGGCCAAGGTTCCGAATGCACCGCAATTGATTTTCACCAAGTCCAATCCGGTGACGTTTTTCATCACCCGGCCGCCGGTTTTGACAAGCTCGCCATTACCGTTGATGAGCCGCAAACCCAAAATGCTGTCGCGCGCCGCTCCCGATTGGATACGGCGCGGGCCGGAGAGATTGCAGGCGGCCATGCCCCCTATCGTAGATTGGTCAGCGGTGGCGGGCACGCCTGTGCCAAAAAGCGCAGAAAAATCCATCGGCTCAAACGGCAGCATCTGCCCTTTGGCGGCGACAGCGGCTTCAATTTCGGCGAGCGGCGTTCCCGCGCGGGCGGAAATCACCATTTCGCTTGGCTCAAACAGGGTGATGCCGGTGAGTCCTTTTGACGAGAGAATATCTCCCGATGCGGGACGGCCAAGCATCTGCTTGCTACCGCCGCCTTGGATAGATAGCGGCGAGGTGGCGGAGCGGATGATTTCGGCGGCAGCGGCTTCAGTGGCGGGGGTGTGAGTTTGCATCTTTACTTCTTTTTAAAGCCCCCTCCCCATCCCTCCCCCATTTCATGGGAGCGGGGGCGGTACAGTGCCGCCCCCTCTCCCGCGCCAACGGCGGAGGCAAAGGGAGGGGGTAGAGTTACATATCCAGGGGAAAAACCTTACCCGGATTGAGCAGGCCCAACCCGTCAAAGGCAGCAACAACGCGGCGCTGCTGTGCGAGGTCAATGTCGGAATATTGGTGTCGCATCAGGTCGCGCTTTTCAATACCGACACCATGCTCTCCCGTAAGGCAGCCCCCAACGTCAACGCAGAGTTTCAATATGTCATGGCCTGCACTTTCGGCCTTGGCCTGCTCTGCCGGATCATTGACATTGTACATGATGAGCGGATGCATATTGCCGTCTCCGGCATGGAAGACATTGGCAACGCGCAAGCCGTACGAGCGGACGATCTCATGGGTGCGTTTCAGCACATAGGAAAGCTGCGAGGTTGGCACTGTCCCGTCCATGCAGATGTAATCGGCCACACGCCCTGTTGCGCCAAAAGCGGATTTGCGGCCCTTCCAAATTGCAGCAGCTTCCATGGCGCTTTGGCTTTCGCGCACCACCTTGACGCCGTGTTGTTTGGCGATTGCAACGATGCGCGCGAGTTGGGCATCCATTTCAATATCCGAGCCCTCGACCTCAATAATGAGCAGCGCATCGCAATCCATCGGGTATCCGGCGTGGGCAAAAGCCTCGCAAATCTCAATCGCGATTTTGTCCATGAATTCCATCGCCACCGGAATGATACCCGCGCCAATTATGGCCGCGACGCAGGCGGCAGCCGCCTCCACATCTTCAAAGCCAAACAACACCGGGCGCGCACCTTCCGCGCTGCGCAAAATTCGAACTGTTGCCTCGGTTACGATGCCGAGCTGACCCTCTGAGCCAACAATCAGCCCGAGAAAATCCAGCCCGTCTGCGTCCAGCGCCTCGCCGCCAATGTCCAGAATCGTGCCATCCATCTTCACAATTTTTACACCCAGGATATTATTCACCGTAACGCCGTATTTCAGGCAGTGCGCGCCACCGGAGTTCATGGCGATATTGCCGCCGATGGTGCAAGCCAATTGCGACGACGGATCGGGCGCGTAGAAGAAGCCCCGGTCGGAGATGTGGCTGGAGATGGCAAGATTGGTGATGCCCGCCTGCACTTTCATGGTGCGATCAGGAAAATTCACGTCCAAAATGGCATTCATTTTGGCGACGCCGATTACAATACTGTCTTCCAGCGGGATTGCGCCACCTGCCAGCGACGTGCCCGCCCCGCGCGCCACGACCTTGACGCCGTTGGCATGGCAAAATTTCAAAATTTCACTTACCTCGGCGGTGTTGCGCGGCAGCACGACGGCAAGCGGCACACGGCGATAGGCGGTGAGGGCGTCTGTTTCAAAGGCGCGCCGCTCATCGAGGGTGGTGACCAGATTTTCGAAGGGCACCAAGCGGGCAAGCCCGGCAATTATTGCGTCCCGACGTGCCACGATCGAAGCGTCTGGAATTGGGAAGGGAATGGCGTTCATGTGAATTCTCCGATGCCATCATTTCGCGCTTTTAGGCGTGTTGGCAAGAGTTGAGCTTTCCGCCAGATGAAATTACCTATGCGACATCATGCGCATTGCGGATGCGGCGAACAACATAGGCGGCACCCAGCACCGCAACAGGAACTGCGATGGCAGTGGCAAGACCGGGGTCAAACGGCAGCCAACCGACTTCCTTTAAGCCCTTAAAGACATAACTCGCCAAACCTACGATATAGTAGGAAAGTCCCGCAACAGATAACCCTTCCACCGTTTGTTGCAGGCGCAATTGCATGCGGGCGCGGTTGTTCATTGCGGTTAAAACCGACTGATTTTGCTGCTCAATCTCCACATCAACACGGGTGCGCAGCAGGTTTGTCGCGCGGGCAAGTTTTTCGGAAAGCTTGGCTTGCCTGTCCTGCAACATAGCGCAGGTGCGCATGGCGGGGGCCATGCGGCGTGACAGGAACGCCCGCAACGATGAGTGCTCCTTGAGCGTATCCTCGCCTAACGCGATCAACCTTTGCGAGACGATGTCATCATAGGCGGCGCTGGCGCGAAAGCGGAAATTTGCGCTGGCGCTGTCTGCCTCAAGCTGGGCCGAAAGGCTGGTGAGTTCATCTAACAAAGAGCGGTCAGAGGCAAGCCCTCCGGTCTTGGTCATGGAGTGAACAATTCGGGTGAGCGACTCTTCCACGTCTTGCACCGCGGGGCTGAGCCGGTGCGCCTCCGGCAGGCCGAGCAACGCCAAGGTGCGATAGGTTTCAATTTCAAGCAACCGCTGGGTAAGCGCCCCGGCGCGGTAATTTGTCATGCCAATATCGGCGACAAGAATGCGCACATAACCATTGTCCCGCATGGAAAAATCCGTCGCGACAATGGCTTTGTTGTTGGCCGCTTTGCTGGCAGCAAGGCTGAGCGGATCGAACAAAGCTTCAAGCTCAAGGTCATCGTCCTTCAAGCCATTGATCAAATGCAAATCCACCGAAACCAGATGCGGACCGGGTTGCGGCAAAAATTGCGTGAACGACATAATGTCTTCAGAACGCGGCAGAAATGCAGCTTCACTTTCTCCATCGCAGCCAAACGTGTAGGTGCAAAATTCAGCGTGCAATTCAAAACGCAGCACGAACTGAGCAAATTCAACACGGTGGTGTCGCGCCGCATCCTTGGGCATTGGCACATTATGTCCAGCGCAAAACACCTGCAGCGCCGCTAAAGCCTGCGCCGCAGCGGCCGCATCAACCATGAAGGCAAAATGCAACATCCGGCGCGGTGACTTGACCAGATGAAATGGCCGGGCGTGCACCTCCCCCAAAACCGCATCGCGCAGAGGGTGAGAAACGAGCGGCGGATAGAATTTGACGTCAGTCATTTGAATCTTTCGGTGTCTGCCTGTTCACAGTAATTGACTTGGGGCCAAGCAGTTAACTTGGTACACAGTAATTGACTTGCCAACAAATGCGCTACTTTAAATTTTGGGACCGTGCTTGCGGCGATGCTCAAAGGCTAGCATAACAGTAAGGGTGAAGGCCGCGCGATGATTACCCGGGAGCTAGACTTTGAGTACCGTTAAGTCCAAACCAAAAGTCGGATTATTCGTCACCTGTCTGGTGGATTTGATACGCCCCAGCATTGGCTTTGCGGCGGTGAAACTGCTGGAAGATGCCGGTTGCGAGGTGAGCGTACCGTCACAAACCTGCTGCGGCCAACCCGCGTATAATTCCGGTGATCGCGCTTCCACCAAGGCGATTGCGCTTCAGGTGATCAAAGCATTTGAAGGCGTCGACTATGTTGTAGCGCCCTCCGGGTCTTGCGGCGGAATGATCGCCAAGCACTATCCGGAACTGTTTGCCGACGACCCCAATATGCGCAGCGCGGCGCAAGCTTTTTCTGACAAATGCCATGAGCTGATCAGCTTTCTGACTGATGTAATGTTTGTGACTTCGGTTGAGGCCAGCTACGCCGCAACCGCAACGTATCATGACTCCTGCTCCGGCTTGCGGGAGCTTGGCATTCAGAACCAACCGCGCAAATTACTGGCGAGCGTGAAAGGTCTCACGCTGAAGGAAATGGCGGAAAATGATGTATGCTGTGGCTTTGGCGGCACATTTGCGGTGAAATACAGCGAAATCTCTGACTCGATCGTTTCGAAAAAGACCGAGAACATCACAAATTCCGGCGCGGAATTACTTTTGGCAGGCGACTTGGGGTGCTTGATGAACATGGCGGGGAAGTTGTCGCGTCAAGGTTCAAACGTACAGGTTCGGCATATTGCAGAAGTTTTGGCTGGTATGAGCGACTTGCCGCCCATCGGCGCGCCCCCCAGTGAGCGCAAACCATGACTCCGGCCTCCATTCTGCTGACGTTGGCCGTGGCACATATTGCCGTTGCGGTGACACCGGGGCCCAATTTCGTGTTGGTGTTGCAATCGGCACTGCGCGAGCGGAGACTTGGCATTATTGCGGCAATGGGCGTTTGGCCTGCCGGAATTATCTGGGCAACGCTGGGCCTTGCGGGCCTTGGCGCGGTG
This sequence comes from Methylovirgula sp., assembly GCA_043784625.1. Taxonomy (GTDB): domain Bacteria; phylum Pseudomonadota; class Alphaproteobacteria; order Rhizobiales; family Beijerinckiaceae; genus JANXSV01. The sequence goes on from JAYVYB010000382.1 coordinate 6,173, forward strand.
ATTGCTGCGGTGCCGCTGGCCGAAACACTGATGCGGCTGATTTCGGGGAGCTACCTGCTCTGGCTTGGCTATAAGAGCATCAGGGCTGGGTTTTCGGGCGAGACGGTCGCGAAAAATGTTTCACGCGCCAGCGTTGGTGAAACGCTCCGTGCCGGTTTCATCACCAATATTACCAATCCAAAAGGCATCGCCTATTTCATGAGTATTTTTACAGCGACGGGGGCTTTTGCCCTGCCGCTCGGCTACAAGGTATTTGCGGTGTTCATGATGCCGTCAATTTCTTTTTGCTGGTACTGCATGATGACTTTTCTGGTGAGCAGCCCGATGGTGCGGCGGAGCTTTGACAAAGCCAGCGCCTGGCTGGATCGGATTGCGGGAGGGCTTATGCTCGCCTTTGGCTTCAAACTTTTGGTGCAACAATGAACGCACATTCCACCACGCCGCAGTTCAAAGCCAATTCGCATGAGGCTCTGGGTGACGCGCAATTGCAAAAGGCGTTGGGCAATGTCCGGGTCGGCTTTATCGAAAAGCGTTCCAAAGCGGCGGCGGCACTGCCGGAGTTTGAGGCGCT
>JAYVYB010000383.1:0-1814 GCA_043784625.1 Methylovirgula sp.
TTACGACACCATTTTGCGCGGCGCGACTTTGGTCAATCACAATGGCATCGCCTTAGGCGATATCGGTATCCGAGCCGGGCGCATCGCGCATATGGGCAGTCTCGGCGGCGCTTCGGCGGGCGAAACCATCGATTGCACCGGCCTGCACATCCTCCCCGGTGTCATTGATAGCCAGGTGCATTTCCGCGAACCGGGCGCTGTGCACAAAGAAGACCTCGAATCGGGCTCCCGCGCGGCGGTCATGGGCGGCGTTACCGCTGTTTTCGAAATGCCAAACACCAATCCGCTCACCATCAGCGCCGAAACGCTGGCCGATAAGGTCAAGCGCGGCACCCGCCGGATGCATTGCGATTTCGCCTTCTGGGTTGGCGGCACCCGCGAAAATGTGCGTGATATTCCAGAGCTTGAGCGTCTTCCCGGCGCGGCGGGCATCAAAGTGTTCATGGGCTCGTCCACCGGGTCTTTGCTGGTGGAGGACGACGCTGGCGTTGCTGCTATTTTAGGCCAGACCCGCCGCCGCGCCGCCTTCCATTCCGAGGACGAATATCGCCTTAATGAGCGCAAAAACCTGCGCATCCAAGGCGATGCGCGCTCTCACCCCGTTTGGCGCGATGAAGTCGCCGCGCTCACCTGCACACAGCGACTGGTCAAAATCGCGCGGGAGCAGGGCGCCCGCATCCATGTGCTTCATATTTCCACTGCTGATGAAATGCAGTTTCTCAGCAACCATAAAGACGTTGCCTCTTGCGAGGTGACGCCCCACCACCTCACCTTGAGCGCCGATGATTACGCGCAACTGGGCACGCTGCTGCAAATGAACCCGCCTGTCCGTGACAAGACCCACCGCGCCGCCATCTGGCAGGGGGTTGCCCAAGGCATTGCCGATATCCTAGGCTCAGACCACGCGCCGCACACACTGGAAGAAAAGGCCAAAATCTATCCCGACAGCCCCTCCGGCATGACCGGTGTGCAAACCCTGGTCCCGATCATGCTCGATCATGTCAATAATGGCCGCCTGACCCTGCAACGCTTTGTCGATCTCTCCAGCGCCGGCCCGGCAAGGCTGTTCGGCATCGCCAATAAAGGCCGCATGGCCGTGGGCTATGACGCAGACTTTACCATTGTTGATATGAAGCGCGAGCAGACCATCACCAACGCGTGGATCGCCTCAAAAAGCCAATGGACCCCTTATGATGGCAAAAAGGTCACCGGCTGGCCCATCGGCACATTTGTGCGCGGCAACAAGGTAATGTGGCAGGGTGAGCTGGTGCAAGGAGGGAACGGCGAGGCGGTAACGTTCGGCGAGAGCTTGCCACGGGGGTGAGCCGGTTCCCTCTCCCTCTACGAGAAGATAAGTATAAGAGCTCATAAATCAGACAGACAACCTGCTGTTCCTGCGCGTGGCCACCCAGCCCCGTCATTGCGAGAAGCGAAAGCGACGCGGCAATCCAGAGCTTCTACGCGACGTTTGCCCGAGGCTCTGGGGCAGTGAAGTGGTTCTTTCCACTTTTACTTTTGGTTCAAATTTTGAAAACATGAAGGGAATGTGTTCATGGCAAATATGTCTAGATTTGTAATCGGAAGTGCTCCCTTTACCATGTCGGTTTGGGTTACATGCGGCATGCTAGCGCTTTTTGCAGGGATATTGCCAACTGAAAGCTCTCACGCTGAGGATAATACCCGCGAGCAAATGATCCAAAAGTCCGATGTGGTCTCGGCTGATTTTACTTTCGTCAAAACTCTTTTTGGATCGGTCGTTTTGGTCGCCACAGCGGAAGGGCCGCAAAAACCAAAGATCTTTCCAAACGAGCACC
>JAYVYB010000384.1:0-5948 GCA_043784625.1 Methylovirgula sp.
GTTGATCGCTCAAAGGACCGCTCGCAGTTTAACGAAACTACAGGTAGCTTTCAGGCTTCGGATAACGGGGCGGAAAATGTAATCGCAGCCGCAGATGCGGCGCAGTCTCCAACCTTCGGCAATGATATTTATGCCAGTTCTCAAACGTTTTTGAACGGGATGGCCTATCCCGGGTTTTTTGGCATATCCCCGCAAATAACAATTCCAAAGACTGGCGGCTATCTCGCGCCAGTCTCTTTGCTTGCCGATCAACCCGGCAAAGTTGAAACCGGCGGACTGCTAATTGGCGTCAAAGAACCAGGCACTCACGACACCTCCAGCGCGCCAGCAACCGGGGGATTTTTTCCAACCACTTTTGTCTACCCCTCACCAGCCGGCACGGGCGGATTGATGCAAGCACCGCAGACAAATCCAATTACAGATACGTCACCAAACTTCGTTGACAATTCCAATGATCATTTCTGGCAGGACGTTCAGGGGCTGATCGGAAACCAGCCTAGCCACAGCTATTACGAGGGGGCCTTAATGGGCGTTGACGCACTCTGGCATGGTGGGAACTCCAGCAGCGCCACAAGCGATTTCAACAGGTCACATGAGCAGGGTGTCAACCAGGCAAGTCTTGCTGTGACCGAGAATGGGGCATTTTAATTTGAAAAAATTCGCTTTGATCGTCGTCGCTCTAATCGCAGCCGCCTATGCTTGGCTGAACATCTATCCAAAATACGAGCTGCATTATCGTTTGACCGTTGAAGCTGAAGTTGACGGCAAACCTCTCAGCGCTTCGGGCGTTATCGGAATTCTATTTGCAGAGCCGCACTGCCTGCTATGCAACAACAATTATGTCGCTATACCAAAAGGCGAAGCCGTCCCGCTCGACTTGGGAGACCGGGGGGCGGCATTTGTGCTCCTGAAGCGAGGCAAAGACCTAAATTCAGCTCCCGATAGCATCGTACTCCACGCATTTCCAGACTATTTCAAATACCTTAAGCCTGGAGGCATGATCCCGGCCGTTCAAGGGCTCTCCGGCAAAGTTAATCTTCCTCTCACCAGATTGCCCATGATCGTGCGCTTCGCCGACATCAACGACCCAAAGTCGGTTGAGCAGGTTGACCCTGAACATATGGATAAAACCTTCGGGCCGGGCGTGAAGATCACGCGCGCCTCACTTGAAATCACCAAAGACCCCATCACCACCGGGATAGAAAAGCGCTTCCCGCTATGGTTCTCGGAATTACGGGCTAAGAGGGCTACCCTTGATGGAGATACGAGCCTAATGCGAAGTGTCCCAACTCCACTTTCAAATGACTTAAGTACGGGGAACTTTAGGCAGGGTTTAGACCCCACCACACCGATAGGCGATCCTTGGGCACCGAAGAAATAGTTAAACCTCTTAATTTCAAGTAGATAGGATCGCATAGATGACCGATACAAATGTCGAACTCGCACTTTTGGCAATGGACGCTTACGATCAGGGTTATAATCAAGGGCTTCTGGGATTGAGCAACCAGATTGGTGACGCTACGATCATCAAGCAATCAGATGTGACAGTAGGAACAAACGGAGTAAACGCGGGGTTCTACGCCGTCGCTTACCAGTTTGCCAATGGCAATGTCGTCATTTCGTATCGCGGAACGGATGCACCAACAGGCAGGGCTATCGAGGACGGTAACGTCGGCAATGACATAACAACCGGCTATGGCTTGGGGTTAGGTTTCTCAGAAGGCCCGCAGGCAAAACTGGCAGTTGATTTCTATCAGCAGGTTCGAGCTCTGCCCGGGGTTGCTAATGTTGTAGTCACCGGCCATTCGCTTGGCGGCGGGCTGGCGGGATATGTTGGCGCTCTTTATGGGCTGGAAGGCCGACTGTTCGATAATATGGCGTTCGAAAGCGCAGCTTCGGAAGCTTATACTATTTCAAAATCAGCCTTCGACGGGGGCTTAGCTTCGCAGTATTTGTTTCCCAGCTACGGCGAAGCACTTGCCCATATTTACAAGAATTACGAACCTGTTGTTCCCAATATAGGCCTGCTGCGCAGTATCGTTATGGAGGGACAATTCTTAACCGCTAATTTGGTAGGGCAGCAGACACCGATTGATATTCTGCCCAAATTTGCTCCTGATTTTAACAATCCATTCAAGCTACACAGCCAAGCACTATTGGTATGTTTGTCGTGGGCACAACAGTCTCAATATTCAGCTTGGCATTCGGCAGGAAGCCAGCTTCTGTCAGCAATGTTCAACGATCAATTAGCGCAAGACGCAGGTGCAGGGACGCTCGGCGGTAGTGACTCGGACAAAAGCCAGTTTTCGTCCGCTCTGAAAACAGCGATTGCCTACACGGCAATTGACTCGGGAACCATCACAAAATTTGGCACAACCGCTTTAACATCAATGTTTACGGATGCGGATATGCTGGGGACGTTGGTCACTAGCGGGAGTTTGAACGGCGCAATGGCCGGCGACCCGTTCAAATCTGCTTTGGCGGAGGTGGCCGTTCAATTTGCCGGCGATCAAGCGGTCGCGGGAAATCAGGACACTTCATTTGAGATTGGTGCTCTTGACACAATTTCAGGAGGCGGCTCAACCCTTACTATTAATTTCGACCCGAAAGTTTGGAAGTCCACAACAACTGCGGGCGGGAAAATCGTCGGCCGGGATGATCTTATCTTGTCTGTTGTCGGCAACGCTTCATCACCTAATGGAAATATGCCCGACCTTTCTGTGCTGGGGGGAGGAGTGAATATTACCGATCCCACGCAATACAAAAAAACAGACTCCGGAAACAGATTGTTGTCGTTGTCGTCCCAGATCGGTCTATTCCAGGCTTCGCTTGGCGCTGGCGCTGCACTCGACAGTACAAAAGCTGCTGCAGGGTTCGGCTCGATGCTGGTGGGGGGAGCGGGTAGCCCTAACACGCTAATCGCCAACGATTTGACCAATATTCTAGTTGGCGGTGGCACCGACACTTTCGATGTCGGCAACGGTCAAAACATCATCATGGCCAAGAGCGGAGATGTTGAAACTATTGATTTTACCCGTACGGATACGAGTTCTTATCCGTTCGGATCAAATCTTTGCGACATTGTGGGCAAAAATGCCACGATCAAGCTGGAGCATGCTGATCAGTCAAATTGTACCATCCTTTGGGGCGGAGGCGGAAATACAACTTATGATTTCCTCGCTGACGAAAGCAAAAGTATTCATGTCACCGTTTTGGAAATGACCGGGGTCACACAAGAAAACTTCCTCAACTTGGACGTTGCCGCCTTGCATCTATCCGGGATCGTCATCGTCAATCCGACTGGCGATGACATTTTAGAATATAATGACAATGTATTACTCTCGCCTAAGGTGCTTCAAAACACAACAGTGCAAACAGAAACTGGCGGAAACACTCAAGGATTTCCGGGAAGTTTGATTGGAAATGGGGACTACAACTTCATAAATTCTTGGCAATCAACCACGACTGTGGTCTCAGATTATTGGAAAGACGGAAGTCGCTTCGTCACCGGAAATGGCAGCTCCATTCAAGAGAAAACGCAGGAGCAAAGAGATGGTGGGGGTGGTTTTTCGCTGTCAGGCGATCTGTCTCTTAAACCATTTGGCATACAACTCCTTCCGTTATCATATTTAAGCGGAACAGAGGTAAACTGGATAGAAGTTGGCGGTGCCAGCTTCTCTAAATCAGACACGTATCACGCCAGCTTTGATCCCTTCGGCCGGAATAGCGATGGTATTGGTTTTAATCCGCCGCCAGCTTTAGATATTGCGGACTACGAATATACGTTGACCGCGCCCGTAATTAATCCCCCGCCTGTAAGCAATCCAACATTAACGGATCAAACAGATGACCCTTGGCTCCCGGCCGACCCTCAACCTTTGATAGCCACAGCTGCAAGCGTGTCATCACGTATAGATCAAATCAACACTGATAAGAGCGTAAGTTCCATTAGCTTATCTGATACGGGAGTACCAACCCTCGATATAACTGCTTTGCAGTATATGTCAGACACTTCCGCCTTAGCTAAAATAACAAACATCAACTATGTGGTGAATGTGACAGATACCGCAGCCAAGGTTGCAGACAATTTGGATGTTCTTGCCACGAAAATAAGGCTGGGAGCGATCCATCTAAAAGATACGACCACGCCAGTCCTTACCCTAACAGTTGCACAGCTGACGGCCGATGCTCCGGTCCTGGCCAAGATTGTCAGCCCCTACACTCTTGGCATCTCCGACAGCGCAGCGCATGTTGTGGCAAATTTGGATATTTTGAATTCCAACGCGCGCCTAAGTTCGATTGTATTCACTGGCTCTGGCACCCCGCTTCTTAGTCTCACCCTTATCCAAGCCTTGAACGACGGCTTTGCTTTGAGCAAAATTGCCAAAGGTTCGGCGACAATTGTTGCGACCGGCTTGGCGGCAAGTCTGCAGGCGCTCACGTCGTCTCAACTAGCCACTCTGGTAACAAACGGGGTTACCTCGCTGACATCGACCGATGGGCCTGTCGTACTGTCCGTTGCTCAGGCGTTGGCATTTGAAAGCGCAAATATTGGACTTGCCGCGCCGTCGGGCACTGCTAACAGTTTGATCGACACAGCCGCACATCTTAGTGCCATGACCGCCGCACAGATCGCCGGACTGGCCAGCATCGGTATTGGCGTTTTGACATCCAGCGCGGGTAACGTGACTTATTCGGTCGCCCAAACTGCTGCGATTTTAGCAGCAAACATAAGCATCGGCGCTCCGGCCAATGCTTCTGTGACCGAGAATTTTGCGGACGGATCGAAATCGGTTCTTTTATTTGGTGCAACCGGGCCTTTGAGCCGCATCACCCATACCAACGCAGATAAAACGTCGGACATCCGTTATTACACCTCAGGTACTTTCCAAGGGACAGCCTATGCGTCCTACGATAATGCTTACACGGCAGCCAACTTCCGCAATCTAGAAACGTTTTATGACGCTGCTGGGAACGTGGTTGCCTCGGAGAGTTTTCAGGCCAATGGCGGGTATTCAATAACAGTTGGTGGAGCGCTCAAATCCCAAAAGACAGTCAATTCTGATACCAGCTATAGCTTGCGCACCTACACATCCGGCACTTTTTCGGGTGCGGCTTACGCCTCGTATGACAACGCCTACACGATAGCTAATTTCCGCAACCTCGAAACCTTCTATGATGCAGCTGGCAACGTGGTGGCGACAGAGGCTTTTTCAAGCAACGGCGGCTATGCCATCACGGTTGGTGGTGTGCTCAAATCCCAGAAGAGCGTCAACGCCGATACAAGTTATGATTTGCGAACCTACACATCCGGCACTTTTTCGGGCGCGGCTTACGCCTCGTATGACAACGCCTATACGATAGCTAATTTTCGCAACCTCGAAACCTTCTATGATGCAGCTGGCAATGTGGTGGCCTCCGAGACCTTTCAGCCCAACGGAAGTTACGCCATCACAGTTGGCGGCGTGTTGAGTTCACAAAAGAGCGTCAACGCCGATACGAGCTACGATCTGCGCACCTATGCCGGCGGGATTTTCCAAGGCACCGCATACGCCTCTTACGATAATGCTTACTCAATCGGAGGTTTCCGCAATCTACAGACATTTTACAATTCAGCAGGATCGGTGGTTGCGTCCGAAATCTTCCTAGCGAACGGCGGGTATACCATCAAAGCGGGCGGCGCACTGTTTCAGCAGAAAACCGTCAATGCCGACTTGAGCTATGACGTGCACTACTATACCGGTGGCACGTTTTCGGGGGCAACTTACGCTTCCTATGACAACTCCTATACTGCTTCGGGTTTCCGCAATCTGGAGATTTTCTATAACGCGGCGGGAACGGTCGTTGCTACAGAGACATTCCTCGCCAATGGCGGCTATGCGATCAGTGTCGGCGGTTTGCTTACCCAGCAAAAGAGCATCAATTCGGATACCAGCTATTTTGTGAAT
>JAYVYB010000385.1:0-14395 GCA_043784625.1 Methylovirgula sp.
GTTTCAAGTGTGTAATTGCCGGAAATCTGGCCGCTGCCTCCCGTGATCGGGCTATTGATGACGGGGTCAGAAATGACCTTATTATCCAGCACAACGGCAAATTGGCGGCCGACATTTTCGGAGGTGGCCTGACCGAACTTCTGGCCACCGCGAATATTGAACTTGAAGTTGACCACCGGCCGGCCGTTTTGGTCGACACCGGCTTGCGCATCAGTCAAATCTTCGCCCTGAACGATGACGCGCTTTTCGATGGAGACCAACCCGGGCTGGTCTGACTGAGGCAAAGCTTCAACTTCTGTCGGCTCAGCGTTAGGCGCGGCATTAAAACGGAATTCGAGTTTGGCCGTTGTTCCCACCAGCGCTTTAAGGGCGGAAGTGTCCTGCAACCCGGGCACTTCAATCAAGATGCGATCATTGCCCTGTTGCTGAATGTTGGGCTCTTTGGTGCCGGTTTCGTCGATACGGCGGCGCAACACTTCAATGGATTGGGTAATAGCGCGGCGAACCTTGTCCGTGACGCCGCCCTCTGTAACGTTTAGCTGCACCAGTCCGTCTGATCCGGGAACGATGTCGAGCGAGCGGCCAGCAGTGTTACCAGTCAAGCTGTTGCCGAGCGGAACCGACAAAGCCTGCAATTTTGGCAACACCCGATCCACATCTGCGGCATTTGGAATGCGAACGCTGACACCGCGCGTTTGCAGGCCGATGCCGCCTGAAAGCGAGACCTTTTCTTCGCGCAGCACCCGGCGCACATCATCACGCAGGTTTTCCACCTGAGTGCGCAAAACTGACGGCGTATCCACTTCAAGCAGCAAATGCGCGCCGCCCTGCAAGTCTAAGCCCAGCACGATGTTGCGGAATGGCACCCACGACGGCAAGGATTTGGCGACAGCCTCGCGAGAATCCAGCGGCATAAGGCTTGGCACAACCAGCATGATGGCCAGAAAAACGCCCAACAGAACCGAAGTTACTTTCCAGGTGGCAAAGCGCAGCATGTCTGTCTTTACGCCTTGGCTGCGGTTTTGCCGCGCACTTCAACAACCATCTGGCGCAGAACGCGCACCTTCACATTTGGTGCAATTTCCACTTCAACTTCGCCGGGGTCGTTGTCTTTGGTAACTTTCCCGACAATACCGCCGGAGGTTACGATGGTGTCACCACGCGCAATTTTGGAGAGCATATCCGCATTTTCCTTGGCGCGGCGCTGTTGTGGACGCAGCAAAAGGAAATAGAAAATGATAAGAACGATACCAAACGGCGCAATCTGCACCAGAATATCATTCATGCCACCGGCAGCAGCACCAGCCGCTTGAGCGTATGCGGGAGTAACAAACATTAAAACCTCCAAGACGCGGAATATAGCTTTTCCAGCGTAAAATCGAGCCGGACTATAGCTGCCAATATGTCGAAAGCAATGGCTTAATCACGCCGAAAGCTCATGATTTCACCTCGATAAGATGTTTGACAAACTGGCTGACACCCACCTCCTGCCGCACGCGCTTCAGGCGTTCCGCGCGCAAAATCGCCAGAACATCCTTGTAGGCGCGCTCGAGATCATCATTGACGATCACATAATCGTACATGGCCCAGCGCGAGATTTCGTTTCGGGCGTTGGTCAGGCGCTTGGCGATGGTTTCAGGCGCATCTTCGTTGCGGCGCTCAAGCCGGTGCTGCAGCTCCGCCATGGAGGGCGGCAGAATAAACACTGTAACCACATCGATGCCCGCTTTGGCTTTAACCTGCTGCGTGCCCTGATAGTCAATATCAAACAGCATGTCGCTGCCCTTGGCCAACACCGCCTCAACTGGCGGGCGCGGCGTGCCATAGAAATTGCCGTGCACTTCGGCGGATTCGAGCAGGTCGCCGTCTCTGCGCAGGCGTTCAAATTGTTTGGGCGTGATGAAGTGATAGTGGATGCCATCTACTTCGCTCTGGCGGCGCTCACGCGTGGTTACGGAAACTGAAAGCGTCAGGTCGGTGGTTTTGTCCTGCAACAACATCCGCGTGATGGTGGTTTTCCCCGCGCCCGATGGCGAGGACAAAATCAGCATTAAACCACGGCGGGAAATAACGGGAGAGGCGGCAACGTCAGGCATGGGATTCCCGGGAACATCTTGGATGCTCGAATTGCTCTAATTTTTGAGTGAGATCAAGAGCTTTCAGGGAATACCTTACGCCGGTGCACCAAAATTGCGTGCGTGCACCCTACCCTATTTGAACTTCGGGATCGCTTTGCTTGAATTTAAATCGAAGCTTTTGTTGAGGAGCGGATCAAGCGCGGTGCCTTCTGAGGCGTCGAGAATACGGATTTTGCCACCCGGCAAGGGTTCTTTGCCGGCATAGGCCGAAGCTGCGGAAGCAACTTCGCTCGCTTTGGAGCCTGGAAGTCCGCCGCCAAACTTGGCCGCGCGGGTTTTTAAATCTGCCTGCATCCCGGGTGACATTGGATAGGTTTCGGCGGGTCCGCTTGCCACGGGCTCCGGCTCAGCCGTCGCATCGACAACTTCCGGCCCCGGGGTCAGCGCAAACTGCACCGGTTTGGCCAGCGCGCCGTAGGCATTTTTTGAAGTGCCTTCGGTTTTCTGCAATCTTTCTGCCAACACGGCCGCTGCCCTTTTCAGCACATCAGGATCGAGCGAGGTGTCCGCCAGCAAAGGTGCCGCGTCGTCCACGTTCACGCCTTGCTGTCCCGGTTTGGCCGGAACAGGTGCGGGCAGCGCATCTGGAGCCAACTTGTCCTTGGCATCTTTCTCGATTTGCCGCCAACGCACGACGTTTTTCTGGTGCTGGTCAAAGGTCTCGGCAAAAACATGTCCACCAGTGCCATCGGCCACAAAATAAAGCTCTTTGGTGCGGGACGGGTTGGCCACCGCCTCAAGCGCGGCGCGGCCCGGATTGGCGATTGGCCCGGGCGGCAAACCGTCCACCTGATAGGTGTTGTAAGGCGTCACCTTGTCCAGCTCGGAGCGCAAGATGGCATGACCAAGCGTGCCTTTACCCCCGACCAAGCCATAGACAATGGTCGGGTCGGATTGCAGGCGGATGTGCTTGTTAAGCCGGTTGATATAGACCGCGGCCACGCGGGCGCGCTCATCCGCTTTAGCCGTCTCTTTTTCAACGATAGAGGCGAGCGTCACCAGCTCGTAGGGCGATTTTAACGGCAAATCCGGCGCGCGCTTCGCCCAAACCTCGGCAACAATCTTCTTCGAGGCCTCCATCATCTGGCGCACAATAACATCGCGCTGCGCGCCTTTGGTGAAGCGATAGGTGTCGGGAAACAACGCGCCTTCGGGTGGCACATCGCGCACTTCTCCGCTCAGAACATCGCTTTCTTTCAACCGGTCAATGGCCATCTGGCTGGTCCAGCCTTCGGGAATGGTCACATTATGCAAAATGGCTTTGCCGCTGGCCAAGGTGTCGATCACCTCCTGCAAGCTGGCATTTTGCTTGAACATATATTCGCCGGCCTTCATCGATTTTGCGCTTTGTCCGGAAAACCGCATTGCCAATGTAAACATCGGCCCGCTGGAAATAACCCCTTCGCCAACCAGTTGGTCAACAATATCAACACCATCGGTGCCAGAGGCAATCAACACGGCCTTATCATTGGCCAGCGGGCCGGGCGCGCGCAATTCTTTCAGCAAAAAGCCATAGCCCACCACACCGGCAACCATTAATACCAGCAAAAATGACATGAAGCCGCTGATGTTCGACAGCAGGCCTCCCCGCTTCTTTTTCGGCTTATTGGGCGGCGGCGGCGGTGCTGCTTCAGGCTGCAGGGCCTCTTTCGGGCTTTTTGCGCCCTCGGAGCGGCCAAAAAATGAGCGGCCAGCCGGTGGGGACTGTGGCTGTTCGGCGCTGCCCGCGTGACCAGTTTCAATATTATTTTCAGAATCCGTCATGCAGCAACCATCTTAAATTTGGCAGTTTTCATGCGCTATATCTAACAACTAATCTCTGCGTTGACCATAGACGCCCAAAATTTTGCCGGAACTAAGGCTGATGTCACGGGTTTTGGACTACCTTGCCGGGTTGCTGGAGGGTTTTAAGCGTATAATTTCAACGCCGACGCTGCCAGGGCGAATGTCCAGCTTTTCAACCCGCACCTTGACTTGCAGCGCCCGCGCCTGTTGCAAAACATGTGTCGCGACGCGCTCCGCCAGAGCCTCGACAAACAAAATGTGCCCTTCGGACGCGATTTTGCTGATTCCATCGGTGATGTAATCGTAGGAAACAATGTCGTGAATATCTTCCGGCAGATGATCGATGCGCGCCACCGCCACGTCCACATTAAACCTCACACGCTGCGGCTTCAAATATTCATGCGCGAAAATGCCTATCATCATTTCCAGTACAAAATCATGTACGAAAATAGTGTCCGCCACATCTTGTTGCATCACGCAGCTCTCCCGCATATCAATCGACCAAGCATTTCAAAACTCAGTCTATATGTGCCGGGCGTGCGATAAACCAGCCTAAGGCGACAGTTTCTATCGCCCTAGTGCAGAATCTGGCTCAGGAAGAGCTTGGTGCGCTCATGTTGCGGGTTGGCGAAAAACTCGTTGGGAGTATTGCTTTCCACGATCTCGCCGCGATCCATGAAAATAACGCGATCCGCAACCTGGCGCGCGAACCCCATTTCATGGGTCACGCAAAGCATGGTCATGCCTTCTTGCGCCAAAGAAACCATTGTATCGAGAACTTCTTTGACCATTTCAGGGTCGAGTGCGGAAGTTGGCTCGTCAAACAGCATGATTTTTGGACTCATGCAGAGCGAGCGGGCAATGGCAACACGCTGCTGTTGACCGCCTGAGAGTTGGCCAGGAAATTTCGCCGCCTGTTCCGGAATCTTGACGCGGGTGAGGTAGTGCATAGCCACCTCCTCAGCATCCTTCTTCGGCATTTTCTTCACCCAGATTGGCGCGAGCGTGCAATTTTCTAAAATTGTCAAATGCGGAAACAGGTTGAAGTGCTGAAACACCATACCGACATCACGGCGGATTTCGTCTACCCGCTTCACGTCATTGGTCAGCTCGGTGCCATCGACAATGATCTGGCCTTTTTGGTGCTCTTCAAGCCGGTTTATGCAGCGGATCATGGTGGATTTGCCGGAGCCCGACGGCCCGCAAATGACGATTTTTTCACCGCGCTTCACGTTCAAATTTATGTCGCGCAAAACGTGGAACTGACCATACCACTTGTGAACGCCAAGCAGCTCAATGGCTTTTTCGCTTTTGAGGAGACCGGGCTTTAATGTTGCAGCTAATGACATCTGATTGTCCTTGAAAGTTTTGGACTTAATGGTTTTTAGATTTGGCCAGCTTGCGCTCTATGCCCTGAGAATATCGCGACATGCCGTAGCAAAATACGAAAAAGAACATGCCTGCGAACAGATAACCGGTGGAAGAAATGAACGGACCTGTCCAAATCGGGTCTTTGATTTGCGCATCCACCGTCGCCAGAAAGTCGAAAATACCGACGACTGCCACAAGCGTGGTGTCCTTGAACAGGCCGATAAAGTTGTTGACGATCCCCGGGATCACCAGTGTCAGCGCCTGCGGCAAAATGATCAACCGCATCATCTGCCAATAGCCAAGCCCCATCGCCATTGCACCTTCATATTGGCCCTTGGGCATGGCTTGAAGGCCGCCGCGCACTTCCTCTGCCATGTAGGCGGCGGAGAACAACGCTGTGCCAATAAGCACCCGCAACAAGTGATCAAACGAATCTGACCAAGTCGGGTCGGGCAGAAGCAACGGCAACAAAAATTGCGCCATGAACAAGACCGTTATGAACGGCACACCCCGGACGATTTCGATGAAACCGACACAGAAGGTTTTGACAATCGGCAAAGTCGAGCGCCGCCCCAGCGCCAGCAAGATGCCCAGCGGCAGTGAAAACACAATACCGACAAGCGCGACGATCATGCTGACCATCATCCCGCCCCACAGATTTGTGCCGACAATCACCAAACCACTTCCGAGCCCGCCGCGCAGAAGCACGAAAGCGAGAATCGGGAACGCCACAAAGAACAGCGCAGCTGCAACGTTTTTACGCGGGGCGGTTGGCCAGAGCAGCCAGGCGATAAGCACCACGCACAGGATAAATGTCACATTCACCCGCCAGCGTTCCAGCTCCGGGTAAAAACCGTAAGTGAAAAACGGCAACTTCTGCCCGACGAAGGCCCAGCACGCGCCGACATTTTCGAGCCGGCACGGCGCGCCGTCCTGAGCGGTCCAGACAGCATCGACCGTCATAAACTTAATCAACGCCGGCACATATCTGGCGACAAAATACAGCGCAATCAACGTCAAAATCGTCGACGGGATGCTGTAAAACAGGTTGCTGCGCAGCCAAGCCAGCGGCCCGCGTGAAAAAACCGGTGCTGGCAATACCGGCCCTGATTCATGGCGCACAAAGCCGGAGGAAACAATATCGCTCATATCAGCGCTCCACCAGCGCAACGCGCTTGTTGTAAATGTTCATGATCACCGACGTGACAATCGAGATGGTGAGATAAACCAACATGGTAATGGCCACGCACTGCACCGCTGCACCGGTCTGATTTAGCACCGTGCCCATAAACACTTGGGTAAGCTCGGGAAAGCCGATGAACACCGCAAGAGACGAGTTTTTGACCAAATTCAGGTATTGGCTGGTTAGCGGCGGAATAATAACCCGCATGGCCTGAGGAATTACCACCAACTTGAGCGTTTGCGTCGGCTTCAGCCCCAGTGCGCCAGCGGCTTCGTTTTGGCCCTTTGACACGGCAACGATACCGGCGCGGACAATTTCAGCGATGAAAGCGGCAGTGTAAATCACCAAGCCGCCGGTGAGCGCGACAAATTCGGGATAAAGCTGGAAGCCGCCGGCAAAGTTGAACCCCTTAAGAACAGGAAACTCCAGACCAATCGGCCGTCCCAACACAAAGAACGTAACCAGAGGCAGGCCGATGATCGCGCCCAGTGCAACCCATCCAACCGGACCGCGCTGCCCCGTAGCCATCTGGCGTTTGTTGGCCCAAATCGAGTAGCCCCACGCCAAAACCACACCAACGAGAATACTTGCAGCAAAAATGTTCGAACCGCTGCCAAACAGTGGATTTGGCAAAATCAAACCGCGATTGCTTATGAACGAGCCGCCAAGCACAGGGATGGCCTGTTTGGGATTTGGCAGCGCCTTCAAAACCGCGTTGTACCAGAACAGCAATTGCAGCAATAACGGCGTGTTGCGCAAAATATCCACATAGAGCGCCGCCAATTTGGCAACGATCCAGTTCTTCGACAAGCGCGCCACGCCGACGATAAATCCAAGGATGGTGGTCAGGAAAATGCCAACGACACCGACTATTAGCGTGTTCAGCAGGCCGACAAGAAAGGCGCGGCCATAGCTGTCATGCGCGGCATAAGCAATCGGAGACTGGGTTATATCGAAGCCGGCGACGGTGTTCCAAAATCCCAAATCGGTTGGGATGGAATGGGCCCGCATGTTCGCCAAGGTGTTGACCACCGCGAAATAGAAGAAAGCGACGACAAGGACGCCCAGACCTATCTGTGCAACTAAGCCACGATAGACCGGATTATTCCATGGCGCGGGCGCGGCCACGCTTCGGCTTGTCTCAACTGACATCTATCCCCCGAAAACATAAGACCTTTTTGCAACACTTTGTTTGCTTGAAAGGCCATGACTCTTGTCTTGAAAATTACTTTTGGTTTGAAAAAATGGCCCGCACGATCTGTGCGAGCCATGATATTTGGGTGTTAGCGGATTGGCGGTGCGTATTGCAGGCCGCCTTTGTTCCAAAGCGCATTGAGGCCGCGCTTAATTTTCAGCGGCGAACCTTCGCCGACGTTCTTTTCAAACACTTCGCCGTAGTTGCCGACAAGCTTAACAATGCGGAAAGCCCAGTCCTTGGTCAGACCAAGATCTTCGCCAAACTTGCCTTCAATGCCGAGCAGACGCTTCACTTCTGGATTGTCCGACTTCATTTTCTCGTCAACATTGGCCTGGGTAATGCCAAGCTCTTCCGAGTTTAACATCGCATATTGCGACCACTTGACGATGGAAGCCCACTGATCGTCGCCACGGCGAACTGCTGGCCCGAGCGGCTCTTTCGAAATAATTTCCGGCAGAACGATGTGTTCATCAGGTGCAGCCATCTTTACGCGGTTCGCTGCCAAACCGGATGCGTCCGTGGTGTAAACGTCGCAACGGCCTGAATCATAGGCCTTTACGGTTTCGTCGTCGGTGGCGAATACCACGCCTTCATACTTGATCTTGTTGGCGCGGAAATAATCGGCCAAGTTGAGCTCTGTCGTGGTGCCCTGCTGCACGCAAATCGACGCGCCGTTCAGTTCAAGCGCCGAAGCTACGTTGAGCTTCTTGCGAACCATAAAGCCCTGACCGTCATAATAGTTGATGTCGGTGAACACGATGCCGAGAGAAGTGTCGCGCTGCATGGTCCAGGTCGAGTTACGGAACAAAACATCCACTTCGCCGGACTGCAAAGCCGTGAAACGGTCTTTGGCAGTGAGGGGAACAAATTTTACCTTGGTCGGATCATTGAAAATTGCGGCGGCGAGCGCGCGGCAACCATCCACATCAAGGCCGGTCCAGTTACCTTTGTCATCTGGAAAGCCGAACCCCGGCAAGCCCGGGTTGCTGCCGCACACCAAGGTGCCGCGTTGTTTCACTTGGTCCAATGTTCCTGCGCTGGCTGCCGCCACGCCAAATGCCGCTGCGGCCAAAGCCACCGCTGACGCAATGATTTTCTTCATTCGAATGCTCCCTCATCAATAATTTCGCGCCGGCGACATGCTCTCACGGCATTGCCAGTTTGAGAGTTCATATCAGGACGTTTTGCACCATCGGTCAAGTGCGCTTTGCTGCACAAAAATTAGAATTGCGGCTTGCAAAGCCGGTTCGGACACGTTTACCTCTAAGTTATGCTCTTAAGTGTCATGTTTTGCAGGGAATCAGCCAAAAATGTCGAAGCTAAGCGATGAAACCAGGAAATCTCTGCGCAACCGTACCAAATTAATTTACGCGGGCCGCCAGCCAGATGAGCAATTCGGCTTCGTCAACACACCGATTTACCGCGGATCGACCGTGCTTGCGGCATCGGTTGCTGAATTATCCAGCAGCGCAGGTGCGGGTTTGCATTTTCCGGGGAATCCCTACCGGCGTGACGGACAACCGCCTCGCTATATTTACGGGACGAAGGGAAACCCGACGGTTGAAGCGCTGCAAACAGCCTGGACCGAATTGAGCGGCGCAGCGGGCACAGTGCTGACGCCTTCGGGGCTTGCCGCGATCACGGTTGCGCTGCTTGCCGTGGTCAAATCCGGCGATCATATTTTGGTTACGGACAGTGTTTATCGCCCCACCCGCGTGCTGTGCGAGGGCGTTTTGAAGCGTCTTGGCGTGGAAACCAGCTATTATGAGCCTACGCTCGGAGCGGACATCAAAGCTCTGATGCGCCCAAACACCACAGTCATTTTCACCGAGGCACCCGGATCGCAAACCTTCGAGATGCAGGACATTCCGGCGCTTGCCGCGGTGGCGCACGCGCACGGCGCATGTCTCATCATGGACAACACATGGGCGACACCGCTGTTTTTCCCGCCGCATGAGCGCGGCGTCGATATTGCTATCGAGGCGGGTACAAAATATCTCGGCGGCCATTCGGACCTGCTGCTTGGGCTGACCACGGCGAATGAAAAATACTGGAAACGCCTGCGCGACACTTTTGATGCCTTCGGCATATGTGCCGGGTCTGAGGATGTGTTTCTCGCCCTACGTGGCCTGCGCACCATGGAACTGCGATTGAAAGAGGCCGAAAAGCAGGCGCTTGCCATGGCGCATTGGTTTCAAACCCGGCCCGAAGTGGCGCAGGTTCTGCACCCTGCCCTGCCGGACTGTCCCGGCCATGAAATATGGAAGCGCGATTTCCTTGGCTCAAGCGGCCTGTTTTCAATTGTGCTCAATCCGGTGTCAGAAAAGGCTGTGGCCGCAATGCTGGACGGGCTGGAGCTGTTTGGCATGGGCTATTCGTGGGGTGGGTTTGAAAGCCTGGTGATTCCTTTTGACGCGAAATCCTACCGCAGCGTCGTCAATTGGAAGCCTGTCGGCCCGACGCTGCGCTTCCAGATCGGTTTTGAAGACGTGCGCGATCTACAGGACGATCTGGCGCGCGGGTTTGAACGCCTGAGAGCGGCAGGGTAAGTCCGCTTCTTCCACAATATCACATCGGCAAGATTCGTGAAGCTCACACATCTTTCTTTGGCACCTCGGGTGCCAGCGGATAGCGGGAGAGCACATCGGTTTCGGTCACGTCGCGGTGGTTGCGGGTATATTGCTCGCTGGCTTGGCGCAGCGGTTGATAGTCCCACGGATAGAGTTTGCCCTTTGTGAGGGCCTGAAACAGCGTCAGCCTGGCTTTTTGACTGTTCAGCACCCGCGTATTGATCTGCGCCACATCAAAGCGCGCTTTTAGCTTGGCGCGGAACCCGTCCACCCTCACCTTTTGCGCGGGGTCTGCGGCCAGATTATGGTTTTCAAGCGGGTCGCTCGTCATATCGAAAAGTTGCTCAGG
This sequence comes from Methylovirgula sp., assembly GCA_043784625.1. GTDB lineage: Bacteria > Pseudomonadota > Alphaproteobacteria > Rhizobiales > Beijerinckiaceae > JANXSV01. The sequence continues at coordinate 10,595 of JAYVYB010000385.1, forward strand.
GTCCGTGCCGCAGGCAATATATTTCCACTGTACGTCGCGGATCATGTGCATGGGATAGTGCACACCCTCGGCCAGATATTCGCCGATGGTGACCGCGTCCGGCTGGCTTTCGCCCTCAAGCAGCGGCAGCAACGAGCGGCCATCAACAGGCGAGGCAAGATCGTTCGAATCGCCCTTTCCGGCAAAGTCCACAAGCGTGGGGAGCAAATCCGCCAATGATACCGGCGCGGAAACGCGGTGCGGCTTAAACCGCTGCGGCGCGTGAACGATGAACGGCACGCGGGCGGCGGGGTCGCGAAAGCTCATCTTATACCAAAGCCCGCGCTCGCCCAAAAAGTCCCCGTGGTCGGACGTCAAGATAACGATGGTGTCTTCGTCGAGGTTGCAGGCTTTCAGCGTCGCCATCAGCTTTTGTACGTGACTGTCGATGTAGGAAATGCTGGCATAATAGCCGTGACGGGATTTGCGGATGTCCTGCTCGTTGATGTCATAGTCTTCCATAGCGCAGGCCTCGTAAAGGCGGCGGGAATGGGCATCCATTTTGGATTTATCGAGCGCCGCAACCTTGGGAAGATCAATGTCCTCGTCGTTATAAAGGTTCCAGAACTCAGGCCGTGCGGCATAGGGGTCATGCGGATGGGTGAAAGACACGGTCAGGCAAAACGGCTGCTTTTGCGCCGCGCGGGCGTAATCATAGAGCTTGCGCTGCGCCAAAAATCCCACTTCATCATCATATTCCAGCTGATTGGTGATTTCGGCAATGCCAGCCTGCTTGACCGAAGTCATATTGTGATACCACCAATCAATGCGGGCACCGGGCTTGCTCCAATCCGGAGTCCAGCCAAAGTCCGCTGGATAAATGTCTGTGGTCAAGCGCTCTTCAAAGCCATGAAGCTGATCGGGCCCGACAAAATGCATTTTGCCAGACAGGCAAGTGCGGTAGCCCTTCAGACGCAAATAATGGGCGAAGGTTGGGACTGTCGCGGGAAACTCAGCGGCATTGTCAAACACACCGGTGGTGGATGGCAAACAGCCGGACATGAACACGGCGCGCGCCGGGGCGCAAAGCGGGCTGTTGGTGTAAGCAGCATCAAAAACCACGCCTTCGCTGGCAAGCCGATCAATGGCCGGTGTTTTCACGATCCTGTGGCCATAGGCGGGCAAATATTGTGCGGCAAGCTGGTCGGCGACAATAATGAGGATATTGGGTTGTTTGGTCATGTTTGGCCCGAATTCGAAACGTATTCGGCATTGCGCCGGATTTGTGAAACGAAAAATCTAGGACAGAGAGCCTAGCAGTTTGAAGCGGGAGGCGACATGAATTTCAAATTTCTGTCCACCAATGTAGCATTTATCTGCTTTGTTTTGGCGCTTGGTTTTAGCACTTGGACCGATCAAGCTCACAACAGAGTTCATCGCGCAGTTTTAGCAAAATGAAATTTTGCGTTAAAATAATTGTCTGCTGAATCTGTGGTGAAACGTCTTAGTGTTGAAGCGGCACTTTTGCGCTTCAAAGATCGGAGTAGAACGATGAGCGAATTTACTTTTCTTTTCCGTGGCGGTGATACCGCAGCATCGCCAGAGCAGATGCAGCAATCCATGCAGAAATGGGGAGCTTGGTTCAAGGAGCTCGGCGCGAAAGGCCATATCAAGGATCTGGGAAATCCACTGGAACGCAGCGGGAAACTCGTTTCCGGCCAAGACAAGATCGTGACTGACGGCTTTTTTGCGGAAACCAAAGACATAATCGGTGGCTACACGCTAATTGTCGCCAAAGACATCAACGAAGCGTCAGAACTTGCTAAGGGCTGTCCAATTCTGGACATTGGCGGCGCGGTTGAAGTACGCCCCGTTATGCAAATGAATATGTAAATGCAAATTGGCGACCACCTATTTCGTCAGGAATCGGGGCGGATGGTCGCCGTTTTGTCACGCATTCTTGGCGTGCATAATCTGGCATTGGCAGAAGATGTTGCTCAGGATGCTTTTTGCCGCGCGCTTGAAGTGTGGAAATTTCGTGGCATGCCGGAAAACCCATCCGCTTGGCTGATGGCAACTGCGAAAAACCGCGCCTTGGACATTTTGCGGCAACGGCGCACCCAGAAAAAGTTCATACCCGAACTCGAACATTTTTTTGAAAATGACAGAGCGATGACGAACAGCGTCGAGGATATGTTCGAGCCGTCGGCGATCAAAGATTCCTTATTAGGGATGATGTTTTCTTGCTGCCATTCACGCCTAAGGGAGGACGCACAGATCGCGCTTGTGCTGAATATTTTATGTGGCTTCAGCGTAAAGGAAATTGCAGGCGCTTTTGTGGATTCGATTGCGGCGGTGGAAAAGCGTCTTGCACGTTCAAAAAAAACTCTCGCCACTTCCAGTAAATTATTTGATGTTACATCGCCTGAAAATTTTTTAAGTCGACTGCCGAGTGTCCATCGCGCGCTGTATTTGCTGTTTAACGAGGGTTACCACGGCGCGTCACCAGAAACTGCGGTCCGCGCGGGGCTATGCGCAGAAGCTATGCGCCTAACTGCGGTTTTGCTTGATCATCACCTAGGCGCTACTCCAGAGAGCTTTGCTCTGGCTGCTTTGATGAGCTTTGGCGCGGCGAGACTGCCAGCACGCGTTGGCGCCGGCGGTCAATTGCTCCCGATGGCAGATCAGGACAGAAGCCTGTGGGATCAGGGCCGGATTAGGGAGGGCCAAAATCTGCTGAACTTATCGGCAAGCGGTGACCAAGTGAGTACATATCACCTTGAAGCCGCAATCGCATCTCAGCATGCGCTCGCACCACACCCGCGCGCCACTGACTGGACGATGATTACACAACTTTACGATAGCCTCGCGGCTCTGCGGCCTAATCCGATCGTTTTTCTCAATCGCGCGATTGCGATAGCGTGGCGTGACGGGCCGGAACGCGGATTGCAAGAGATTTTGGCGATTGCTGATCTGGACAGGCTAGCCAGCTATCCGTTTCTTGCGGCAACCAGAGCCGAGCTTGAATTGCAGTGCGGACGTAGCGACGCTGCGGTGGCATATTTCACGCAGGCTCGTGACAAAGCGAGAAACGCAATGGAACGCCAGTTTTACGACCAGAAGATCAAGCAATGTGGCGCTAACCTTTGAATTTTATTCGCCTGCCGCACCCCAACATTCGGCAAATATTGTCGCCGCGATCAAGCCCTTGTCTCCGGTTGTGTCCGGTAAATCAATCCGCTCAATCCGCGTTGAAATCTCCACTGCGCGCGCGCCCAAATCCGCAGCTTGCGCCCGCGCCTCGTCCATGGCCAACGTCGCCGCTTGTGCCAGCGCCGCGGTAGCGTCAAAGCTTTCTGTTGGAGCGCCGGAGTGATGAATGCGGTAATGCCCGACGCCGGTGGAGGTGATTTCAACAATTGCCTGCACTTTGATGACGCCCGCAGCAGCACCCACCGCATTGGCAACGTCGCCGAAGTCCGGCAGCACGAGCTTTGCCTGCATCCGCTTGCCCAATTCCGGGTAAAATACCGGCGCGGGGCCGCCCACGGCCACAATCGGGGCTTGCGGCGCAATGTTCACACGCAAGCCTTTGTGCAGATGCGAGCCGCCCAACACCGCGTTGATGAACGCGTCGCTCTTCGAGACAGGAGCGCCGATCAAAGTCTCAATAATTGCTCGACCGGAACTCTGCACCACAGCATCAAAAACTTCAGTGGCAAAGGCGCGGGCTTCGCTTTCTCCGGCTTTGGGCGAGGCCATGCGGCGCCAGCGGGAAAAGGTGAGCGCGCCAAAATAAGCCGCCTCGCGCGACCATTGATT
>JAYVYB010000386.1:0-2323 GCA_043784625.1 Methylovirgula sp.
GTCCTGAAGCTCCTGCTTTCGGGTTTGAATGGCAAAATAGGTCTGGCCTAGAGCAATCACCGGCTTCGACGGGTCGCCATTTTGAACAATAAGATAACAGGCGTAGCGTGACAGCCGAATATCCGACACCGAACGCTTTGCGCCGGAACCAATATCGACCATATCGAGGATATCCTCGAAATGGTTTTCCAAAGATTGGCCGGATTTACGACTTGCCTCTTTGGCGCGTTCGATCACCGGCAGAAAATGTCTATATTCCGAATAATCCAGAACCTTGGCTAATTCCCGCGCAAGCCAATATTCATTACCACTTTCATCAAGTCGTTTTATGGAATCGAAATTCTGATGGTGTTGGTTGGAAACCATTTCTTCGCTCATAACAACCCCCGAATTCCAGCCAAAATCTCGGCGCTTTCCGCGTCCAGCATGGCAATTTCATCCATGATTTCGGCTGGCGAACGCAAAGCAGCTTCTTCAGCTTTGTTAGGGTTTTTTACTGAAAGGTCATAGGTTTCAGCATCAATCTTGGCGGCGTCCATACTCCAGGAATTATCGCTATCCTCAAAATCAGCTTGAAGAGTGATGAAGTCTTGTAAATCTTCATCATTAAGGGAATTGGTCTTGCCCATGTTGCGACCGGCGTCGAATTTATAAAACCAGACTTTTCGCGTTGGCGCGCCTTTCTCGAAAAACAGCACGACAGTTTTGACGCCCGCGCCCTGAAACGTTCCGCTTGGCATATCCAAGATTGTATGCAGATTGCAGTTGGTCAAAAGCTCGCGCCGCAAGGTCACGCTGGCATTGTCACTGTTCGACAAAAACGTGTTCTTAATCACAATTGCGGCCCGCCCGCCTGCCTTCAGCGATTTGATAAAGTGCTGCAAAAACAGGAATGCGGTTTCGCCGGTCTTGATGGAAAAGTTTTGCTGCACTTCAGGCCGTTCCTTGCCACCAAAAGGCGGATTAGCAAAAATGACGTTGAAGCGGTCTTTTTCCTGAATGTCGCTGATGCTTTCAGCCAGCGTATTGGTGTGAATGATGTTTGGCGCGTCAATGCCATGCAAAATCATGTTCATAATGGCGATGACATAGGCGAGGCTTTTCTTCTCCTTACCGGTGAAGGTGCGCTTTTGCAGGGTCTCCAGATCAGAGGTTGAGAGGTTCGGCTTCGCCCTCAAATAGTCATAGGCTTCACACAAGAAGCCCGCAGAGCCGACAGCGCCATCATAAATCTTCTCGCCAATTTTGGGGTCGACCACCTTGATCATAGCGCGAATGAGCGGGCGCGGCGTGTAATATTCGCCGCCATTGCGGCCCGCATTGCCCATGTTTTTAATTTTAACTTCGTAAAGGTGCGACAGTTCGTGTTTTTCAGTTTGCGAACGAAAGCGCAGCTGATCAATCAGTTCCAGCGCATCGCGCAAGGAATAGCCGCTTTGGAAACGGTTTTTGATTTCGCCAAAAATCTCGCCGATTTTATATTCGATCGTGTCAGGGCTTTCCGCCCTGCCCTTGAAGCCGCGTAGATAGGGGAACAGTTCGGCGTCGACATAGCTTATTAGGTCCGGCCCTGTCAGGGCGGAGTTATGATCAAAGTTGCCGTCCTTGTCCTTTGGCGCTGCCCATTTCGACCAACGATGCGCGGGGTCAATGATGAAAGCATAGGCCTTGCCTTCAAGCTCGGCTTCCAGTGCGCGATTTTGTTCCAAATCATCCAGATATTTGAGGAATAGAATCCAAGAGGTTTGTTCGGTGTAGTCCAGTTCGGAACTACAGCCAGCCTCTTTGCGCAAAACGTCGTCTATATTCTTGAAAGTCTGTTCAAACATGAAATTGGAATGCCCCGAATGCAAATCAGTATTTGTAACAGTCGCATAAGGGAGCCGCGCGGACAACGTGGCTTTATTGGCGCGATTTTATTGCAACTACATTATCGCGGTTTTTGCCATCCATCGCCGCCGTGATGGTGTCGCCAATGGCATTGGCAGCGCGGTGCATTGGATCGGCGTCAAGATGCGCGTAGCGCGCCGTTGTGGCGGGTTGTGAATGGCCCAGAAGCTTGCCGATGATTGGAAGTCCCATGCCGCCCCCAGCGCCAAGGCTGGCGAAGCTATGTCGCAAATCATGCAACCTTACGTCCAAAATCTTGGTAACACGCCGCACATTATCCCAAGGGCGTTTCAAGTCAGCACGCGCGCCCTTGCCTTGCCCAGCGATAACGTAGGGATTGCCTTTAATGCGCGGCAAATTGGCGAGGATCAATTGCGCCGCCGCTGAAAGATAAAGCGGCTTTCGACCTGTCTTACTTGTCGGTAAAAACGCC
>JAYVYB010000387.1:0-7782 GCA_043784625.1 Methylovirgula sp.
TCCTCACTTTGGGTTGGGGCGTCGTCAGAAGCCGCGCCCAATTCCCTCACGTACCTAACGCCGGTGAAAAAAAGAATTGTACCTTTAACGTTAGACGACGCCTCGTGTTTTAACGGCGTCCGCCTGCTTCGATCAAAATCGAAACTTAAGATAATGCCCATAATGGTCCCCGTTTCTTGCTTGGAAACACTATTCACGCACCGAACGGTTAACGGCGAATTAACCTTGGCGATTTTCAGTCTAAATTTAGTTAAATTAGTGATTACACGTCGACCTTCATCGATGCTAAGTGTCTGTAATCAAATCTAGAAAGTGCAGTCCCGCTCTGCTTTCCACGGCGATTAGCCAAAGATCCGGGTCAAACGTTATTTCGCGCGCCACACGGGTTTGGGTGGCGAGGGCATCAATGCGCTCGTCTTTGTGCGCTCGAACCCAATAGCGTTCTACGTCACCGGGCAATTCGCTTTGCGGAGCAGGGGCAAACAGCGTCCGAGTTCCGTCAAGCCAGTCAAGATCAATAAGTATAGCCCCGGCTTCTGCGGCTCCTCGCCGCACTAGCACCGCTGCAATTCCGGCAACGGCGCATCGCCTGATATAGGCAGAGACCCAGAAATCCGAGCGTAGCCGCGTCACTCGACCGCGAGTCCTGCAGCCATCGATAGCTCTCGCAAAATTTTGGGGCTAAGATCTCCCTTTACAGGAAGACGATTATCTCTTTCAAATTTTTCAATGGCTTGGCGTGTGGTGCCGCCGGCCACTCCATCGGCTTTCACACTATACCCAAGCTTGGAAAGGGCACGTTGTGCGAGCAAAACTGTTTTATTTTGCGCTGGCGGCTTGGCGTTCAATCCAGAAATAAGGTCTCCGATATTGTCTTGCCTGAGGAAAGGGCCCGCAACCTCTGCAGGGGTGCCAAGTGAAAAGCTCCCCGCGCTGGTACCAGCTTCGTCGAGGCCCGCAAGTCCACTGGAAAACGCCGTCGAACGCGCAACCGGAACGGGAACCGGATCTGGCATTGTGAGGGTGGTTTCAGCGCCAAAAAGCGGGGAGGGGTGCTTAATTGTCTGCAAATACAACGCGTTAATTGAAGTGCTGGCGCAGGCGGTGATGAGAAGACTTACAGCAATTGATCGAGCCGGATCACTGGCTATTTTGCGGGTTACGCGCTGCAAAAAGCTCCACCCTGCCGGCATGGCCAAGGCCTGGCTTTGCTGCGGCCGGCGTGCACTTGTGCGATTTGTTGATTTATTAGGGCTGGACATGACTATGCGCGATCTCTCATCACAAAATTATCGGCGGAAATCTTCGAGGTAGTGGTTGGCTGCGTCTGGTAGTTTGCCAAAATCTCTATATTTGCCATAGCGTTAGCTTTGACGCGGTGCGCAACGTTATCGATTGGCAGGCGCACGGTGACAGACGTACCCTGACCCGGGCAGCTCTGAATGCGGATCTGCCCGTCGTGCAGGCCGACCAGCCCCCGTACCACCGACAAACCTAAACCAGTACCTTCATGAGTGCGGTTAAGTTGCGAGCTGGCTTGGAAAAACGGCCTTCCGAGCAATTTCAAATCTGTATCGGAAATACCAATTCCGGTATCGGTAACCTCGATGAGGATGTGGTTGCCGTCAGGGCGCGTCGCAACCGTAACAGTGCCCTGCTGGGGGGTAAATTTCACCGCATTTGTCACCAAATTCAGCAAGATCTGCTTTACGGAGCGGCGGTCGGCTTTGATTTGGTTCAAAACCGGGCTCAGATTTTTGACCAAATTCACCTTGCCCGACTCGGCCCGCAACTGCACCATTTCGCAGGTTTGTTCAATTATCGCATGAATATCAAAGGGTTCCACATCCAGCTCGTAGTCGCCGGCCTCGATTTTCGACATATCAAGAATGGTATTCACCACCTCAAGCAGATGCTGGCCCGAGTTGCGCACGATGGCCGCATATTCCCTGGCTTTAACCGGATCCTTAGGGGCCAGCTCTTCTTGCGCGAGCATGTCAGAGAAGCCGATAATGGCGTTTAAAGGTGTGCGCAGTTCATGGCTGACATTGGCCAAAAAGCGGTCTTTCCAGGCCACGGCCTGTTCTGACTCCAAACGGGCTTTTTGAGTCTCCTCCATGCGCAGAACATTGTCAGTGATGTCGCGCAACATGGCAATAACTTCGAGCTTCTTGCTCTTGTTGTTTTCATTGTCACCCGCCAGCGTTTCATAAGAGCGGGCGCGCATTTCAACCCAGCGAAACACCGGGGTGGTCTCGGCAGGGTCATTGACAGTCTTGCCGATACGCAAGCGCACAACCCCGGCGATGGTGGTCTTTGGCTGCGAGGCGGCATCGCTGACGGTTTTGAGATAGAGCGGACGGTCTGACACGTGAATGCGTTCAAACAGGCCGCGTCCGGAAAGCTCTTGCGGGCTGATATTGAAAAGCTCGATACAGTCCTCGCTGGCCTTGAGCACAGAGCCGTAACGATCAGTGCGCACAACCAAATCACCGATGGTGCTGGAGAGGGTTTCGTAATCTGTCGTTTGGTTGGTGAGCGCGATGTGGGTGATCTCGGTCAACCGCACGGCGGCGATACCAATCCAGATCGCATAGACGATGGCTGGCATTGAAAATGCTGCGTGCTGGCTGGCGCTAAAATCATATTTTGGCAACACGCCGTATTGCGCCCCCAGAGACAGGAAGGCGGCTGCAAACAGCGCGACAATTCCGGCAACCACAGTGGCTGCGCCTTCCAACAACAACGCACATTCAATCGGGATCAATACCAGCCACGCCACGGCCGCCTCGATCGGAACGCTGGCTCCGGCGATCAGCGCCGAAGCAAAGCCAAGCATACTCACCACACTGATGATTTGCGCAGGTAAGAGATTTCCTGTGCGCGAAAGGGTGACCACTGAAAACAGCGGCAAGACCATGCAGACAAAAGCTATGCCCTGCATAAAGCTAGGCACGCCGCCCAGCAAAATGAACATGGGAATGCACGCTGCCGCACCCGCCGCGCCCATGAAGCGCACCGAAAAGAACATTTCGTGCCGCGCCCGCTCTAAAGGCGAATTGCGAACCGAGATATGCGACAAAGCGCTAATGTGGTTGAGAAATTGGGCCGATAGGGTCAAAACGCAACGCTCCAAGGGCCAAACTGCCCACGACTAAACTCAGTGCACAATGGCAGGGGAGACTTAATTGAACCCTAAGCTTCGCCGCTTTTGAGAGGCTAAAGCCCATATTCGCAGGCTATTGGTGCCCGCAATGCGCTTAAACTGCCACTATGGTTGAGAAAGACTTACAATTTGGGATTCTGCTTCGGCGGCGCGCCGGACAATCCGCTTTGAATGCAAATATGCAACGAATCACTAGGACTTTTGTGGTTTGGTGGAAATGTGCGGCGAGGCGGCGCGCTCATGCAATGTGACGCAATGCCTTCTGCCAATAGGCAATTTGGGACAAATCCATGTGGTTTCTAATGCGCGCCGGACTGGTTTTATCCATTGTCTGGGCTTTTCTTCCTGACGTCGGCCCGCAAATTGGCACTATGGATGGTTTGTCCAAAGACGGTTTGACGCGGCTTGAAAAGCTATGTGCTGATCACTCCAAGGATTGTTTGTCCACTTTGTCCGACTTGAGCGAGCTGGCACCCGATGGCGCTTTGGAAGATCTAATCGGTGGTGAAACCAAGCCGGAGAAGCCTAAAGCGGCTTTAACGGCGAAAGCACCCAAGAAGCCATAACTGATAAAAATTCCTATATAGGAAAATAATCCATTGACAAGAGCACGCTGTTAAGGTAAGTTTGCGTCATTCTCCACACATGCGCCAACAACACTATCCGTTACACGATAGAGTGTCAGGCGGCGGTTTGGGCCAAGGCGCATAGCGCAATCCTGGTGCCAATCAAAAATGTCTTCCTTTACTTGATCTGATCAAGATTTTTGGACCTCATCCAAATTCCATGAGTTTCGCTTTTATGGATTTGGTGTTTGTCCGCCCCGCCTGACGCTTCAGGTGCTTTTTCAATAGAGCGAGGTGCTTGCTTATGGTCTCTGCCAAAAAGGCAGTGTCTGCCAAAAAAACTGCTATCAAACCCATATCTGAAACTGTAACGGCAAATACCTAAGCCCAAGACCCTTACCTAAGTCTGCGCGACCAAGCCCGCGCCCTGTACGATAACAGCGATTGGTCGAATGAGCATATTGCCGCCAAGCTCAGCATTTCTATCCGAACCTTTTCAAGATTGCGCAAGTTTTGGGGATGGCCGCCGCGGCCGCCGCTGAACAAGCGCCGCGCTTTGGCGAGCATTGAACTGATCGAGCCGCCGGGAAACGCCGCCAGCTTGAATGCCCAATTTATCTGCCAACTGCGCCGCGAACTGGAAACGGTTGAAAAGATGCTGACCCAAACGCCAGACGCGGTGGTTCCGGCTGCCGCAGCCGAACGGCGCGCCAAGACTATCGCATCGCTGGTGCGCTCTTTTTCAGATATCCGGCGTCTTGAAACCACCAAAGAAGGGGATGCCAATGCCGATTTCCCCACCACGCTGGAAGAGCTCCGCGCGGAGCTGGCGCGCCGCCTTGACCAATTGCGCGACGCCAGAGGCTCTGGCGATTCTGACTGAGGGGTTGAGTAAATCCGAGCTTGTGGCGGTGTTGCAGGATTGGGAATTTTGGGCGCGCGACGACCAATTGCCGCCGCTGGCAGCCAAAAACGGCGCACCCTGGCACATATGGTTGATGTTGGGCGGACGCGGCGCGGGCAAAACCCGCGCCGGTGCCGAATGGATAAAGGCCTTGGTTGAGGCGCATCCGCGCTTCACGCAAGCCCCCGTAGGCCGCATCGCTCTCATCGGCGAGACCATGGCCGACGTGCGCGAAGTGATGGTGGAGGGCGTTTCGGGGCTACTGTCCTTGCCCTATGGGCGCGAGCGCCCGGTTTGGGAAGTGTCACGACGGCGTCTGGTCTGGCCAAACGGGGCAATTGCGCAAGGCTTTTCGGCGGAAGACCCGGAAAGTTTGCGCGGCCCGCAATTTGAAGTGGCGTGGTGCGATGAGCTTGCCAAGTGGAAATATGCTGAAAATGTGTGGGACATGCTGCAATTTGGCCTGCGCATCGGCACGCCGCGACAAATGGTGACGACAACGCCGCGTCCGGTTCCGCTGTTGAAGAAACTGATGGCTGCGCCGCTGAGCGCGATAACCCGCGCGAAAACCAGAGCCAATGCGCAAAATCTGTCTCCAGCGTTTTTAAATGTGATTGAGCAGCTTTATGGCGGCACAACTTTGGGCCGGCAGGAGTTGAACGGTGAAATGATCGAGGAAACCGCCGGTGCGCTGTGGACGCGCGGTTTGATTGAAACAGCGCGGTTGAGCGAGGCCCCGCCCATGCTGCGTATTGTGGTAGCGGTTGATCCTGCCGCCGCATCGCACCGGCGGGCTGATTCTTGTGGCATTGTTGCTGCGGGCATCGACAAAAACCAGCATATCTACGTGCTGGAAGATAAAACCATTGCCAGCGCGAGGCCTGCACAATGGGCGGCGGTGGCTGTGGCGCTCTATCATGAGCTGCAGGCCGATGCGCTGACTGCCGAGGTGAACCAGGGCGGCGAGATGGTTTCAGCTGTGATTCACGAGGCGGACGCTAACGTTCCGGTGATTGCGGTGCGGGCGACGCGCGGCAAATATTTACGCGCCGCACCGGTTGCCCAACTCTATGAGCAGGGCAGGGTGCATCACGTTGGCGGCTTTGCAGCTTTAGAGGATGAAATGTGCGCGCTTGGGCCGGGAGGTTTGGGCAATGGCAGAAGCCCCGACCGCGTTGATGCGCTGGTGTGGGCGATTACCGATTTGGCGCTCAAGCCGGACGCTCCTGAGCCAAGGGTGAGGCGGGTTTAAACCCTGCCCACGCGGCCTGCGACAGTCAGGGTGATGCTTGATGCCAGGAAGAACAGACCCAATGTCAGTGCGACCCGCCAAGAGAAATCTGAGCTTAGTCCAGCCCAGATCATCGCAAGGCCAAGCACGACAAGGCCGATTACGCAGACGATACAAACGGTAAAACAAATGGCTTTGATTTGGCTGACAGACATTGTGACCTCGTGTCGGAAACTTAGGATAGGCGTTTCGCGTCCATTTTTTAACATTTTAAAACCAACAGGTTAAAGATCTATGGCCGCACTTGTGATTTCGCCAATTCGAACCCGTAAAACAGCCCAAGGCGGTGAAAACGGAACTTGACCCTTCAGTTGTATCCGCCGCCCAACTATGCGAAGGGTGAGGCATGACAAACACAGAACCAAAACTCCCCTACGACCTCACCTACAAAATCCGCTCGCGCGGCGGCAATGGCACCAACGCCGTTTGGGAATGGGTGCTCACCCGTTCCGATCAGGCTCTGCCGCTGAAAAAAGGCACCGTGAATGGCACCGAGCGCCGCGCCCAAATGGACGCCGAAGCGGCCATGGCAAAATATAAGGCGGCGCAGGCGGGGAAGGCCTGAGCTGCAACATAGTCAAATTCTATCTCCAACAGCCGCTCCCCTGAGCGGCTTTTTTATTGCCAAATTTCCTGAAACCCCCACCCTCATGAGGCCTTCATGTCCTTTTTGTCACGCCTCCTGGGCGAAAATACCCCTGTGTCAAATTCGGCGGCCGTAACATTTGCGCCGCCAAAGCCTGAAGAAAAAGCCTCCCGCATTGGTGGCTTGCTGGCCATGCATTCCTTGGGGCGGCCAAAATGGACAGACCGGAATTACACTGCCCTGGCGCGTGAGGGCTTTGAAAAAAACGCCATCTGCTACCGCGCCGTGCGCATGGTGGCTGAGGCGGCGGCCTCTGTGCCATGGCTGATGTTTGAGGGTCGCACCGAGATCATCTCGCATCCGCTGTTGGACTTGTTGAACACGCCAAACCCGCGCGAGGCCGGGCCGGTTTTTCTGGAGACGCTGTTCGGCCATCTTTATGTTTCGGGCAATGCCTATGTCGAGGCGGTGAGCGTCGATGGTCAGCCAAAAGAGTTTTACGCCCTGCGGCCTGACCGTATCAAAGTTGTGCCCGGGCGCGACGGTTGGCCGGAGGCCTATGATTATGCGGTGGGGTCTGAGTCTGTTCGCTTTGCCGCCAATCAGGGCTTCAACCCGATTTTGCATCTCAAATTGTTTCATCCGCTCGATGACTATTACGGCTTGTCGCCGCTTAACGCCGCGCAGAAAGCGCTTGACGTGCATAATGCCGCATCAGCATGGAACAAAGCCCTGCTTGATAACGCGGCGCGGCCGTCAGGCGCTCTGGTTTACACCTCGCAAAATGGCGCAACCCTCAGCCAGGAGCAGTTTGAGCGCCTGAAAGCCGAGCTGGAAGAAAGCTATGAAGGCGCGCGCAACGCCGGACGTCCGCTGATATTGGAAGGCGGGCTCGACTGGAAGGCGCTGTCGATGTCGCCCAAAGACATGGACTTTATGGAGGCAAAAGCCAGCGCCGCGCGCGAAATTGCGCTGGCCATGGGTGTGCCGCCGCTGGTGTTGGGGCTGCCCGGGGACAATACGTTTGCCAATTATGCCGAGGCCAACAAAGCCTTCTGGCGGCAGACGGTTATCCCGCTGATTGCCCGCACGCAAAAAGCCTTCGCCACGTGGCTCACGCCCATTTATGGGCCGAATTTCCGGCTGGATTATAATGTTGATCGCATTGAAGCTTTGGCGTCCGACCGCGCCGCCGAATGGGCCCGCATCGATGCGGCTTCCTTCCTGACACAGGACGAAAAACGCGAGGCGGCCGGCTATGGCGCAAGC
>JAYVYB010000388.1:0-3180 GCA_043784625.1 Methylovirgula sp.
TTTTTCGACAGCGCCCAAAAGCTTCTTGGCTTCTGATCGCGCCTCATCCGGCGTCAAACGGCCATGATCTCCAACAGTGATACGGCGCGACCGTCCATCTTTGCGAAATTGGGCAATGAACGTCTTTTTGCCCGATGCAAACGCAACAAGCCCAAAACCCGAAAGCGCATCATCCCATAAGAAATCACGGTCTTTGCCTTCGGGGCAATCGAAGGCATCTACAGAGCGTTTCGTAATGCGATTTGTGGCCATCTGGCGACTCTCTCATTTCCATCGCGGTAAGCGCTTGGTAAGCGCGGTAAGCAATTGGTAAGCAAAATGAGAGTATCGCCAGTTTCTTTCAGAAATCAACAGAAACTTCAAGTCGTTGAATTAAAACGGATTTGACGCTTTCGGAAATTTTAGAAAAAGGCCGGAAAATTATGACTGTGTCATTCGTAATGAGGGGGTCGTAGGTTCGAATCCTATTTGCGGCACCATTTTTATCAGATATATCAATAAGTTAGCTTGCCAGGCGATTGGAAGAATTCGCTTCAATCTCTCGCGGGCAACACCGGGGCAGCACCAATCAAACTTTCCGCCATCCACAGTTTTGTTGGTTCGAGGGTGGTTTCGGCGCAAGGTCGCTTTGATTATTGTTCCTGCAAACAAATTAGTCTTTGAATATGTCTGACGACATTGGCTTCTCAAATTGAAGCAGCGCCGCGCTGAGGATTTCACCAGCCTAAGCCACCGGACTAGGCATTACTGGATTCAGAACCCTATCTCCAAATTAAGAACTGAGAGAAGAGCATGTCCAAGGGATTAGGCAAGACACAGTTGGCGGTTATGGAAGCGTTTAGTGCCTCCCCTCAAAAGTGGCTGAGCGTACTGGACCTAGCGCAATACGCATATTCCCCTAAAGCGATAGGTCCACCACAACTTGCTTCGGTTAGAAGAGCCTTGGTCAAAGTTATTCCGCTCATGGGTCTGATATGCCGCCGGGTGCAACCCAAAGGGCGGTTCGGGTGGGAAAACAAATACATGCAGAATTGTGAACTACAGGCTATTTTCGCTGCTTATGACTGGACACAACCGCGAAAACTGAATTGGTAAGTGTTGTAACCCGTTGCAATTAGTTGCAAACCGCTTTTTGAATTGAGCCACATCTTCATGGTGGCCCCAGTTAGTTGAGCGCGACATTTTCGCCGGGCGAACTTGTTCCCAAAACCTTTTGCTGGAAGCTCAGTGGCTGTTTTTTAAACTATTTAAACATCGAGCGTCCCTCCACCCAGGTTGCGCTCCCGACATCCCGCCCTTAATGTTGATTCATGGGGCAAATGACTACCGCGCAAACCAAAACGCCTGCCGCCGTCGAGGCGTTTATCGCCCGTTGGCAGGGGCGCGATGGCGGGCAGGAACGCGCCAATTACGCCATGTTCCTCACCGAGCTCTGCGCACTCCTCGATGTACCGCAGCCCGACCCCGCTGGCGACCCGCTTACCAATGACTATGTCTTTGAGCGCGTCGTCAAAGAACAGGGCCGCGATGGCACCATTTCCAGCCGCCGCATCGATCTCTACAAACGCGACTCCTTCGTGCTGGAGGCCAAGCAGTCCCGTCAGCAAAAGGGTGGCGACAAGGAAGTTCTAGGCCAAGCTGACCTCTTCGTCACCGAAACCGCCTCGCGAGGCAAGCGCAGCGCCGACCGCACATGGGACGTGCTGATGCTGAATGCGCGGCGTCAGGCTGAAGATTATGTCCGCCTGCTGCCCTCTGGCCACGAACCATCGCCGTTTGTGATTGTCTGCGACGTTGGCCATTGCTTCGAAATTTATGCCAACTTCCGCCGCGACGGCAAAGCCTTCGACCAGTTCCCGGATCGCCAAAGCTTCCGCATTTACCTCGAAGACCTGCGCAACGCGGAAATCCGCGACCGCCTCACCGCCATCTGGACAAATCCGCTCACGCTCGACCCCGCGCTGAAATCCGCCAGGGTCACCCGCGCCATTGCCGAGCGCTTGGCCGCCGTGTCCAAAGCTTTGGAAAAGCAGAAGCACAGCGCCGATGATGTGGCGATGTTCCTGATGCGCTGTTTATTTACGATGTTTGCCGAGGACGTTGGCCTGTTGCCGGAGGACAGCTTCAAGCAGGTGCTGGAGCGCTGCGAAACCGACCCGAAAACCTTTCAGCCGGACGTTGAACAGCTCTGGCAGGCAATGGACAAAGGCGATTATGCCCATGCCATCCGCAAGAAGGTGGCGCGGTTTAACGGCGAGTTCTTCAAGAACCCGACGGTGCTCCCGCTTCAGCGAGAGGAAATCGGCGAGCTACGCCAAGCCGCCAGCTACTATTGGCGCGATGTTGACCCCTCCATCTTCGGCACGCTGGTTGAACAGGCGCTTGACCCCAATGAGCGCAAACGCCTTGGCGCGCATTACACCCCGCGTGCCTATGTCGAACGGCTGGTGATTGCCACAGTGATTGAACCGTTGCGAGACGAATGGGCCAACACGCTCAACGCCATCGAGGTCAAAAAGGGCGAAGTCGCTGTGCTTGGCCCGAAAGACCCGAAGCGAGACCGATTGCTGATTGAAGCGCGCAGCTTTGCCGAGCGTTTCCACACCAAGCTCAGCCACACCCGCGTGCTCGACCCTGCCTGCGGCACCGGCAACTTCCTTTACGTCTCGCTCGAATTGATGAAGCGGCTTGAGGGCGAAGTCATCGACGTGGTTGAGGCGCTGGGCGGGCAGGAAGCATCCACTTGGCTGGCGAGACAGAACGTTGACCCGCACCAGTTCTTGGGGCTCGAACTCAACCCGCGCGCCGCCGCCATAGCCGAGCTGGTGCTGTGGATAGGCTTCCTGCAATGGCATTTCCGCACTCGCGCCGATATGCCACCAGAACCGATTTTGCAGGCGTTCAAGAACATCGAACAGCGGGACGCTGTGGTCGAAATGGGCAAAACACCGCGCCGACCCGCTTGGCCGGAGGCGGAGTTTATTGTCCCCACCAGTCTGCTGATGGCTGCGTGGATGTTGTCAGATGTTGTTCCGGCCCTTTCGCTTCCCGCCGCATTGCGCATGGTCAGCAAGACTCCATCAGAAGCGGTTGGTTTGACTGATCGCGGTGAAATCTTAAGCGGAAAACGCGCCGATCTGGCGCGCATTTTCGTCAGCGGCCATCATCCGGTTGTCCGCA
>JAYVYB010000389.1:0-1694 GCA_043784625.1 Methylovirgula sp.
AAATTCACTTTGCCAAAGCGAGTATAGGCCAAACCGTGCCGCCCGGCGCGCGTTGGCATTACACAATCAAACATATCAACGCCGCGCCGGACGCTTTCGAGCAAATCATCAGGCGTGCCGACACCCATCAGATAACGCGGCTTGGTTTCCGGGAGATAGGGCATCACGGATTCGATCATGGCCAGCATAATCTCTTGCGGCTCGCCCACGGCCAAGCCGCCAATCGAATGGCCGTGAAAACCCATATCAGCCAATGCCTTGGCGCTTTCAATGCGCAATTTCGGCACGGCTCCGCCCTGATTAATGCCGAAAATTGCGTGGCCAACTTGCGTGCCGAACGCAGTTTTTGAGCGCTCAGCCCAACGTAAGGACAGCAACATGGCGCGCTCGGCTTCCAAATCCGAGCATGGTAGCTTCACACATTCGTCGAATTGCATCTGAATGTCCGAACCCAGCAGGCGCTGAATTTCCATCGACCGTTCCGGCGTCAGCTCATGTTTGGAGCCATCAATATGGCTTTGAAAGGTAACGCCGTTTTCGTTGAGCTTGCGCAGCTTGGCGAGGGACATCACCTGAAAGCCGCCAGAATCTGTCAAAATCGGGTGCCGCCAATTCATTAATTTGTGCAGGCCGCCCAGCTTGGCCACTCGCTCGGCGCCCGGGCGCAACATCAGGTGGTAGGTGTTGCCGAGCACAACATCTGCCCCCAGCGCCCGCACCTCGTGAGGCTGCATGGCCTTGACTGTTGCCGCGGTGCCCACCGGCATGAATACGGGTGTGCGGATTTTGCCGCGCGGAAGCGAGATTTCGCCGGTGCGCGCTGCGCCGTCAGTGGCGTGAACTATGAAAGAAAAATCGGAGTTGGCGGTCTGGTTCATGGTCAAGCCTTATACAACAGACAGGCGTCGCCATAGGAATAAAACCTGTAATCGCTGGCAATGGCATGGGCATAGGCAGCCTTTATCCGATCCAGACCGGCAAACGCGCTCACCAACATGAAAAGCGTTGAGCGTGGCAGATGAAAATTGGTCAACAGCACATCGACAGCCCGGAAGGCGTAGCCCGGCGTGATGAAAATGGCAGTGTCGCCGGCAAAGGCTTGCACTTGCCCCTCGGGTGTTGATGCGCTTTCTAAAATGCGCATCGAGGTGGTGCCAACAGCCACAACACGGCCACCGGCAGCGCGCGCCGCAGTTAGCACCGCAGCGGTATCAGCAGATACGACACCATATTCCGAATGCATTTTGTGATCGGCTGTGTCTTCAACCTTTACAGGGAGGAACGTCCCTGCCCCGACATGCAGCGTTACGCGATGGATGGACACACCTTTGGCTTTGATGCGCTCTACCAACTCTGGCGTAAAGTGCAGGCCGGCCGTTGGCGCGGCAACCGCACCTGAATTCTGCGCAAACAGAGTTTGATAATCGAGGGTGTCCGTTTTCCCGGGCGCGCGTTTTGAGGCGATGTAGGGTGGCAACGGCATGTGCCCCAGCCGCTCGATTGCTTCGTCTAACACCGCGCCCGAGAAGCAAAACTGAAACAGGACTTCGCCCTCGAAATTTTCGATCACATCGGCGTAGAGATCATCGCTATAGCAAACAGAAGCCTCCACCCCGAAATGAACCCGCTCGCCTATTTTGAGTTTTTTCGCAGGCTTGGCAAAAGCCCGCCAAGCATCGGCGCTTTCACGCTTA
>JAYVYB010000390.1:0-1694 GCA_043784625.1 Methylovirgula sp.
GCCATAAACCTTTAAACACATTCATTTTGCACTACGCGGGTGTGGCAACAGGCCGGGCCGCGCTTGAATGCCTTGGCGACCTCTCTAATAAAGTGTCCTGCCACCATCTGATCAGGGAACACGGTGCCATCGACCAGCTTGTTTTCGAAGAGCGACGAGCAATAGCAGAGCCAGCATCTGATGATTTGCTCCCCGAATTTAGGCCATCCGGAGCTGGAGTTTCCGGGGTTTAGGCTCAGATCGGCGGGGCTGCCGCTGAGCCATTTACCAGCGATATCGGCGGCTTATTGCCGATCGCGCTGTGTGGGCGGACCTCATTATAGTCCTTAAGCCAATCTTCTATTTTTCGACGTGCGTCGTCAAGACTCATAAACCAGTGTGCGTTCAGGCATTCATTCCGGAACTTGCCGTTGAAGCTTTCGATAAATGCATTGTCCGTCGGCTTTCCGGGCCGCGAGAAGTCGAGGATAACGTTCTTCTGATAAGCCCAGAGATCAAGGTCGCGGCTAATAAATTCGGAACCTTGATCCACCCGAATAGCCATCGGATAACCAACGCGTGCGCAGACCTTCTCCAGTGTTTGCACAACATCCTCCCCTCGATAGCTGAACCTCGCATCCACGGCCGGCGAGAACCGCGAGAATGTATCGACAATGGTCAGAACCCTGATTTTGCGGCCGGCGGCAAGCTGGTCATGCACAAAATCCATAGCCCAGGTTTCGTTGTGATGGACCGCAGCTGTGCGCCCTTCACGCAGTTTGGCTTTCACCCTGCGTTTCGGTGTTTTATTCCTGAGTTGCAACCCTATCTCTTTGTACAGACGATAGATCCGCTTCGGATTGACATCCCAGCCCTCGCGCTTCAGCAACACATGAATGCGCCGGTAGCCATAGCGCACACGCGTTTCAGCAATCTGTTTGATCCGCAGCTTTAAATCGGCCTGGCCACCACGCTTTGACTTGTAGACATAAAGGGCTCGATCAATCCGCAAAGCCGAACAGGCACGCCTGATCGATACTTTCCAGTCTGACCGAACACCATCTACCAGTTGGCGCTTGCGAACAGGCCTTAGAGCTTTTTTGAAAGCACATTCTGTAGCATGGCCTTGTCGAGCGACAGGTCCGCCACAATACGTTCAGCTTGGCATTCTCCTCTTCGAGCTGCCGTAGCCGCTTCGTCTCGGAGGGCATCAGCCCTGCATATTTCTTGCGCCAGTTATAGAACGTTGCGTCTGAAATTCCGGCCTTCCGGCAGACTTCGGTGATAGCCGTTCCATCCTCGGCCTGCTTCAAAATGAACGCGATCTGCGCTTCGGTAAACTTGATCTTCTTCACAAGAACTCTCCTTGTCCCGCAACGGGATTTTAAACAGGAAAATTCCAGATCAAAATGGACTAATTTATCGGGAGCAGGTCACCCAAGGGTAACCCATTTGATTTGGCCATTGCTCCGTTTGAGAAAGCCGAATTTCCTACCAGCCTATTGAGCGGCTGGATTGGAAGGAGCCTCTCCAGTCCGGTAATATCCAGCAGTTTGAAACGGTAGTGCCCCGCCTTTTCGGTTCAACTCCAGCCTCCTCAAGGCTCGACAAAGTACACTTCGACATAATTCAGGTGATACTCTTCGACCTCAAGTGTGCCGGGTCTGGCCGCATAAAGGCTCAGGCCATCAGTCTGTTTCCATATTCGCGCGCCA
>JAYVYB010000391.1:0-3437 GCA_043784625.1 Methylovirgula sp.
GCCCACCCCCGAAACCGCCGTTTATTTTGCCGATACAATGGGTGAGTTGGGCTTGTTCTATCGCCTTGCCGGTGTGGTGTTTATGGGCGGTTCGCTGATTCCGCATGGTGGCCAAAACCCGATTGAACCGGCAAAGCTTGGCAGCGCGATCCTCTATGGCCCGCACGTGCATAATTTCACGGAAGTCTATGCCTTGTTGCAACAGCCGCACGGCCCGCAAAAAACGCCCGGCGCGCTACAAGTGATCGATGGCCAAAGCTTGGCCGAAGCGCTGACCGGCCTGTTCACCGACGCAGCAAAATTTCGCGCTATGGCCCGCGCTGCCCATGAGGCGGTGGACGAGCGCACCGGCGCAACGCGAAGCGTCATGCGCGCCATAGAGCCCTATATCGTGCAATTGCATATGGGCGCGAGACGCTAGCGCGGCTCACGCTGCCATCACTTTACCGTGGAAGCCTTGGAAACTTGCGTCATTGGTGCTTTTCTCTCCCACGTAGTTGGTGAAAGGCAGATGTCGCATGCAACATTTAGCAAAACATCCTTGCGCGCTTGTGTTTGCCGGTGGCGGCAGCCATGGTGCGGTGCAAGCCGGAATGCTGGGGGAATTGGTGAAAGCCGATGTCGCCTTTGATTTCACGATAGGTGCATCGGCAGGCGCTATAAATGCCGCCTATTTTGCCAGGCACCCGACAGCGCAGGGCGTCGCCCAACTGCAACAGCTTTGGCGCGGTTTGCGCCGCTCGGATATTATGCCACTTTCAGCCCGAAGTGCGTGGAACGTTGTCATGCGCCGCGACTCGATTTTTACGGGCGGTGCCTTGCGGGCTTTTCTTAGCCGACATTTGCCGGACTATGATTTTTCCAACGCCGCTCTGCCGCTGCATGTTGTGGCATGTGATCAGCAAAATGGTGCAGAGGTGGTGATTTCAGACGGCTTGGTGATTGACGCTTTGATGGCCAGCGCTGCCATTCCCGGCGTTTTTCCCTGCGTCTCGCGCGATGGCCGCAGTTTGGTCGATGGTGGGGTTACCAACAACACACCCATCTCCACCGCCGTCCGCCTCGGCGCAAAGCGTATCATTGTGCTGTCCACCGGCTATGCCTGTGCACTTCGCGCGCCTCTACACGGTGCGATATCGCACATGATGAATGCGCTCAATCACCTTGTTTCAAGGCAATTGGTGGCGGATATCGCGCATTATCGCGATACGGTGGAAATCCTCGTCATACCCAGTCTCTGTCCGCTCGACATTTCATCTTATGATTATTCCAAGGCCGCATGGCTGATTGACCACTCCGCCATGCTCACGGCGCAATGGCTCAGCGACGGCGGCTTAAGCCAACCGGAGTCGGCCCACACCAGCCATCAACATTTGCATTAAGGCGCAAATCCAAATAGGCAAAGGTCAACCCTTGTTCAAACCGGACCGCCATGCTCCCGCCCAGATTTTGGTCGCTTTCCAAACCCGGCTTCATAGCCCGCCTGCTTGCGCCGCTGGGCTGGCTATATGGCACCATCACCGCCGCGCGCATGAACGGCCAAGGAACACGCTTGAGCGTTCCGGTTATTTGCGTGGGAAATTTCACTCTTGGCGGCGCTGGAAAAACCCCCACCTGCATCATGTTGGCACAAATGCTGATTGAGGCGGGGCATCGTCCGGCTTTTGTCTCGCGCGGTTATGGCGGGGCATTGTCTTCCGCCGCGCCGGTTTTGGTCAGCCTTGAGCGCCACACCAGCGCCGAAGTGGGAGACGAGCCGCTGCTGCTTGCCCGCCTCGCGCCGTGCTACATTTGCACAGATCGCCTTGCTGCTGCGCAAGCGGCCATAGCTGCGACGGCCACGGTGATTATTCTGGACGACGGGTTGCAAAACCCGAAATTGGCTAAGACATTTTCCGTCGCCGTAATCGATGCGCAGGCGGGTTGTGGCAACGGACTTTGCTTTCCGGCGGGGCCGTTGCGCGCGCCGTTAAAAAGCCAAGTCGAGCATTTGGATGCGGTGATTTTCATTGGAAAAGACGTGGCCGACAATGTCCGCCTTTTGGCCATGTTGCGCCCTGATTTGCTCAGCCTGGTTGGGACACTTATTCCCGACGCAGCCATCGCTGCAGGCTTGTGCGGCCAGCGGGTTTTTGCCTTTGCCGGCATTGGTCGTCCGGAGAAATTTTTTCAGACATTGCGGGAAACCGGAGCGGATGTCGTTGCCACGCAAAGCTTTCCGGATCACCACGAATTTACCGCTAAAGACATGGAATCATTGGCAAAAATTGCAAAAGCGCGCGGCGTAATTCCCGTTACAACCCAGAAAGACGCCATGCGTTTGCCGCCCGGCTTGCGCAATAATGTGGTGGCCTTGCCGGTTACTTTGCAGCTGGAGGAGGCGTCTCGGCTGCTGAACCTGATTCAAACGAAAATCCAAGCGCCTTAAGCCGCGCCGCCGCCGAAGAATAGGGCTCCTGCGTATCGACATCCCAATAGTGGAGTTCTTCCAAAGGGATAGGATACCCTGTTACGGCGCACCGTACAAAGGAGCCGGGGCGCAAAACCCGAAAGTCTCCGTCCAGATATTCCACACGCGCCTCTGCGCCGGAAGCTGCTTCTAACCTGTTCATTACGTCCTCTGTCTTACCTAGTACTTCAAAATAGGTCTGATTACGGTCTAACCTGCGCCGCTGATGGTTTTGCAACAATGCAAGCTCAAGCTGGCGAAGAGACCTCTCAAATATCTGCTATATTGCTCCTATCTTACCGGCAATGAAAGGATATTTCTATGTCAACCAAAGTACTTACACCTGAAGAAAAGGCATTTCTCGCCCGTCC
This sequence comes from Methylovirgula sp., assembly GCA_043784625.1. Classification (GTDB taxonomy): domain Bacteria; phylum Pseudomonadota; class Alphaproteobacteria; order Rhizobiales; family Beijerinckiaceae; genus JANXSV01. Next base: position 2,821 of record JAYVYB010000391.1, read on the forward strand.
CGTCGCTGCCGGAACAAAAATTGGTCACGTTCATCTTAAAGTCGCAGATTTGCAACGCGCGCTGGATTTTTATGTTGGCGTTTTAGGCTTTGCACTTGTGCAGAAATATGGCGCGCAAGCAGCGTTTATTTCCGCCGGCGGGTATCATCACCACATCGGCCTCAACACATGGGAAAGCAAGGGCGGATCACCACCTGCGCCCGGAACTACCGGTCTTTATCACACGGCAATTCTCTATCCCACACGCAAAGACCTTGCTGATGCTCTGCGCCGCCTGATTGCGGCAGGCTATTCGTTGGATGGTGCCAGCGATCACGGCGTTTCAGAGGCGCTTTATTTGCGTGATCCTGACCAAAACGGCGTTGAGCTCTATGTTGACCGCGCTGAAAAAGACTGGCCCCGCGACGCCAGCGGTGCTTTGACGATGAATAATGCGCGCTTGGACTTACAAAATCTGCTCGCAGAAGTGTAATTCAAAGTAGATCCAAGCAGCTTCAGAACAGGCTTCCTTGTGGAATACTGCTTTTGTCGCTGCTTGAATTGTTGGACTTTTTGGGCTTCGGCGGCGGGCCATCGGCGGGCGAAACCTGTATTCGCCCGTCGGAAAACTGGATTTC
>JAYVYB010000392.1:0-6079 GCA_043784625.1 Methylovirgula sp.
CCACGTGGTGGAGAATGCCACGGAGGCAGCCTACCGCCGTGGAGATTTGTTCGATAAACGTCGCAAGCTCATGGAGGCTTGGGCGGCGTTTTGCGAGCCAGAGGTCAGCAGCAAGATCGTCCCGATAAACAGGAAAACCGCGTCTTAAAAATGTTCTCTACTCTCCGAAATCAGATGTCACAGTTTCGAATTATTTCGGGTGCGCCAATGGTTTCAATATATTAGACGATTTTCATCTTTGGCGATTTTATAAGAGTAAGCACATAGTAAGCACGGCCCTTTCTAAATCGGGAGAAACGCTCAGCTATGCGTAGTTTGAAATATATAGGTTATCTCAAAAGATTTGCAGGATCGAAATTGTTGAAGTCGGTTTGAGAGGCTGAACGCGTCACTAACTTCATATTGTTGAAATATATCAAGCCCTCGATCCAACGCTATTTTCCAACCTGTGTCTGTTACGATATGACGAGCGTGGATGGTGCCAGTGGTTTCATATTCCCATGAAAAGTTAATTCCAGATCCAAGGCATGATTTTTCAATTGCTGCCAGATGTTCGGTTTGCTTTTCTGAACGGAATTCATCAGCTGCGGTGACTAAATGGATAGCGGATGCTCAAATAGTCTTTGTAGTGCGATGTCTCAGCATGACGTTCTTCAAGCCTTAGGATCACGTCCTTACCATTGAAGTCATCTGCTTTCTTGGACATAAGAAAGCGCGTCGCCAATTCTCGCTCACGCGGATTTTCTGAACGAGAATCAAAACGTAACTCGTGGCTGTCTGAGATAAGCTCGCCTGATTCAGAATAGATCCCAGCGCGAAGTGTTCTGGATTGGGCTTTGTCGGTCACAGGGGCTGATTGATAGAACAGCACCGCAATCTGGCTGGAGGTTATGGTACGATTCGAACTCCCAACGATTTCAACCTCTACGGCTGTTAGGTCACTTTGGCGTGATTTATTGATTTTCAAAACCGGCACAACAATTTCTTGGAGTGATCCACCACCATGAACATAACGGCTGCCGGATCCTTTAAGGCGAAGGCGATTGATGGATTTTGGAACCAGCACTTCAACTTCGCCCTGCAATCCGAGTTCTGTGGATGTAAACTTTCTGAGTCCAGGTTGTGACTTTAACCCACGCCCGAGAACAAAACGTCGGTTACGATAGAGGATCGTGTTTCCTCCAACTTCAGCACTAGAGAAGTCACTCTCTTCGATTGGCCTAACTTTCTGAACGGTAAAGCGCGAACTTCGAGAGCCTTCTTCTTTACAGCATCCCAATTTTCACATCGATTTCGCAGACCTGCAATTATGAGGCTTTCATTTAAGAACAAGCCACCTGTGCCAAATGACATACGGTAAGTTTCTTCTGATTGGTTCGATTTCATTTAGTGCCCATAATTGCGTCAAGTCTTGTAGCAGTAGATCCGTCGTCTGGCTAATTATCATGGGAGATTCAGATTTGTGTAAGGGGCTCTTCCTACGAAAGCTCGGTGCGGTCGAGAGAGATTGTAGAAGCTCTCCCACTCAACAACGAGCTGTATAGCCGCTAGTTTTTTAGACACCTTGCGGGTTCAGTTTTTTTGTGTCTCAAACTCTACTGGTGATAGTATTCCGTTTCTAAAATGTTTACGCAGCGGGTTATAGAACATCTCAATGTAGTCAAAAATATCTTGCCTCGCATAATCTCGGATTTTGTAGGCTTTCGGACCAAACTAAAAGCTGTCCACAGAATAGGCGGAATATGTGGATAATGTCCAAAACTCATGTTCCATCGCCAACGTTCACCATAACTTGCTATAGTCCGTACACGAACGATTCCCGCTGGGCTGGGCCAACGGGCCGAAAATGGAATGCACCTTCCACTGCCCGGCGTTTCAAAGTGGTGTGCATAGGTGAATGCGAATGGCGGATGAAGCAACAATTATAAAACGTGGAATTTGGCAAAGAACCGCATTTCGACCAACGTCATTGATTGACCCAAATGCCTTTCTGAAAGTCGTGGAGGATTTAGGATCTGAAGAGGGATACGAACAATTCGTGCGCAAGCGAGTTCAACAAGCTGTAGAGGCAGCCAAAGAAGTTCTAGAGCTTGCTGGCCATCCAATTGTTGAAGGGGTTTACAGCAAAGATCAAAATGGAAAACATCATTGGATTGGAGAAGTTGGCTCGGACGCTGTGGTGCACAGTCCAACTGCAATACATCTCTCTGTATGGCCTTACTTTCTTGAAGTATCCGCCCTTTCGATTGAAGAATTTTCAATTCAACTCATCCGCAATGCGCGACGTTTTCTAGAGACAATCTCGAACGTCAGAGACAATTGGCAACTCGCGTCGATGAGCCTCTATTTCAGCGAAGCGATGTACAGGTTTCGTGTGGAGCACGATGGAATTTCACATGCCGCTGAAAAAGCTATTGCTTCCCGGTCTGGCCGCAAAAAGGTCAATGTTGGAAAAACAAACAAAGCTAACGACAAGAAAAGAAGTGTATTGAAATTCGCTAAGAGTTACATCGCTGAAACCAAAAACTCGAACATGCTAAAGCCTATTAATTTAGCTAAGGCCTATCACGCGAGCCTGCCTGAAATTTCAAATGATAAAAAGGAAATCAGCTTGTCCACGATTCGTCGTTATGTTGATGAATTGGCCGCGGCAGGCGAAATCAATTTTCCTACACGGGCCGTTTGAGCAGTTGAATTTTATCACACGGCCCGTTTGAGCAGCCAAATTGGGCTGTCCATCTTCTCAGTTTCCAAACCGCCCCTAAAGTATCTCCACGCCACGTATGAACCCACGTGGGCCAGGAGAAACAAACATGGAATATGCGATTTCTATTGTCGAAGCTGCACGCAGGGCGGGCGTAGGAAGATCAAAACTTTACCAGGCAATTAAACGTCGCGAGCTGCGCGTCAAGAAATGTGGATCGCGAAGTATCGTGCTGGTCGACGATTTAGTTGCTTGGGTAAAATCTCTGCCAGATTCAAAAACGGCGATACCGCAGGAAGATGAAACTTTCTCTGGCTCACCAGGGCGAGATAACCATGAACGCTGAAACCATCGCCAAAGCCCTTGGCGGGCACCGGGCGGGCGCAACATGGATGGCGCGTTGCCCGGCCCATGACGATTCAAGCCCGAGCCTTGCTATCAGCACGGGCGGGCACGGCAAGGTTCTGGTGCGCTGCCATGCCGGTTGCGACCAGCGCGATGTGATAGTCGCCCTTTCAGATCGCGGTCTGTGGGATGCAACCGGCAAATGCCATCGTGGTATTGCCCATAAGCGCCGAAAGTCTCTTGCGACTGATCCCGACTCGGCTGCGACGGCGCGCGCGGAGGCCGCGCTTGCTATCTGGCGCGCATCACAAGGCATCGCGGGCTCGCTCGCCGAAACCTATCTACGGAGACGATCGATCACGCTTTCGCCGCCACCGAGTTTGCGCTTCCATCCGGCTTTGAAGCACCCTTCGGGCAGCCTCTGGCCTGCAATGGTGGCGTTGGTGACAGATGGCGAAACCGGTTCACCGATCGCCATTCATCGCACCTTCCTCTCTCGCGACGGTCACGGAAAAGCGCCAGTCGATCCGCCGAAGATGATGCTCGGACCATGTCGCGGAGGCGTGGTTTGCCTTGGCGAACCCGGCGACGTGCTGATGGTAGGCGAAGGGATCGAGACCTGCCTTGCTGCCATGCAGGCAACCGGCAAACCGGCATGGGCGGCGCTCTCTACCTCGGGCCTTCGGTCGCTCGATCTGCCGCGCGCAATCGCCAATGTGATCGTGCTTGCCGATGGCGACGCGCCCGGTGAGGCAGCGGCGCAGCACTGTGCCCGGCGATGGCAACGCGAAGGGCGAAGCGTTCGGATTGCCCGCGCGCCAGGCGGCATGGACTTCAACGATCTGCTCACGACCGGCAACCCCGCACTCACGGAGGGCGAGCAATGAGCGCCGACAACATTTTTGAACCGGAAACCCTCATCCTCAATGCCATCGAAGCTGCCGAGGCGATCCCCGATCCGCTGGCGGGATTGGTGGAGCAGACGGCAACCGATCCCGGCGCGCCGTTCATGCCGGAAGCCCTGGAAGCCCTCGCTGCGCTTAAGCAGGACAACCGCGCCGTCTTCGAAAAGCTGCGCTCGCAACTCAAGAAAGCTGGTTGCCGCGTGACGGCGCTCGATGACGCCATCGCCGAGGAGAACGGCGAGCAAGGCGGACGCGGGCCGACGCAGGCCGACATCCTGATCGACCTCGCGCAATCTTTCGCCCTGTTCCACACACCGGACGGTAGTGGTTATGCCGACCTCGATATCAACAGCCATCGCGAGACCTGGCCGATCCGAGCCAAGGGCTTCCGCCGCTGGCTCGCGCGGCGCTTCTTCGAGGAGACGGGCGGCGCACCAAGTTCGGAAGCTCTGCAATCGGCGCTGAACGTGATCGAGGCCAAGGCGCATTTCGATGCGCCCGAACGCCAGGTGCATATCCGTGTCGGTGGGCTCGACGGGCGGCTCTATCTCGACCTCGGCGACGAGGCGTGGCGCGCCATCGAGATCGGCGCCACCGGCTGGCGCATCGTTGACAATCCGCCTGTTCGTTTCCGGCGCGCTTCCGGCATGAAGGCGATGCCGATCCCGGTGGGCGGCGGCTCCATCGAAACTCTGCGGACCTTCCTCAATGTGCAGACCGACGCCGATTTTGTGCTGGTGGTCGCCTGGGCGCTCGCCAGCTTGCGCAATCGTGGTCCCTATCCGGTGATTGTGCTTTCGGGTGAGCAGGGTTCGGCGAAGTCCACCTTCTCGGCGATCCTGCGGGCGCTGCTTGATCCCAACACCGCGCCGCTTCGTGCCTTGCCGCGCGAGGATCGCGACCTGTTCATCGCCGCCAGCAATGGCCATGTGCTGGCCTTCGACAATGTGTCAGGCCTGCCCGCCTGGATATCGGACACGCTTTGCCGCCTCGCAACGGGTGGCGGGTTCGCGGTGCGCCAACTTTATTCCGATCAGGATGAAGTGCTGTTCGACGCAGCGCGCCCGGTGATCCTGAACGGAATCGAAGATATCGTCACGAGGCCCGATCTGGCCGATCGCGCCGTGTTCCTCACCCTTGAACCCATCTCCGAAGAACGCCGCCGCCCCGAGCAAGAGTTGTGGGCTGCGTTCGAGGCTGAACGCCCGCGACTCCTCGGCGTGCTGCTCGATGCGGTTGCGAAGGGTCTAGCCGAATTGCCGCGCACAAAGCTCGACAAGCTGCCACGCATGGCAGATTTCGCCTTGTGGGCGACGGCTTGTGAAACCGCGCTCTGGCCTAAGGGCACCTTTTGGTCGGCCTATTGTGGCAATCGTGACGAGGCGGTGGATGGCGTGATTGATTCTGATCCGATCGCAGCAGCTGTGCGGGCCTTGATGCAATTGCGGACGGAGTGGACGGGAACCGCCTCGGACCTTCTGGGTGCCCTTGCTGAAATGGTGGGCGAACGCGTCGCCAAATCGAAGACCTGGCCCGATAGCCCTCGGTCGCTGGCGGGCCGGTTACGTCGGGCGGCAACCTTCCTGCGCAAGGTCGGCATCGACATCGGCTTCGAGCGTGAGGGAAAGGCGCGGACGCGAATGATCCGCATCTCGACGACATCACAACCCGTCGCGCCAGAAACCCGAGGGGCGAGACCGTCCGCATGGTCCGCGCCGTCCGCCGATCCGGTGAAATCCAATGTTCGCAACGGCTTCGAAACCCAAGACCTGCGGACGGTCGGTAGTTATGCGGACGGTTCAAGGAGCGACAACGGCGCAACCGCCCGCGCAAACCCGTTGAAAACCAACATCAAGACCGATGCGGACGATGCGGACGAAGTTCACCCGCCCCATTCCGCGGCAGAAAATTCGGAATGGAGGGCCCGGCAATGACTACCAATTTGATAGTGAATGCCGAGCTTGCAGCCGTTAACAACTCCTGCATGGGTGGGGGGGCATCAAATCACTACAACCTGCCTCTTCGCCGTACCCACGTGGCTAAAACGCGCAGATTTTTTATTTTCCGGCCAAAAAAAGAGGGTTTTTACCGTCCGTGATGAGCGATTCCACAACATGGCCTGCCT
>JAYVYB010000393.1:0-2551 GCA_043784625.1 Methylovirgula sp.
TCCAGTCAACGGACATTGTACTACACACCATACGCCTGGAACGCGGTGGCCTCAACGTTTTCAAAGAATTAGGCACCTTGATGGACCTAATTAGGATTATGCGAAAATTGCGCCCGGATTTGGTGCATGCGATCACTCCAAAGGCAAATATATACGGAGGCATATCTGCGCGTCTTAGTAATGTAAAAAGCGTTGTTGTCGCAGTTTCAGGGTTAGGCTTTGTGTTTGCTAACGACAGCTTGAAGGCAAAACTGTTACAAAAGCTCGTTATTACACTCTATAAAGTGGCATTTAACCACAGAAACATTGAAATCATCTTTCAAAACCGAGACGATCTGGCGCTGTTTCAAAACTACAATGTGGTCGATACCGCAAATTCTACTGTCATTCCAGGCTCAGGCGTCGATTTGGAGCAATTTCGCTATATTCCAGAACCATTGGGCATCCCGAGAGTGCTTTTTGGAGCCCGTCTCCTTAAAGACAAGGGTATTTTTGAGTATATCAATGCAATACGCCTGCTAAGGGCACGGAATGTTAACGCAAGATTCGTCGTCTCCGGCAGCCCGGATGCCGGAAATCCGGCATCGGTAACTGAAACCGAATTAAATGATTGGAAATCTGAAAATATCGCAGAATTTCTTGGTTTCCGGGCAGACATGTCCGCTCAGATAGCCGCATCTAACATAGTCGTGTTGCCATCATACCGTGAAGGTTTTCCAAAGGGACTTATTGAGGCTGCGTCCTGCGGGAGGGCGGTCATTACCTCTGATGTGCCCGGCTGCCGGGACGCGATTATTCCGGGCGTAAGCGGTATGCTTGTCCAGGCGCGCCACTCTGGGGAACTGGCCGATGCGATGCAAATCTTGATTGAGGACTTCGGTCTTCGGGAAAGAATGGGCAATGCAGGTAGGGCGCTGGCAGAGCAACGCTATTCAATTGTGGATGTGGTCGCAACACACTTAAAAATATATCAAAAATTAATGGACCGTCATAATCAATCGTTTGGCACTTGATTGAATCTGATTCTGACCTGTGCCTACAGATTAGAGACAGAATTGATTGAGCACATCATTTTATTGAAGGCGCCATTACCTTACGAATTTTTTCGGACGAAAGACCAATCCATGACACACAAGAAAATTGTTATTACCGGTGCGAGTGGTTTTGTTGGGCGCCAATTGGTACCGCTATTAGCGCAAAAGGGCGCAGTTTTGCTATTGGTTGGTCGTCAGGTCAGCAAGCTAAACGAACGTTTTCCCCAGCATATGTGTTGTGAATATAGCGGCATAGTTGAGCATGCGCGCGGGTTTGATCAGTTGGTTCACTTGGCAGCTCTCAACAATGATGAACATGCTGAATACGATCAATTTAGGGCTATCAACGTGGATCTATTGGTGAGCACAGTTCAACTCGCTAAGGAGGCTAAAATAAGCCGATTTATAAATGTGTCCTCTATACATACGCTTGACGCAAAAGATCAAAATTCATACGCCAAAAGTAAACGTGAGGGCTTAGATGCGATCAAAGGTGACTTGGACATCGCCATAACCACTGTGTTTTTGCCGCTAGTCTATTCTGATGTGTGGGCGGGAAAACTTGGTATACTGAATCACCTGCCCAGACAGATGGCCCGACTGGTGTTTAAACCGCTAGCCGCAATAAAGCCCACACTTCACGCCTTCAAATTGGCAAATGAATTATATGATGGCGATTTGGTTGAGCCGGAATTGATACTTACTGATGGCCAGCGTCACAATATTGTTTACCAAGCCATATCCAGGACAATGGATCTCGCTTTCGCGGTTTCGATCGTCGTGATTTTCTGGTGGATGCTCGTTTTAATTGGGCTTCTAATTCGTTTGCGTTCGGATGGCCCCGCCATATTTCTGCAAAATCGGGTTGGACAAAATGGCCGTGTCTTTACTTGCATAAAATATCGTACAATGGCTGTAGGGACGGCGCAGGTAGCCTCGCATGAAGCTTCGCCTCAGTCGATTTCTCCGCTGGGTAGTTTTTTGCGGCGATATAAATTGGATGAGTTGCCGCAAGTTTGGAACATTTTTTTAAATCAGATCAAATTGATTGGGCCCCGGCCATGTTTGCCTACTCAGCTTGAACTGATCCAGCTACGCCGAGATAGGCACGTACTAGACCTGAAGCCAGGTATAAGCGGCTTATCACAAGTTGCCGGCATAGACATGAGCAATCCGCACGTTTTGGCTATATTGGACTCACGCTATTTGAACCTGCAATGTTTGACGCTTGATCTCAAAATTATCGTCGCCACACTCCTAGGTCGAGGCAATGGGGACAGAACGGGAGGAGGGCGTCCAGCGGAGTTAACGTCAAATAGTAACACTGACGGCATTGGCTTTTAACTGGAACGCGGCAAAGCGCTGACAAAACCAAGTGTAGCCGTAACCATCAGGATGAGACTCTCGGTATTCTTGCCCTAAAACGGTATTTACATTTTTTACAGCTTTTAATACACTTTTACCGCCGTACAGTTTTTTATTATTATCCCTCAGTTCTACAGCTTCGTGTATGCCCG
>JAYVYB010000394.1:0-1705 GCA_043784625.1 Methylovirgula sp.
TTCTGAATTGTTCAGCGAAGTGGCCAAGCGCGGCAACGCCAAGGGAGAAGAAGGAACCAGCAATTTCATTCTGGGCGATCTGCAAACCATCCTCAACAATATCGAACGCAGCACCATGGGCACGGCAAGCGAGGACGACTTCGACAAACTGTTCGAAGACCTTGACCTTACCTCAACCAAGCTTGGCCGAAGTGAAGCCGCAAAAAACGATCTGATCGTCAAGGTTTTGGTGCATCTCGACGCGATTGATTTCGAATTTAGCAAGGTTGATAGCGACGTTCTGGGCGATGCCTATGAATATATGATTGGCGAATTTGCCAGCGGCGCGGGCAAGAAGGCCGGTGAATTCTACACGCCGCGCCAAGTCTCGACAGTGTTGGCGCGCATTGTCTCCACCGGCAAAGACCGGCTGCAATCGGTCTATGACCCGACATGTGGTTCGGGGTCTTTGCTGCTGCGTGTGGCGCGGGAGGTGAAAGAAGTTTCGCATTTCTACGGGCAGGAAATGAACCGCACCACCTACAACCTTGCCCGCATGAACATGATTTTGCACGATGTGCATTACAGCAAGTTCGAACTGCGCCAAGAAGACACGCTGGAACACCCGCAACATATCGGCATGAAGTTTGAGGCCGTGGTGGCGAATCCGCCATTTTCGGCAAACTGGAGTGCAAACCCAATTCATTTGAGCGATGATCGCTTTAGCCAATATGGCAGGCTTGCGCCAAGCTCCAAGGCGGATTTTGCCTTTGTGCAGCACATGATTCACCACCTTGCCGACAACGGAACAATGGCGGTGATTTTGCCGCATGGGGCGCTGTTTCGGGGCGGCGCGGAAGGGCATATTCGCGAATATCTGATCAAAGACCGCAACTATCTGGATGCGGTGATTGGCCTGCCTGCCAACATCTTTTATGGCACGTCAATCCCGACCTGTTTGCTGGTGTTGAAGAAATGCCGCGAACATGGCGATGATATTTTGTTTATCGATGCCAGCGCCGGATTCGAAAGGCAAAAAAACCAGAATATCTTGCGTGATGCCGATATTGATAAAATCATCGAGACTTATCGGACGCGAAGCCAACAGCCGCGATATTCGCATAAGGCAACACTGGAAGAAATCGCGGCCAACGAATTTAACCTCAATATTCCGCGCTATGTCGACACCTTTGAGGCGGAAGACGCGATTGATTTGAGCGCGGTAGCCAACGAGCTGCGGACACTGGAAAGCAACATGGCGGGGCTGGACGCCACCATTCGCGGTTTTTGCCAAGAGCTTGGCATTGATAGTCCCCTTTAAGGAAAAGCCCGCTATGAGCGCCAAGCAAATGAACGTGCCGAAACTGCGCTTTTCTGAATTTTCGAAAGAACTCAAACAACTAGAGCTTGGTTCCGTCGTTTCACTTCAGTCTGGTTTTGCGTTTTCCAGCGAATTTTTCGGCAATGACGGGCGCAAGCTGGTGACGCCTAAAAACTTCACCAAAATCGGATTTGGTTCCTTTGAGTTGGAAAATACCAAATTTACGACTGAGGAAGCCGACGAAAAATATGTTTGCAAGTCTGGCGATTTGCTCGTTTTGCTAACAGATTTGACCCCAAGTTGCGAGCTATTGGGCAAGCCGTTAGAATTAACTGGTGACGACGGCTTGCGATGCATCAGGTGAAAAATTCAAAGCCTCAACCGTGCAACCCAACTGCATTAGCG
>JAYVYB010000395.1:0-2011 GCA_043784625.1 Methylovirgula sp.
CACGGCGATACCAAATCCAAGCGCGAAGGCTTGAATTATTGTCTGAGCTGAATAAGGCACGCCGACGGCCAGCGCGAATTGGCTCAGTTGATTGAGAAAGAATGCTGCAATGACCGTGGAAACCGGAAAACCGCGGCCTCCCACCAGGGCTGTTCCGCCCAAAACCACGACGGCAACCGATGGCAACAGCAGCGAATCTCCCTGAAACGCGGTAGGCTGGGTGGTGATCCCGGCAATGAGGATACCAGCGACGCAATAGAGCAACTGCGCCAGCACATAGGCCATCATCTGATGCCGGTGAACATTCAGCCCGATGGCCCGGGCCGCCAGCTGATTGGCGCCAATCGCCTCGAACCGTCTGCCTGCAACGGTCGTCTTCATGACCACCACCACAATCAGCAATATCACCAAGGCAAAATAGACCGGATTGCCGATGCCGAACGTGTCGCCTCCGGCAATTTTCGCCAACAAGGAGGTGGTTATCCTCGGCACACCGCCCGAGACCGCAAATACACCGCCATAAATCAGCGCGTTCATGCCGATAGTGGCCACGATTGCACTCAGCCGGAGATAGCTCACAAGCAAGCCATTGATGACCCCGGCTGCAAGGGCACACCCGAATGCGATAACAACTGCTGGCAAAAGCGCCGCGTCATTGCCATTGGGGTAATGCGTCGCGATAACCACGGCCAGCGACACACCGCCCGCCACAGACAAATCAAAACCACCTTGCTGAACCACCAACATCTGGCCCAGACCAACAATCGCCAACACTGCCGCAAATGGCAGGCTCCCTGCCAAAGCACCCGCAGACACGCTTGACGCCGCAAACAACCGGCAAATGATGACCAGCACCACTGACGATACCAAAACCGTCAGGAACTCGCGCGCCAGCGGCATCTGAAATGCCCGGGACCCGAGACTGCGCGTATCCATTTGCGGGGCGCTGGACTTCATGCGCGCGCTCCCAACACATAACGCTTGGCACACGGCCAAGCTGCCGCGATGGTGGTTGCAAACAGCCCATAATCAGGGCGTGATGTATCGCAACAATGCTCCCTGTTCATGGCTATCCCCTACCGTTTCCCGTTGGCAAAAATTGGCTCACGCGATTTCAAGCGTCACCTTAATGGCTTCCGCCGGATTTTTGCCCAGATCCAAGGCCGCCAGAGCATCGTCCAGAGCAAAATTATGCGTCTGAATTGGCGATAGATCGATGCCGGTCCGCTCAAGAAAGCGTATGGCAGCTGGCCACACGCCCGGAGAGCCGATACAGCCGCGCACCGTCAAATCCTTGATCTGAATGGTGCCAAGTTCGACGGGAATCTTTTGGCCGATGTTAATCCCGACCATCGACACCCGGCCTTCGGCCCGTGCAAACTGGAAGACGTTGGCCAGCGAAGAGGCATGGCCGGAAGCCTCAACAACCAGATCCGCGCCGCCTTTCGTCAACTCCAGCACAGCGCCGACAACATCACCGGCAGCGGGGTCGATGGTGGCATCTGCGCCAAGACGCATCGCGGTTTCGCGGCGCAGCGGCACCGGATCAACCACGATCACCCGGGCCCCCATGCCGATGGCTGCTGCGGCTGTAACCAATCCAATGGTACCACCTCCAGAAACGACAACAGTCTCCGAGGCATTGGTGCCGCCGTTGCGCATGACCGCGTAATAGCCGCACGTAAACGGCTCAATCATGGCGCCTATCGCGTCACTGACGCCGTCGGGAAGCTTATGCAGCCACTCCGGCCGGGCTGGAAAATACTCGCGGTTGGCACCGTGCATCGAAAAACCAAAGTGGTGGATGCGTTCGGGTGTCTTGATCACACACTCGCCCACCACGCGGTCGCCCCGCTTCAGTCCGGTGACATTGCGGCCTACCTCAACCACCTCGCCCACCCACTCGTGGCCCGGCGTCACAGGATAGGAGATCGGAATAATATACTGTCCGGCCAAAAGCTCGTAATCCGAATGGCAAATGCCAACCCGGCGCGATCGGATCATCACCTCG
>JAYVYB010000396.1:0-1805 GCA_043784625.1 Methylovirgula sp.
CAAAACCACCACAGCAACCGATGGCAGCAGCAGCGAATCCCCCTGAAACGCGGTAGGCTGGGTGGTGATCCCGGCAATGAGGATGCCCGCAACGCAATAGAGCAGTTGCGCCAGCACATAGGCCATCATTTGATGCCGGTGAACATTCAGCCCTATGGCCCGGGCCGCCAGCTGATTGGCGCCAATCGCCTCAAACCGTCTGCCTGCAACGGTCGTCTTCATGACCACCACCACAATCAATAAAATCGCCAAGGCAAAATAGACCGGGTTTCCGATGCCGAACGTGTCGCCTCCGGCAATTTTCGCCAACAAGGAGGTGGTGATCCTCGGCACACCGCCCGAGACCGCAAATACACCGCCATAAATCAGCGCGTTCATGCCGATGGTGGCCACGATTGCGCTCAGCCGGAGATAGCTCACAAGCAGGCCATTGATGACCCCGGCTGCAAGAGCACACCCGAACGCGATAACAACTGCTGGCAAAAGCGCCGCGTCATTGCCATTGGGGTAATGCGTCGCGATAACGACGGCCAGCGACACACCGCCCGCCACAGACAAATCGAAACCACCTTGCTGAACCACCAGCATCTGGCCCAGACCAACAATCGCCAACACTGCCGCAAATGGCAGGCTCCCTGCCAAAGCCCCCGCAGAGACGCTTGACGCCGCAAACAACCGGCAAATGATAACCAGCACCACCGACGATATCAAAACCGTCAGGAACTCGCGCGCCAGCGGCATGTGGAACGCCCGGAGCCCGAGACTGCGCTTATCCATTTGCGGGGCGCTGGATTTCATGCGCGCGCTCCAAACACATATGGCTCGGCCCACGGCCAGACAGCCACAATGCTCCCTGTTCATAGCTATCCCCTACCGTTTTCCGTTGGCAAAAATTGGCTCACGCGATTTCAAGCGTCACCTTGATGGCTTCTGCCGGATTCTTGCCCAGATCCAAGGCCGCCAGAGCGTCGTCCAGAGCAAAATTATGCGTCTGAATTGGCGATAGATCGATGCCGGTCCGCTCAAGAAAGCGAATGGCAGCGGGCCACACACCCGGAGAGCCTATACAGCCGCGCACCGTCAAATCCTTGATCTGAATGGTGCCAAGTTCGACAGGAATCTTTTGGCCGATGTTTATCCCGACCATCGACACCCGGCCTTCAGCCCGTGCAAACTGGAAGACGTTGGCCAGCGAAGAGGCATGGCCGGAAGCCTCAACAACCAGATCAGCGCCGCCTTTGGTCATCTCCAGCACAGCGCCGACAACATCACCGGCAGCGGGGTCGATGGTGGCATCAGCGCCAAGACGCATCGCGGTTTCGCGGCGCAGTGGCACCGGATCAACCACGATCACCCGGGCACCCATGCCGATGGCTGCCGCAGCTGTAACCAATCCAATGGTACCACCTCCAGAAACAACAACAGTCTCCGAGGCATTGGTGCCGCCGTTGCGCATGACCGCATAATAGCCGCACGTAAACGGCTCGATCATGGCGCCTATCGCGTCACTGACGCCGTCGGGAAGCTTATGCAGCCACTCAGGCCGGGCTGGAAAATATTCGCGGTTGGCCCCGTGCATCGAAAAACCAAAGTGGTGAATGCGTTCGGGTGTCTTGATCACACACTCGCCCACTACGCGGTCGCCCCGCTTCAGTCCGGTGACATTGCGGCCCACCTCAACCACCTCGCCCACCCACTCGTGGCCTGGCGTCACAGGATAGGAGATCGGAATAATATACTGTCCGGCCAAAAGCTCGTAATCCGAATGGCAAATGCCAACCCGGCGCGATCGGATCATCACCTCG
>JAYVYB010000397.1:0-2784 GCA_043784625.1 Methylovirgula sp.
GCTGGCAACCCGCTACGACAAAACGGCGGCAAGCTACCTTGGATTTGTCCACATCGTTTCATGCCGCCTGTGGCTGAAACACTTTGTCAACAAAACCTAAGCTATCCCGGACTGACAAAGGACGGGATAATGGGCAAGGTTACACGCAAGCGGCACAGCGCTGAGTTCAAGGCGAAAGTGGCTTTGGAGTCGATTAAGGCGAGCAGACGCTGGCCGAGCTGGGGGCCAAACACGGGATTCACCAGACGATGATTGCCACCTGGAAGCGGCAGGCGATTGATGGCCTTCAAGAGGAAAGTTCTTGGCAATTCAGAAAAACTTGCCGCATGATCGCTCAGCTAAGAGGAACGCTGAACGCGGGCAAGGTTATTGGCAATCGAAAGGCCGACGCGTACCGACAGGGCATCTACACCCCT
Organism: Methylovirgula sp.; assembly: GCA_043784625.1. GTDB lineage: Bacteria > Pseudomonadota > Alphaproteobacteria > Rhizobiales > Beijerinckiaceae > JANXSV01. The sequence continues at coordinate 417 of JAYVYB010000397.1, forward strand.
TTCACCCTGAGCGAGGTGCTCGAGGATTTCCAGCCGGTGAGGATGAGCGATTGCGCCGGCGACATTGGCGAACTCCGCAAAGAGAGCTTGCTTGGGACCAGTTTACATTTTGACCTTTCTAACATTATATCATTCGATCTCGAAGCGAGTAAGGTAATTTAAGGATGTTAGCGGGTTCATATGTCTAGACGGAACTAAATACGGGTTGAGAGCGTTAGTAATTGAATTTTGTTTGTTCGCCAAGGGCAGGTTGAAACGGAAAGAAGTGATGGAAACCGAACGCAGCCAAGAACAGAGAAATATTGCGGACTACTTGTCAAATGAAAGAACATTTTCAGCTTGGATTCGAACCAGCATTGCCGTTATGGGGCTTGGCTTCATTGTGGCAAAGTTTGGCTTTTGGATACATGAACTTGCGCTTCGATCAAATCTGCAAGTTCCAAAACAAACTATAGGAATGGCATTGCCAACGGGCATCGGGATCACAATTTTTGGGGGCTTTCTCGCGCTCTTAGCTGCAATACGTTATGTTCAAGTCAATCAAGCAATCTCCCAGGGCAAATTTCCGTTAAGTAGGGGTATTGTTTCAATCATGACAATTGGCGTGATAATCATGATGGTGGTGATGGTGACTGATGTTATTTTGGCTTCAGCATACACTCGTTAGAGAATACTTCCGGATGTGTTTGCGCAATTTGGCTTTCAAACGACATAACTGTTGATGTTTGCACGATGCGGAACTTTCCAAGTTCGGTCGCGTTTTATGTCGCGGGAGATGTTTCGTTGAGCTCGACACAAAATTTTCTTCATGGAACTGGTTTATGATGAGCAAAACCAAACTCACAATTTTTCAGATCAACGATTCACATGGATATCTCGAACCGCACCATGAGGTGATGTGGAATGCGGGCCAGCCTAGATCAGTGGTGTTGGGGGGCTATGCCCGCATCGCGACAATCTTTCGAAAAGCGCGGGAGGAGAACCCTGGCGCTGTGATTGCATTGGACAACGGTGATACGTTTCATGGAACGTATCCTGCCGTGAAGTCCAAAGGGTCAGCCTTAATTTCATTGCTTAATGCTCTTCTTCTTGACGCAATGACAGGTCATTGGGATTTTGCTTATGGACCAGATCATTTGCGCGAACTCACGGCCAAGCTTAATTTTCCTTTTCTTGCGATGAATAGCTATTACAAGCAGAACGGAAAGCCAGCTTTTCCCTCGCACCGCATTGTTGAGCGGGCTGGTTTAAAAGTGGCCGTAATCGGCATTGCCGCTTTAGTTGATAAAATGATGCCTCCTGAATTTAGTGCGGGGCTTATCTTCACACTTGGTGATCAAGAGTTACCCAACCTCATTAAAAAATTGCGTGAAGCGGATAAAGTTGATCTTATTGTCGTCCTGTCCCATTTGGGTTTCCCGCAAGACGTGAAGCTGGTTCAGGAAGTATCGGGTATTGATGTGCTTTTGAGTGGTCATACTCACAACAGGTTGCATGAGCCAGTTTGTGTGAATGGCTCCATTATTATTCAGTCAGGATGCCATGGTTCTTTTATTGGCCGCCTAGATTTACAACTTCAGAACGGAGAAATACGTTCTTATAAACATCAATTGATCGCGGTAGATAGTAGTATTGAACCTGACCCTGAAATGCGGGCGATGGTCGAGACTGTACTCGCGCCGCACCGCATATTTCTTGACAGGGTGGTTGGTACCACGCGGACTCTCTTGCACCGAAACACGATGCTTGCTGCAACAATGGATCAGTTTTTGCTCTGTGCAATTGCGGAGGCAGCAGGAAGCAACATCGCTTTCTCAAATGGATGGCGATACGGTGCTCCAATCGCGCCGGGTCCCATTACCGTTAATGACCTTTGGAACATAATTCCAACGGATCCTCCCGTTTCGACAGTGGAAATGAAGGGTAAAGAACTGTTTCTGATGATTGAGGAAAACCTAGAAAACGTCTTCGCAGCCGATCCGTTCAGACAAATCGGGGGCTATGTTAAACGGTGTCATGGCGTTAACATCACTGTGAAAATTGAAAATCCAAAAGGCTTCAGGATACAGAGATTTTTCGTAGAAGGTGAACTGCTGGATCGGAACAGACTTTACAAGGTTGCATTCGTGACATCACAAGGTGTTCCAACGAAATATGGCACCAACCGCACTGATTTACCGATAAGCGCGATAGAAGCCTGTGAGCAATGGCTTGGAACGCGACCTAATTTTTGTCTCCTCGGGGACAACACGATTATTGCGACTTAATAAATGGTAATCCCCCCTGTAAATAAAGGGCTTCAAAAGTAGAATTTTCTCGCCATTATGAACGAGGAGATTTTGATGAAGACGAGCAGATATACCGAGCC
>JAYVYB010000398.1:0-9868 GCA_043784625.1 Methylovirgula sp.
ACAGGACCGGTACACTTTTGCGCCGCCTTCGCGCGCCATAATCCCCGGTTCAGTGGTACACTTTATCTCCGCTGTTTATAGCCGTGGATGCAGCGCTATACCGACACCGGACGCTGGCCAGGCGGTGCGGTGCTTGTCGCGCGCCATGGAGAACTCGCCTATTTCGATTGCGCCGGATACGCCGACGTTGAAGCCAAGCGGCCTTGGCAGCGCGACCTCATCGCCCGGATTTACTCGATGGCCAAGCCCGTCACCGCCGTAGCACTGATGATGCTGTACGAGGAAGCGCGCCTGCACCTCGACGATCCGGTCGAGGCATACCTTTCGGAATTCAAGCAACAACAAATCCTGATACCTGGCGCAACTTCGCTCGACCAAACGGCGCCCGTCAAAACGAAAATGACGATCCGCCATCTGCTTACTCACACATCTGGCCTGAGTTATCTTTCAAACCCTCGACTACTTGGCGAAGCTTATGCAAAGGAAAAGCTCGGCCTCGCCTTTGGCTTTGGTGGGCTCGATAAGATGGTGCGGCGGATCGCCGAGCTGCCACTGGAATGGGAACCGGGTACGAAATGGCAATATAGCGTCGCGCTCGATGTCATTGGCCGCATCGTCGAAGTCGTTTCCGGAATGACGCTCGACAAGTACTTCGCGAGTCGGATCTTCGAGCCCCTTGGCATGACCGACACCGGCTTCTCCGTGCCGGACTCTGGCCTGAGCCGTTTTCCCGCACTTTATCAGGCAACCCCAAACGGCATGACATTGAACGAAACGTCGGACGCTTCGGCGTGGCGCCAAAGCAAGGTTGATACGTTCTGCGGCGGGGGCGGTTTGGTCGGCACCGTTGACGACTATTGGCGGTTCGCCGAAATGCTGCGGGGTGGAGGTGAACTGGGCGGCGAACGCATCCTCAGTCCTCGAACGTTGAGCCTGATGACGTGCAATCACCTGCCGGGCGATATTGCCTCGATGGGGCCCGCGACCTGGGCCGAAACGTCGTTCGAGGGCGTCGGCTTCGGTCTGTTGGGCTCCGTCATCCTCGATCCGGCAAAGGCACAAGCCTCGGCCCAAGTCGGCGATTATGGCTGGGGCGGGGCGGCAGGCACCTTCTTCTGGGTGAGCCCTATCGACGACATGGTTGTCATTCTCTTCACGCAGCTGCTGCCTTCGAGCGCCCTTCCGGTGCGCAAAGAACTGCGCGCCCTCGTCCATGGTGCGTTGACAGGGGCCTGAGAGTCTTCAACAGAATCTCGGCAGACTTGGGCCGTGCTCGTCATTCTTTGTGGTCGTTGGCTCAATGTCGGTTCATAACCGTAATCTGGATTAAGGCAGCTGTGGAAAACGCAAAGATCCAAAGCAAATGGGTGGATGCAAGATCGATTAGATTGCGCAGAAGTTTTTGCACTGATGCAAAGCACTTAATCTCGCTAATCGCCGTATTTTTCCAATTAAACCAAGGATAGCGACACGACAGGCTCTACGCATAAAGGCCCGCGTGGACTGCTTTGGGTCAGACTCGTCGGTTTGGCCATGTCGACACCAAGTCAGCTTACCGCTTGGAAGCAGGCAAACTTTGAAATTTACCGAACAGAAGCGAAAGACCAAGAACGTTCACCAAATTGAATCACTTTGCAATTTCTCTCAGTCTTTCCAACTCCATTGTCTTTTGGATTTGCATTCAGAGAGTTGCTGCATTCGATTCTGGAACGGCGTCAGGCGCTACCCCAAGCACGGTTCGGAATTTTATGCTCAGGAGTTTCGCACATTTTCCTTAGGGGGTAGGGGGCGGCCGAAAACACTAGAACGATGGCTGCGGGGACACCCGCGATTGTCAAACGCACAGAATTTTTTTATTTGGCCAAAAAAGGGGTTATTTCCGCCCGTGATGGAAGATTAAAAGTAATGGCCCAAATTTGAGTTTTTCCCGCCCGTAATGAGAAAGGGCGATTTTCGATTATCATCACTCGATTGCCGCCGTAAATTTACACTTTAAGCCGTGAAATCGTCCACCGTGGTGAGCAGGTGGTGAGCAACAGCAAAAATCACAAAACCAAGTTCGGGCTTGAATAATTTATCTTTATATTTCAATGCTATATTGGCGCACCCGACAGGATTCGAACCTGTGACCTCTGCCTTCGGAGCAAGGCGCTTACCCCTTAAATCATTGAAAAATAAAGACCGAACGCGCCTAAATGAGACCACATCATCCCATTTATGCCCAAATGTAGCCCGCATTCCGCGGACATTCTGCGGACAGGTATCTGAGTTTATCACTCTGCCCGAAAGCTCAGCATTTCGAGATGACGAATGTCCACAGGTTTCGCCAAAAGTTCATCCAACCTGTCCAACAACGGCTTCAAATGCGGCTTCTTGCGATGGTCCTCGAGAGCTTCTTTGCTCACAAAGTTCTCGTAGAAAATGAAGACATTGGGATCGGATCTATCACAGTGAAAATCATAATTGATGCAACCAGGTTCGGCCCGTGTCGGAGCAACTTGGGCTGCTAGAATGCGCATCAGCTCATTGCGTTTTTCGGGCTTGGCCACGACGGTTCCGATGATGGTGCATCCGGGGTTCTTCATGTTGATTTCCTATTCTGAGAAATGGCCACGGCAACGATAATGATGGCACCGCGAGCAATGAGCTGTTGAGAGAATTCAAGGCCCGCGAGAATGAGCCCATTGTTGATGAGGCCAATCATCAAAGCCCCCATGATCGATCCAACAACTGTGCCCTTACCGCCAAACAGGCTGGTGCCGCCCAGCACAGCGGCTGCGATGACAGAAAGCTCATCGCCTTCGCCCAGTTGAAAGCGGCCAGTTTGAAAGCGACCCGCATAGAGCATACCTGCTATTGCTGCGGCAAAACTTGAGATGATCAGAACTTTGAATTTGATATTGCGGGTGTTAACGCCGGAATAGCGTGCAGCTGTTTCGCTGCCGCCGGTGGCCAGAACCCAGCGACCAAAAGTCGTGCGCCTCAGCACAATATGTCCGATAGCAGCTGCTATCACCATCCAGAAAAGCAACACAGGTAGAGGTCCGACATAGCCTCCACCAAAGAACCAGTTATAGCCATCGCTCAGGATCGGCACGGCCTTGGTACCGCTCACCCACATTGAAGTTCCCTTGGCAACGCCCATCATGGCAAGCGTGGTGAGGAAAGTTGGAATTCCAATTCGCGTGCTGATAACACCATTGATGACACCGACAATGAGTCCGGTTGCGACGCCTGCAAAAATACCCAAAGGCACGCCGCCAATATCCATCGCCATTGCAGCGGCGACCGACGCAAGACCCGCAACAGCACCAATCGAAAGATCAATTTCACCGGCGGCGAGCACATATGTCATGGCAACCGCCATGATCGCGATGGGTGCGGTCTGTCGAACGATGTTAAGGAGATTGTTGGTATCTAGAAAGCCCTTGTGACCCAATGTTATCGCAAAGAAAATGAAGATGCCGACAAACCCGATATAGATAATGTTCTGGCGCCAGTTGGTGAGGCCTATCTTCGTTGCCAGTGATGGTGTCATTGTGTCAGCCATTGTTGCGAACCTCTTGGAGAGTTGTTTGGAGTTTGCGTTCAGCAAACTGCATGTTGCCTGCTGCAGTGTGTTGACCCGCAGTTGGATCTTCGAATTCATCCCTGCGCATGTCGCGCAGCATTCGTCCATTGGACATGACGAGAATACGGTCACAGGCAGCGAGAAGCTCATTGAGTTCCGAAGAAATTACAATAATGGCTTTGCCCTCACGCGCCAGTTCACGGATGAGTTGGATGATTTCCGATTTGCTGCCAATGTCGATCCCTGCCGTAGGTTCATCAAAAATAACGATACGGGGATCAGACGCCAACCATTTTGCAAGCACGACTTTCTGCTGATTGCCACCTGAAAGCGTGCGCACAGCTGCTGCGGCGGAAGCTGTCTTGACCTTGAGAGTTTTGATTTTTTCAGCTGCAAGTTCGCTCCATTTCTGCTGCGATATCCATCCGCGATTGCTGATGCGGTCAAAAACTGAGAGGCTGATATTGTTTGCCACGCTATGTTCAAGCACCACACCTTGACGCAATCGGTCTTCTGGAATGAGTGCAATGCCATGAGCAATAGCTTCGGCTGGAGTTTTGAGTTCGACGTTCTTGCCTGAAACAAAGATATGCCCCGAAGCTTTCTGGTCGATGCCGAACAACAGCCGCGCGATAGCACTTCTGCCGCTGCCAAGAAGACCGGCAATCCCGACAACTTCACCGGCATGAACTGTCAAGTTCAAATCGCGGGGCTTGTGAATTCCAGAAACATTTGTAAGTTCGAGAAGAATTTCGTCGCGTTTAGTGTCTTCGCGCAGAATGCCAGAGAGGCCGCGCGATTGTTTGCCCACAATATGTTCAATGATCGACGGAAGTGTCAATTCTGAAAGTGGTGCGGTGATGACGTGGCGTCCATCGCGCAGGATCGTGGCACGATCAGCAATCTTCATGATCTCATCCATGCGATGCGACACATAGATAATGGCTACCCCTTCGGCCTTCAATTTCATCAGGAAGGCGAAAAGCTTTTCAACGTCATGGGTCGATAGAGCAGTGCTCGGTTCATCAAGAATGAGGACGCGCGCCTTCTGGGCGATGGCCTTGACGATCTCAGTCAATTGACGCTGGCCAGCACCTAGGCTTCCCGCCTCTGCCAAAGGGTCGACGTCAACATCCAGAGTTTTGAACAACTCGGCCGCGCGAGAAACGGCAACTTTGTCATCGATCAGCCCTGAACTTGTCTTCAGTTCATTGGCTAGAAAAATATTTTGCGCCACAGTCAGAGTTGGCACCAAACTCATTTCCTGAAAAATCATGGCAATGCCAGCACGCTTTGATTCTTCAGGCGTGTGTTCCGTCAAAATTTTGCCCAGAACTTCCAAAGTTCCAACATCTGGCCGGTGAACGCCGCGCAGAATTTTGAGAATTGTAGATTTGCCCGCGCCATTGCCGCCGAGCAGCGCATGGATCTCGCCAGATCGCACTTCCAAGGTGACGTCGTCGAGAACCTTGGTCGGACCAAAGGCCTTGCCGATTCCGGCCATCTTCACGGCAATTTCATGAGGTGCGTTGGTCATCACGGGCTCTTTGATCCGTATGTTAAAGGAGGGCCGGATCTGTCGCAACAGATCCGGCCCATCAAGCGGAGGGAGGCTTACTTGAAGCTCGACTTGATCTTGTCTGTTGGGGCAGCGTGATAGATTTCTTCCCAACCCTTGAGCAAGGTGCCGTGTGTGATCGGGCCAGCAGGCAAGGCCACATAGGCTGGAGCGGCTTTGCCGATCAGCGCATAGCCAGCGAGCATAGCTTCAATGATTCCGGCATCATAGGGGCGTTGTGCTGCAAGACCTTTGATCATGCCGCCCTTGGCCATTTCAATGGCAACGTTTTCACCAAGATCCATATTGATGATTATGAGATTTTCGCGGCCAGCGGCACGTGCTGCAGCCATCACACCTTCAGCAGGAACGTCCCAAACCGCCCAGATCGCCTTGGTTTCAGGATGAGAGGTCAGAATGGCACCCGCCGCCTTTTCAGCGTCGCCAGCAAAATCAGGACCACCAATGCCTTGCTCGGCAACAATCTTGATGTCTGGATATTGTTCGGTGATGGTTTTCTTGAAACCATCATAACGCTGCTTGGTCACGAAGAAATCAGCGGCATGGAACACAATTCCGACTTCGCCTTTGCCACCTAGCGCCTTGGCCATCAAATGCGCGGAGGCAACGCCGTTGCCGTAATTGTCAGCAGAGACCGAACTTACATAGTCAACACCAGCCTTGAAGCCTGCCGGAATATTGTCCATGAATACGAGCTTGACACCGGCCGCTGCAGCAGCCTTGTAGGCACCCGCTGTTGCTTGGCCGTCGACTGGGATTGAGACAATGATATTCGGCTTCTGGGCCATCACAGTTTCAATGTCGGCAACCTGCTTTTCTGGCTTAAAACCGGCATCGGTGACGGCAATAACCTTAATGCCCATTTTGCCAAATTGCTCTTTTAATGCAGCAGTCTGAGCGTTGGACCAGTCATTGCCACCAATGTGGAAAACCAATGCGGCGGTGGCGTTCATGGCCTTAATCTTGGCCAATTCGTCGTTCGTCAGTGTCACGCTGGATGCCAGCGCTGGTTCTTCACCATTTGGACCTTTGCTCATGACCTTGGTCATCAGGTCTTTCAACGCGGCATCTGGATCAGTGGCAAATGCCGGAGCAGAAAAGCCTGCCGCAAAAAGAGCAACAGCTGTGGCCGCGCCCAAGAACATTCTCTTATTCATCATGTTAGTATCCTCCCAATTTGATGTTAACTTCAAAGTCCTGCGTTGCGCATGAACTTTAAACTGTTGATGGCGCCGCCCTTTGGATCGGGCCATGAATCGAGTTCCGCTGTAATCCAGCCCTTGAACGAGATGTCTTTGAGCGCCGCAATGATCGCACCAATATCCAGCGAGCCCACATCAAGTGGCGTGAAAGCAAATGGCTTTTCTTGCCAGCCCTTCAGGTGCACGTAGCGGATACGTTTTGCGTGTTCGCGGATCATCGCTGGCACATCGCCACCACCCGCTGCAAGATGTGCGGTATCCGGGCAAAAATCGATTGAGGTTTCTTTGAAGACTTTCCGCACTTCATTAGGACCTTCGACAATCGTCGAAAGATGAGGATGATAGTGCGCTTTCAACCCATTCTTCTTGGCGATCTTCACAACTTTTTCGAGCGCAGCACCGAGCTTTTTAATGTCGTCACGTTTGGTGCCTTTGGCGCGCTTGGCACCACCGCCAACCACAAAATGTTCTGCACCACATTCGGCAGCAGCAGCAGCCACACGTTCCAACTTGGCCAATTCTTCCGTGAGAATGTCATCGAATATGAAATTGGCACCTGAATATGCGGCAACAAGTTTGATGCCCGCGTTTTTGAGAATAGACTTCAGGCCTTTGAAATTACCTGCAGCATAATCCATCAAATTGGCATCGAAAATTTCTGTGCCTTCATAACCTGCCGCCGCAATGTCATTAATGGCTTTTTCCATATCGCAGTAGGTGCGATAGGTGAGTTGAGTAATCGAGGTGACACCAACCGCATCACCACCGAGTGGCCCCCAGCAATTGGCATGATAGGCTAATTTATTGGCCATGATGCATCCCTCTCAGTTAGCAATATTAACCCAGCGCTCAGAGGCACCGGATTCAAGAATGGCATCAGCGATGGCGGAAATCTTGTAGCCATCTTCAAAGTTGGGCGAAGGCAATTTGCCACTTACAATGGCCGAGAAGAAATCATAGCATTCGATGATCTTGGTCTCGCCATAACCTATCCCTAAAGCAGGTATGGGCCACAGGCCTTGGCCGTAGGGGTGGTTCGGCCCTGTATAGATCGTGCGGAAGCCACGCGTCTCCGCAGGATCATCGGCAAACATCACCTGCACTTCGTCCATGCGCTCATAGTTGAAGGCGATGGAGCCTTTGCTGCCATGAATTTCAAAAGTGAGAAAATTGTTGCGGCCATGGGCATTGCGTGAGGCCTCGATGGAACCAACAGCGCCATTTTGGAACTTCAGCAGCGTGATCATTTCATCATCAACATCGACCACGCCCATCGAGCCAGAGCCTGATTTGTCGGATGCCCCAAGCTTGTCCAATCCGCCTGATTGTAATGGACGTTCTGGAATGTAGGTCTTCACGATGGCATTTACGGCGCTGACTTCGCCCACCAAATACCGGGCAAAGTCGAGAACATGGGTGCCGATGTCGCCCACGGTGCCGGAGCCTGCAACCTTCTTCTGAAAGCGCCAAGACAGTGGACCATTTGGATCAGCCGACCAATCCTGCAGATAAGTGCCACGAAAATTCAAAATTTTGCCAATGCGACCTTCTTCAATCAATTTCTTAGCCAGTGCAACACCCGGGGTACGACGATAATTGAAGGCCACCATGTGAATGACGCCGGATTTCTGTGCCGCTTCGAACATGGTCTTGGCTTCAGCACCCGTGCGCGCCAATGGCTTTTCACAAATCACATGCTTGCCAGCTTTCAAGGCCGCAATGGCAATCTCTGCGTGGCTGTCATTTGGGGTTACAATATCTATGACGTCGACGTCTTTGCGGGCGATAGTTGCCTTCCAGTCGGCGCTGGATTCATCAAAGCCGTAGCGCGCCGCACCCTGCTTGGCCATTTCAGCATTCACGTCCACCAAGACCTTACGATGCGGAATGGCCGGAGCGGGCCAGAAGAACATTGGCATTGCCGCATAGGCCATGGCGTGGGCCTTGCCCATAAACCCGCCGCCGATCATCGCCACATTCAGTGTTTTGGTCACGGTATTTCTCCCACTTCGATTTCGCTTCTTCTTTTCAATCTCAGTAAGCAAATAAAATACATAAGTCAATAATAAAAATACAAAAGTATGCTTACTTAAGATTTTTATGTGTTTAATTTCGTATATTTCTGCGTAAAACGTGACCATAAATTGATTTAAGATTGACAATTCCGTTGATTTTGAACAAATTTAACGCGAACGAGGTTCGAATTTTGCAAGATATGAAACGAGAATTCGCGATGCCCCCTGAGACAAGCTTGGCAGCTGGACTTTCGGATCGGCCAAACGACGATACTCAGGCAAACCGTCCTCGCCGTGCGGATGCCGAACGTTCATCTCTGGCCCTCATCCTTAGCATTTTGCGTGAAGCCGATGCTGACACCCGCCCTGAGATCGAACAGCTGACGGGTCTCGGCCGTGCCATTGTTTCTGATCGCCTTGCGACGCTCTTCTCACTTGGCCTTGCGGAAGAAGGTGAACTTGGACAGACCACGGGTGGCCGAGCGCCGCGCACCATTCAGTTCAACCCGGATGCAGGTCTTGTCCTCGTTGCAACACTCGATCAATCTCGCATTGGCGTCGGAATGGCAAATCTCAAGGGCCAGTTGATTGCGGAACACCATGAGGCCACGGACAAAGTGGCTGGTCCTATTCAGATTCAAAAGCGCTTGATCACATTATTCGACTGGATGCTGAGTCAACACGCGAAAGAACAACATGTCTGGGGAATTGGCGTCTCTGCCCCAGGGCCAGTCGAAGAATTTGAAAATGCGTCACCGCGTCTACGCCTTTTGCCGGGCTGGGATGAATACCCGATTGTTGACCATCTGTTCCATCACTTCCGCGCGCCGGTCTGGATGCGGAGCGGCGTGCAGATGATGGCTTACGGCGAATACAAATCGGGAAGTGCGGCTGGCACCCGCGATATTATCTATGTCAATCTCGGTCGCAGTATTGGCGCTGGATTGATTTCAGAGGGACAACTGCATCGCGGCGCTCAGGGTGGTGCTGGACTTCTCGGCCATGTGGCTGTGACCGACGGCCACCAATATCGTTGCAATTGTGGAAACATTGGCTGTCTCGATACCGAAGCAGGTGCCGACGCAATCGCCCGTGATGGCTTGGCTTTAGCGATGTCAGGCGAAAGTCGCATGCTGGCTGAAACGCTGGCAGCAGAAGGCTCGATTTCAGCAGTTGACGTGAGTGTTGCCGCCCAATCTGGAGATTCTGCAGCCGCTGAAATTCTTGCGCGTGCGGGCCGCCTGATTGGCACCACACTGGCCTCGTTGGTCAATGCCTTTAATCCTTCACTCATTTCCTTAGGTGGCGAAGTTGGCCAACTCGACGACATCCTGCTTGCTGCCATTCGTGAGTCTGTCTATCGGAGTTCACATCCTTTGGTGACGCGAGACCTGCGTATTCAACGCTCGGCACTTGGAAATTCTGCTGGTTTGGCAGGTGCTGCATTGGTCGTCACAGATTCAATATTTGCACCGGACTCAGTGGTGAACTGGATTGGTTC
>JAYVYB010000399.1:0-7161 GCA_043784625.1 Methylovirgula sp.
GTCGTCTTGTCATAATTGCTCCTGCTCGCAGCAGTTTACGCCGCTTTCGAGCAGAAATCCCACTTATCCCGGCTGTTCAGATTCCCCAGACCACCTCTCTCGTCCTGCACGAACAAGCCTCAGCTTGTGAGGAAGGATGGGGAGACCTGATTTTGCAGTTACTGGGAAGAGAGGGGGAACTCACTCTTTTCCTAAGCAACCAAAGCGCTCAGGGGAGCGCGGGAATTAGACAGTAAAATGTTTACAACGTGAGGGTTCTAAGCTTGGCGTTCAAGCACAGAATCTGAGGGATTTCGCGGATCATAATAGACTGTCACGGTTTTGCCCACAGGGTATGCATCAATAGCAGTTTGCGCATATTTCTGAGTTGTTGAAATCATGTTTTTGTAAGCGATGCGCTTGCCTGTCAGTTTTTGTCCCAAGGCCTCATAGCTATAGTTGACGTGGGGCGTGTAGGAAATCGAAATGTCACTATCCGCGTCACGTTGGCTCTCGCGGACAATTGAGGCAACAGTTATAATTCCTGTCGTACTGGACCAGTTCGCCACTGCAACGTTCTTTTTCTTGTTGTAACTATAGGAATACCAGAATGCAGCGGCAACGATCAGAACAGCAAGTGCTATCAAAGTTATCATTTGCGAAGCCTTTTACTTCAGTGACGAGGTAATAATTCACTATGAAGTGGTTTTAGAATTTGTCAACGAGATGGCTTCAATCCACTATGGCATGTTCGCCACATATTGGCTCTTATGACGACACACAATCCAAATGCGCGTGGCGACACAAAACTGCCTCAATCTTTAGTGTGTGGCCGAAAATCTAATTCCGAACATCTTCAACACTAATTTGATTTCTATGTGTATTGTCTCTTGTTGAAAGCCACCTTCGATGTGGAGGGTGATTACGAAATAGACCACGAGCGAGTCAGAGCACTTGTTTGCCCGTCTGAAGGAAAGCATCCTGCCTCATGGTCACACGCGATACACATTTATTTGCTCCTGGTGCAAAGCGAATTCTGTCGCTTGATGGCGGTGGAGTCCGAGGGATCGTATCCTTGGCGTTTTTGGAAAAAATCGAAACGCTTGTCGACGAGATCGAAGGGCGCCCGACCCGGCTATGCGATTGGTTTGATATGATTGGTGGCACTTCCACCGGCTCAATAATTGCGACGTGTCTGGCCTTGGGCTACCGCGTTTCAGAGGTTCGGCAATTTTATGAGATGCTTGGGCCACGTATTTTCAAAAAATCGTTCTTTCGACTGGCGGGTTGGCAAGCAAAATTCGATCATCGTGTACTTAAAAAGGAACTCGCTGCAGTCCTCGGTGATCGCACCATGGACAGCGCCGATTTATACACCGGATTGTGTATCGTACTCAAGCGCATGGATACCGGTAGCGCCTGGCTGGTTATGAATAACCCGCGCTCGGCATTCTGGGATACACCGGCAGACAACACTTTCACCGGCAACCGGCACTTGCCATTGGCCAATATCGTTCGAGCTAGCACTGCCGCGCCTAACTTTTTTGACCCTGAATTGATCGAAATCGTCAAAGGACAGCCGCCCGGCTTGTTTTTAGATGGAGGCCTGACGCCGCACAACAATCCGGTCTTGTTGATGTTAATGACGTGTTTGCTGCCGCCACAAGGTCTCAAATGGGCGCTCGGGCCGGATAAGCTCCTCATTGTTTCTGTTGGCACTGGGTCATTTCGACGAACAATGACTCCAAAACAGGCTACGCGCTCAAGTGCTATCGGGCTTGCGGTGCGCTCCCTTTCCGCCATGATCGCAGAAGGACAACAACTAGTGCTAACGTTGATGACCTATTTGGGACAATCGCCGGTTGCTTGGCCTATCAATTCTGAAATTGGCGATCTTGGTCTTTATACAGCGCCAACGGGAGATCTTTTCAAGTTTCTGCGTTACGACATTCGTATTGATAAGTCTTGGCTGGAGCAAAAGCTTGGAAAGTTACTCGATTCTATAACGGTCGAAAACCTGCAGCATATGGATAATCCTAATATGATGTCAGCGCTCTATGAATTGGGATCACTTGCCGCAGCACAACAGGTGAAGCGCGAGGATTTGGAATTTTCCAAGGGAACATCCGGCTAGATTCTATCTGGACCTAGAGAAGTTAGCGCGTCGGCCCGATGCATCACGTAAGTTTGCAATGCTTCACGCTTTTCGTGTCCAGCTGATAAGTCTTCCCATTCATCATCAGTCGAACTGATTGCGGAACTGATCGGCACGACAAAAGTCTGTTTTAGGGCCAGCAACTCGCAGAAATCTGGGTGAGCAATGACGTCCGCGTGGCGCAATGTTTGATCTCGGGTGCCCCATTCGGGAACAATGAGATGAAAGTCGCGATTCTTCGCGGTTAGGATTGTTGTTAAGGTTTTTACTGCCGCCAATTCGGGCAGGTTCAATATTGGCGAAATAACAATAATTTCCCGATCTGCTTCCGTTTCGACGCGGTCAACGAGCGTCGTCATATCAATTCCGGGCTGTGCCAGCGCAGTGTTTTCAATCACACCTATGGTAAAGCGGATAGCTGCACCGTCCATACGCGGCGCAACAACGCTTCCAAGAATAAAACGCAATTGTGCTATGTCCTTTTCAATTTCACCGGCACTTAGTCTCGGGTCATCAAACGGGATCAAGCTGGGGTGCAAGCGTCGGAGATCATCACGAGTTTCTCCATATTTCCAACCGTCGAGTCGGCGATCCATGCACCAGCGATCGTGTTCCAGTCGGGCCAAGCTGCGAATAACGCTGTTTTCTCCCGGTGACTGAACCAGAGGTGTGATGACATTTTCGAACGTCAATTGACTAACAGCATGAACATCACTGGCATCGTCAGAGACAAAGACGCCGACGGCCCAGAGCTTCTGGGCCAGATTACGCGCGGCGCGTCGATTAGCACGGCGAAATGTTTCGCCCAAAATATCCCATGGGACAGCCGACATATTTTGTTGGCCATAGGCCGCCTGATAGGCGCTGTGCATGCGTCGCGCCACAATATCCCGGTCAATAAATATTTGAGTCAGCAAGTCCGGAATGGTATAAAATTCACAAATAGCCTTGATCTGTCGCGCCATATTGCGGGCTGGTCGACCTGGAGTAACCAGAGCAACCGCCTCAAACGCGTCTGGGCCGCCAATGAAAAGGTTGGCCAAAGCCAGACCTGATCGATCCTGATATTCACCGATCGTCGCGCTGGCAATAAGAGTTTGCGATGGATCCTCCAGAAGCACGAATATTGCCGTCAACGGGGCGATCGTCTCCGCCTGTGCAAGCATTGCTGTCAGGCTGTGTCCCGCGTCATTTAAAGTTAAAGCGGAAACTTTTACGGTAGCGGATGCGCCGATCTCCGGCATCTGATAAAAGAGGGCTTCTTGGGTATTCTGAGCATCTGTCGTCAGAATATCGATCATCGGTTTGCCAAGCCCTGCCGCGATGGAATCGAGCAAAATTTCATCAAGAAAGGCTTTTCCAAGCGAGCCAAAACCGACGATTATAACATGCACCTGGGGCTGGTCACGCCATAGCGCCACTTTAAACAAGGGATTGGCTGCTATGAAATTTGATGCAATCAAATCATCCACACTGACAATACATGGTCGCGGATGGATATTATCCATCTCCAGCCGCGTCTCGAGAGCATTTTGTAACAAAGTATTGCGAATATGCACCAGAACTGAAGGTGGATTTTGTGTATTTTTGTCAATGCCCTTAAGCAGACCAGCAAGCTGGCTGATGGTGCCGGCGTCACTCTCCTCGTCAACCACATGGACCCGTTGGGCTGCCTCGTTCTCGCTACCCAAACCTTGCAACCGCAAAGCGCTTGCCAAAGGTCCGCAAGCCTCATTGACGAACAGTATTTGTGTCTTTGGCATTCCAGGCCTTTCAATTAAAACGGCAGGTGCAACACTTATGTATTGGTTGTGAATCTTGGCATGATTTATTCAATAAAAAAGAAATGTCGATTGGCAAGATCAAGCGGTTCCGGAAATTTTTGACGCATATAAGTTATTAAATCAAGCGTCGAATCGAATGCGGGATAGATGACAATCTGCCCCCTAGAATTGACTGTCACGAAACCAAGCCCATCCGAGAGCGCGAATAAATTCGGCACATTTTCAGGGTCCACATTCACACTGAACATCTTAAGGCCGGTAGTGACGCTGTAAACAATCAACCTGGAATTGCGATATGCAGGATCAGCAGCATAATCTATGACGCCGAGCATCTGTTCGTGGGCGGAAAATCGCATTGACGCAATTTTACGTCCATCACGTTGCGGGATATCGATGCTCTTATTCGAGACGGTATTTATCAGCTTTATAGAGCCGTCTGGAAGTGCGGCAGCAATCGCGGTCTGATTCGTACTGATCCTGACTTGGTCTGCAGCGACCGCCGTTTCAATCTGGCTCGCTCCTGCCAAAACTGCCGCTATATCTTCCTTTTGCAGGCTATTGCTGAGCATGGCCTTGGCCAAGGCCGCTCCCTTAAGACTTGTTTTCAGCGTCCACGACTTGGGTTGTGGCGCGTCGCCGATGGTATGAAGCGCCAGCCCGCCTTTTTTGTCAGCGATCAAAAGCGCTGTGCCGTCATCGGCGATAGTCGCCGAACTTAAGCCACTTGGTGGCGTCGGAATGTCGAAAACCATCTCGTTGTCGGAAAGCCGAAGACCCTGGAATTGACCATTTTCCTGAACGCACAAGGCGAGATCAAATGCGCTGGCAAAGCGCGGACAGGCACCGAGTTTGGACAATTTTGTCAAAACAGGCTGCGCCGTTGAGGTCACGTCAAGCAGATCGGGTTCTCCAGATTTGGTGACAATGAACACCTTTGTCGGCGTGACCGCACCGATATAATTGGGCCAACCAATCAAAACCTCATTCGCCGGTTTTTCTGGCCCTGAAGCTTCGGTATAGATTTCAATATTACCGGGGTCTGACGCAATCAGGGCGACACCGTTAGCGAGTGTGACCACAGCCTCTTTTTGAGCGGCCTTACCATCTGCCAATCTGATAATCTTCGATGTTCCATTTTCCAGATTCCAGCGGCTTATCCCCATAAAATCATATGCCGCGATAATGGAGTTATTTGCCTGCATAAAGTCTGATGCGTGAATCGGTGCCGCCATTTTAAAATCGACGTTTTTAAAAAACAATGGAATGATCAGAGTTGTAGCAATTTGGCCATAATTATAGGCCCAATGAGTTATCGATGGGCTGTCCGAAATGGACAAAAATCCGGTGTCGTCGGGCAGCGCATCGATCTGCTTGATTGCACCGCCATCTATTGTCAGAAATGATGCCGTTTCGTTGAGAGTGTCGGGCTGTATCTGTTTGATGACCCCGTCTTTATTGTATCCGACATAATAAGTGCTGTTTTTGATAAACTTACCGCCGGTTAGCTGCACGGTGGGCACATGGCCAAGATAATCAAATTTGCTGGTGTCGTAAAAATCGACACCAGTCGACCCATTCAGTGCAAGAAGATTATGATCCGGAGATTTGATCAGAGACTTTGCACCCCAGCTAATCCTGCCGAATTCTCGCTGCAATTCCAATGTGTTAGAATCTAATACCAGAATCCGCCCCTTCAAGAATTGCAATGCTGCCGCGACATAGAGCGTTTTTCCGTCGTTTGAAACCGCCATGGCGTATTCTTCAGCATCAGTTATCGTGAAATTTGCTATGTCGCTCAGATTATCTGTCGACAATCGTCGCAGTTTTTGATCGGCGATCAGGGCGATCACATCCCCTTCAGCCAAACAAACGACTGGTTTGCCGCCCGTTATCTCCGAAACGCGGCTCGCGAGTTTCTCACCACTGGCCACGTCAAATAGCGAAAGCTTTTTCTGCGATGCATCGGCAATGAGCAACCGCGCCCCTCCTTGCAGAAAATACGCACGCGTGCCCTCCCCCTCGCCTGCCTGCTTCAGCACAATGTGATTGGTCGCAAGATCGCGCACCATGACCTCGCCGTTGACACCCAGTATCAAGATTCGGTCTGAAGACGGAGCCAGCACGATACTGGCTATAGGGCCAGAATCAAGGGGCCACTCCTTAATATCCGTATTTGCCAAGCCGGTTCTAATGACAAGGTGATCCTTGGTGGCAAATACCATCAAACCGGCTTTGCCGTCTGACGCTATGGCCACTGTGCCCGGAGGGAGTTTAAGCCGCTCTATCTCACGATTGCTGTAAAGTGCCCGATAGGCAGATGATACGGCCTCGTCCACCAAAGGCCGCATACGATTTTCTGCCGGATCCGGCAGTGCTTCGCGAATAATGGCAATTGCAGCACGTGTTGATCCATCCGTAGAAAAACCATCGGCTGTTTTGGCAAGAAACCGCGATTGCGCCACAAGTGCAGAATTGCGCTGGACTATGGCGGTGTCACGCTCTCGAATAGCAATTTTTTCCGACTCTGTGGCCTTGTCACGTTCAACTAGGGCCCACGCCGTCAATCCGGAAAGGCTTACAAAAGCGGCACCGGTTGCAACAGTTAAAGCGCGCCGAATTCTGGCACGACCCTTTGCAAATTCCTGATTGAGCAATGGCAAGTCGCCATCTGAAATATCATATATTTTGGCGAGAACTTTTGCCAGCAGCGGATCGTATTGTTTGCCGTGGCGAAATCGCGTGAAAGCCGATTCAGAAAAAAAACGGAGGTCAACCCAGTCCCATCGTTCAGAAATTCGCTCCAGCGGTGCCGGAAAGCGATCAATGGGGGCGTTGGGAGCCATAACCACGAGGATGCGCGATGGATCGCCATAGTATTTAAGGTAGGTTTCAATCTCCCGTTCGCACCAATTGGGTTCACCGTCATCCAGTCGTTCAAATACCGACGGAGTCTGCAAAAAAATTAACGTTCGCGAGCGACAAAGCGATGCGGCAATGTGTTCGTCCCAAAAGTCGACATTCGGCTTTTGGTAGGACATATCAAAAAACACCCGGTTTTGCTTACCACCCACCTTTGCATCGCTGGCGGCAATCTTTTCCTTTAACTCAGGCGGCGGACGGAAATTTGTAATACGGGTACGCAACCACTGCGCCAGAGCCAATCCATCACGACGGCGATAGGAGATGAAGCCTAGAAAATTTTGACCTGTTTCGGCATGATTGAGCAGATTCTCGCTCAATCCG
>JAYVYB010000400.1:0-4620 GCA_043784625.1 Methylovirgula sp.
ATCTCGGGGCTTATCGGCTTGGGTTTACTGCGCTAAAGCGGCTTCAAGCCACCCTTTCAAGGGATGGCTTTTACCTCCGCTTTGCCCCGATTGTTAAGCCAATATCCGGGCTTAAATGGTCAGCAAATTGCCCAAATGCGAAGCCACTTCGTGCACCGGCGTTTTTGTAAGATCGAGGTGTAATTCACCGGCGGTCACAGCCTTCACTGCGTCAGCCATGTCGGAGCGCAAATCGCCCAACGTGGCTGGTGGCGCAACCACAATCAGCCGGTGAAAGCTGCCGCGCGACAGTTCGAGCGCCAGCACATCGGCCAATTGCTTGGCAAATTTCGCCTTCAGATTGCGATGTGGATCCGAACGCGACTCTCCGGCAGTGCGAACATTGCCCTGCGCGCTGCCGCTGCGGCCCAAGGCGTCGTCCACAAGCTCGTGTGTCGCGGAATGATCACTGCTAAAGCTCATGCCGTCCACCAATACCAGAGCGTGCTCCGCTCCGGAGTTCTCCAAAATATGGGCGCGGGCACCATCAGCAATCAGCACCCAGGTACGCAAAGGTTTCATCGGTTTATCCTTGACAGAATTGGCCATGACAGAGTTGTCTTGGTTACAATGGGCAAGCGGCGCGGCTCGTCTTTAAGCTGCCGCCGCCTGAGTTCGTTTAAACCTAGCAAGCCTAAGGGACACCGCACAGCCTCGGAAAATACCTGTAAGCTGCAAGTGCTGCGGCCTGATCGCTCCCGGCGCTCGGTAAAACGAGCAGCTCTTTGTTGAGAAAGTCGGCGGGCAGGCGCGGCAAAAGGGCCTGCTGTCGCGAAGCCCGGAAAGAACGTCATGCCCCGTCGCGCGATAGCTGCTCTGTCCACCCAAAATGTCATCTACGCCGCCATTGCCGGAAACCTTCTCGTTGCGGCCACCAAGCTCGCAGCCGCGCTGTTCACCGGCAGCTCCGCCATGTTGAGCGAAGCGGTTCATTCGTTTGTTGACACTGGCAATTCTACGCTGCTGCTCTATGCCATTCATCGCGCCAAGGCCCCGCCAAACCGCGACCACCCCTTTGGATTTGGCCGCGAAATCTATTTCTGGAGCTTTGTCGTCGCAGTCTTGGTTTTTGCGTTGGGCGCAGGCATTTCCATCTATCAGGGCGTGCTGCATGTTATCACGCCGGAGCCTATCGAAAACGTAACGGTGAGCTATGTCGTGCTGGCGCTATCAGCCCTCTTTGATGGGGCCACATGGCTGATATCGTTCCGAAATTTCCAACGCGGCCGCCAGGGCAAAACCCTGATCTTAAAAATTCACGACAGCAAAGACCCGCCGTCATTTATGAATCTGTTTGAAGACAGCGCCGCGTTGATCGGATTGGCAATTGCATTCGTCGGCACTTATCTCTCTGTTTCGCTCAACTTGCCAATGCTTGATGGCGTCGCCTCTATTCTGATCGGTTTTGTGCTGGCAATAACCGCTGGCTTTCTGGCCTATGAAACCAAAGGTCTGCTTATCGGCGAGGCCGCAGACCCGCTCATTGTGCAATCCATTTTGACGATTGCCGAAGACACCGACGGCATCGCCAATGCCAATGCCATTGTAACCCTGCATCTGGCCCCGCAGCAGATCATTGTCGCGCTCAGCCTCGAATTTGCCGACGAACTTAAAACGCCGGACATCGAGCAGCGGGTGGTGGATCTTGAAGCGCGTTTGCGCGCGGCCCATCCCTATGTGGTCGCCGTTTTCGTAAAACCACAAACCTCAGATCAATTCAAAGCCGCTGCGGCGCGCGGTCACCAAAGCGAGCCGGACGCTTCGCCGCTGTAGCAAACCGAGGAGAAAACCCGCGCGGCATTTCTGCAAGCCTGACTCTCATTCTACAAATTTACTAGACTGCAAACGGCCATACTGTTAGCTTGAATTCATTAGAATTAACTCTGCGACGCGCGGTCATGCTGACAAATAAAGGGAAATACGGCCTCAAAGCCATGGTGCATTTGGCAGGTCGCACGGCAGGTCAGCCGTCGCTGGTCAGTGACATTGCCCAGATCAACGCCATCCCGAAAAAATTTCTCGATGCGATATTAGGCGAATTGCGCAACGCCGGTTTGGTTCATTCCAAAAAGGGGCGCGGCGGCGGTTATGTGCTGGCGGTTCCGGCCTCACAAATCATGGTTGGCCAAATCATCCGCGCCTTGGATGGGCCGCTTGCGCCCATCCCCTGCGCCAGCAAGGGCTTTTACCGCGGTTGCGAAGATTGCGCCACTGAGGCGAAGTGCTCCGTACGCCTCATGATGATGGAAGTCCGCAACGCAATGGCCAATGTGCTTGATCACCGCTCGCTGGCCGAAATGCGTGATCTCTCCGAAATTGATGAAGAACGCATGATGTATTATATTTGAAACGTCATACGCCGAGCATTTTCCCAGACAAAGCTTGACGCCGCGCCTGCGCTAAATTATAGGCTAGCTTCATGAATTCGAAGGCATGGCGCTGAGATGGATAAATATCCACCCCGGTCATGTGTTTTGTTGTCAAAGCATCACTTCAGGCCTGTGCCTGTCAAAAAAGGAATATGAATATGGCCCGTCGTTGTGATTTGACCGGCATTGGTGTGCAGGTTGGCCATCGTGTCAGCCATTCGAACATCAAGACCAAGCATCGCTTTTTGCCAAACCTTTGCAATGTAACGCTGATTTCTGACGCCTTGGGCCGTTCTGTGCGCCTGCGCGTTTCGGCGGCAGCCTTGCGCTCGGTGGAACATCGCGGCGGTCTCGATGCCTTTTTGACCAAGGCACGCGAAACCGAACTTGCTCCAAACGCTGTTTCGCTCAAGCGCGACATTGCTAAGAAGCTGGCTGCTACAGCAGCTGCCTAATTTGGGCTTTAAATAAAGCTCAATTCACCAACGCGGCGGTTATCGCCGCGTTTTTTTGTGCTGAAACCTCAGCGCGTTTTCATGCTAGGACTTCCCATGTACCAACTGAAGCCACTTCTCCTGCCTGTTCTTGCCACCACTCTCATTGTGGTCGCCTCCAATATTCTGGTGCAAATTCCGTTTGCGCACTGGAATATGCAGGACAATCTCACCTGGGGCGCGTTTACCTTTCCGATCTCCTATCTCATCACCGACCTGACTAATCGCCGCTATGGCTCCGCCACCGCGCGGAAGCTGGTTGCTGTCGGTTTTGTGCTTGCTGTCATTGCTTCGCTTTATTTTGCCACGCCGCGCATCGCAGTGGCGTCCGGCCTGGCTTATGTCTGCGGAGAGCTTCTCGACATTTCCGTGTTTAACCGTCTGCGCAGGCAGGCTTGGTGGCACGCGCCGCTGGCTGCAAGCCTGATCGGCTCGGCGCTGGACACGGCCCTGTTTTTCACCATCGCTTTTGCCGGCGATGCCGACATGTCGGTTGCGGTGCCGTTCTCTCTGATGCCCGGCCAAATGGTGCCTTTGTGGGAAAATCTGGCCTTGTGGGACTTTGGCGTGAAATGCGTCGTCGCACTGCTGGCGCTCATCCCCTATGGCGCCTTGCTTAAAGCTGTCATGCCTATTGACGCATCGCTCCCTGCAAAAATCTGAACCGTTTCAAAACGATACAAAATCCTTAAAGCCTGCCTTCATCGGCGGGCTTTTTTGTGCGGGCAAACACGCCAAAGCCGCCGAAAAACACCGCTTTAACCGCCGGACAAACCATGAAAACCGGCAAACATCCGATTCGGGCGCGCTTTGTTTCGGGATGTTCTCAAAGGTTAATCTGCGCAGATTGGTTCGCCCGGATAGAGGAAGTGCCGAGTTCTCTCACAGGCCTGCTGCCTCTGCTTAAGACAAAAAGCCTAACGCTATTCAGTCCGCTGGTGCCAACACAAGCTTTAGCCCGAGCACCTTAATCGCTTTCGACAGTGTCTCAAGCGTCGGATTGCCACCCGGCCGGAGCGCTTTATAGATAGTCTCGCGGCTGAGCCCGGTTTCCTTGGCAAACAATGACGCGCCATGGGCGCGGGCAATATCCCCGAGCGCCGCAGCGATTAAGCTGGAATCTCCATCTTCAAGAACCGCCGCCAGATAAGCCCTCTGGTCGTCGCGCGTCTTGATATAATTCTGGATGTCAAAGCGGGTTGTTTCGACTGCCATTTAGACCTCCTGAGCCAATCTCTTGGCGCGCAATATGTCCGAACTCTGTGTGCTTTTATCGCCGCCGCAGAGCATCACCACCAAAACAGGCCCACGTTGGACAAAATAAATCCGGTATCCCGGGCCATGTTTGATCCGAAGTTCGCTTACCCCTTCACCAACAGACTTCACATCTCCGGGGTTTCCAAGTTCCATCCGGCGAAGTCGGGTAATGATCCTGCTACGGGCATCCCTGTCACGAAGCTCGGCCAGCCATTCTGAAAATACTACTGTCAACCGGACTTCGACCATGCCGACTATAATACACAAAATACAGTTACGTGTAAAATATATTACGCAGGCCTACGTTTGCAAGGGTGCGGCCAAAGCTGCGATACTGCGATAAGTTTGAGCAGGTTTCCGCTGCCCCGCCCTCACCGCGCTCCCGCCGCCCGCGCTGCATCCACCCGAGGGCGCTTTGGCATCATCGGCGCCTGAATTTTCTCCGGCACAAAGTTTTCCGA
>JAYVYB010000401.1:0-2965 GCA_043784625.1 Methylovirgula sp.
AATATTTTAGGAAGGCGCTTGGCGCATGACAGAAGACCAGAAGAAGAAACTCGAAGCGCAACTCTGGAACATTGCCAACACGCTACGCGGCAAAATGAATGCCGGCGGATTTCGCGACTACATTCTGGGCTTCATTTTCTATAAGTATCTGTCGAAAAAATGCACCTCTATGCCAAAGCGATATTGGCCGAAGACGGCTTGGACTGTCTCAATCTCGATGAGCGTTAAGACGAGGATAAGCAATTTCTTGAAGCCGTTCGCGAAGAAGCACTCGCAAAGCTTGGCTATTTTCTAAAACCTTCTGAATTGTTCAGCGAAGTGGCCAAGCGTGGTATCGCCAAGGGCGAAGAGGGGACAAGCAATTTCATTTTGGGCGATCTGCAAACCATCCTGAATAATATCGAACGCAGCACCATGGGCACGGCAAGCGAGCACGACTTCGACACGCTGTTCGAAGACCTTGACCTGACCTCAACCAAGCTTGGCCGTTCTGAAGCCGCCAAAACCGATCTGATCGTCAAGGTGCTGGTGCGCCCCGACGCGATTGATTTTGAATTGAGCAAGGTTGATAGCGATGTTCTGGGCGATGCCTATGAATATATGATTGGTAAATTTGCCAGCGGCGCGGGCAAGAAGGCCGGCGAATGCTCGACACCGCGCCAAGTCTCTCAGTTGTGCTGCGCCTTGTCTCCACCGGCAAAGACCGGCTGCAATCGATTTATATCCAACATGTGGGAATGGTTTGCTCTTGACCAGTGGAAGCCGGGCTCGAACCGCTCAAACGCTCCTCGATAATTCTATTTAGCTTTTCTATTGCGACCTCGTTTTAACTAATTCTAGATTTTGATTTCTGGTTTGCCTAGATATCAAACGAGATCCGCCAGAAATTCTGATCCTGGAGCAAGGCCGGACACAAATAGCCGGTCTCTTGCTCTCGTACAGGCTACATAAAGCAAATGGCGCTCCGTTTCATATATAGCGTCCAAGTCCGCATCATCGGCGATTTCTTCAATACGTTCCTGTAGAGGAATGATTTCGTCATCACATGCAACAACTGCAACCGCGCGGAATTCAAGCCCCTTTGCGAAATGCATAGTGCTTATCGCCAAACTTCCGCCTATTGGCTCGAGGAAATCTGTCAACTCGATGGCGTCGACTTGAGCTGTTTTTGCAATAGCTCGCGCCCGTTTCAACTGGGCTTCAGAGCGCACAATGATGCCAATTTCATGAGGCGCATAGCCATCATTGATTAAGTCAGTAATCCAAGAAGCCGCGTGAATCCGCTCTTCCGCTTCATCCGCAAAGGTGTTGACGGTGGGTGAAACGCCTTGGAACATAGAAACTGTTCCTTTGCGACTTTCACTATTTCCATCAACGTCGGACACCAGATTGGGCAAGAGTCGATCCGCCTGCGTTCGGATCTGATGAGAGGTGCGATAATTTATGCGTAATGTTGTTGAACGACCGCGAATATCAATTCCCAAACTTTTCCAGGAGAACGGTTGCTGAAAAATTCTCTGTCCAAGATCACCAGCAAAAAACAGAGCGTTTTGCCCTATTCCACAAGTTGCCGTCAAAAATCTAGCTTCCGCAATTCCAAGATCCTGCGCTTCGTCGACCACGGCAAAATCAAACGCTTTTGTTGGCGCTTGGGACAATCGGCCATAAATATCTGCCCAAGTCACCAGCTTTCTAGACGCGAGACCTGTCCTAACAGTTTCAAATATCTGCCAAAGGCTCTCTCGTTGATAGACCCCGAGTCTTGTCTTTCGGCCAAGACGCGTCACATCGCGATAGTCGTCCCAGCTTTTTAATTGCCAAGCATCGACGACATCTGACCATTCGCCAAACAAGAAATTTTCTGTAAATTTCAAATTCTTGTCGTCAGCAGCCTTGTGCAGCAACGACCGGATTATTGCAGTAGTTGCGAGGTTTGGCTGACCAAAACGTGCGGAATAAAGGTCAAAACCAACTGCGGAAATTGATTGAACTGTAATCCGGCTTAAAATGGGTTTCTCGCCGGCGAGCAACTGTTCCAATTTGCGCTTAAGCGCGTTTGCCAATGCTTTGGAAAATGTTGTCAGCAATACCTTCTTGTCGGGGTTTAGCCGCGCAAGGTGAGCGGCACCATGTAGTGCGACAATCGTTTTGCCAGTCCCAGCTGAGCCCGAAACGCGTGCCGGACCGTTGAAATCGTGCGCGACCAAAGTTTCCTGCGCAGGGTGGAGATAAACCGCCCATTTCTCCCAGGGAAAGTCCAAAGCGCGCTGCAATTCTTCAGCGTTATCCATGAACCGAAAGCTCCGCTGGGCATCTGGATGCGTAAATGGGTCTGCCTCTATCGTTGGCACAGGCGCAGGCTCGGGCTTTTCGCCGACTGCGAGCTTTAGCAGCGCCTCCTGAGCTTCCTGGGGCAAATGCTGGATGACATCAAAAATGCTATCCTCGTCAGCACGGCGAACCTCGTCCACCCATTCCTCGGGAACGCCAAAACTCATCAATTCGAATTTGCGAAGATTGTCGAAAAGCTTAGGTTTTGGCACAACCACTGCCACAACTTCTGGCTTTGGAGTAAAGAATGAAATTTCCTCGACGCGTTCTCGCACTTCTACGAGCTGCATTGCTCCGGTGGTCGGATGTCGTTCGATCTTGCGTCGTTCCGCCCATTTATAGGCATTGTCGTGATGATCCACATAGGCCAACAACAAGCTGGTTGAAGTTTTATGCACGATCAGGCGAATGTCTGCGTTGACCCGAACCGACCAGAAATTTTTGTCTTGCGCGCGATCCAACTTGTGAAACGGTAATCCCCCCGTTTTTAACGGGGTTCGCTCGTAGAATTTATGCGGCCAATTTCAGTTTCTGTGCGGGTGTCATGCCGCCGATGCCCGTGTTGGGGCGTTCGTTGTTGTAAGTCCATAGCCATTGTGTTGCGTGGTGCTGTGCCTCCTCAATGCTTTCGATG
>JAYVYB010000402.1:0-1591 GCA_043784625.1 Methylovirgula sp.
TTTACATGCCAATGGCGGTTTGATGCTGGCGGCCAACGAAGGCGAAATGGATTTTCTCAAGCTGATGGCCTCGCGCGCAAAATATCTTGGCATGGAAACTGAAATGATTTCGGTGGCCGAAGCCAAGCGCCGCAATTGTCTTATTGAGGAACGGTTCTTCACCGGTGCGATTTGGCGGGCGGATGGTGGCCATTGTGATCCTGCCAGCACGACGCAGGCTTTGGCCAAAGGCGCGCGGTTGCATGGCGCTGAGATAAAACGCTTTACCCGGGTGCTCTCTCTCAAGCAGAGGCCAGACCATTCGTGGGATGTGGAAACCGATAAGGGCACAATCCATGCCGAGCATGTTATCAATGCGGCGGGGCTTTGGGCGCGTGAAATCGGCCATATGGTGGGCATTGAACTGCCTGTTTTGGCAATGGAGCATCACTACATCGTCACCGAGGCTATTCCCGAACTAGCGAATCTCGAACATGAAATCGTCAATACCACGGACTTTTCCGGCGAGATTTATGTTCGGCAGGAAGGCAAGGGCGCGCTGCTCGGCACCTATGAGCAGGCTTGTGTGCCTTGGGCGCCGGTGAAAACGCCGGATGATTTTTCGATGCAGCTGTTACCGGACGATTTTGATCGGCTGGCACCGGAGCTGGAAGTGGGCTTTCAACATTTTCCGGCCGTCGGCCGCGCCGGAATAAAAAAGGCCATCAACGGGCCGTTTACCTTCGCGCCCGACGGAAATCCGCTGATTGGACCCATCAAGGGTTTGCCGAATTTCTGGGTGGCCTGCGCGGTTATGGCGGGGTTTTCTCAAGGCGGCGGCATCGGGCTCGTGCTGTCGCAATGGATGAAGGACAAGGATCCGGGCGCAGACGTGATGGCGATGGACGTTTCGCGTTTTGGCAGCTACGCCACGCCGGCCTATACGCAAAAGCGCGTGATCGAGAACTACCGCCGCCGCTTTCGGCTGGCTTTCCCTAACGAGGAACTGACAGCGGCGCGTCCTGCGCGGCAGACGGCTCTCTACCCGAAGTTAGAGGCGGAAGGCGCAGTGTTCGGCGCGAATTTCGGGCTGGAGCACGCGCTTTGGTTTGCTCCTAAAGGCGTTTCCAAGGTTGAGACGCCGACTTATCGCCGCTCGGAGGCTTTTGCGCATGTGCGCGAAGAATGTCTGGCGGTGCGCACGCGCGTCGGGCTGTATGAGACTTCAAACTACGGCAAATACGAAATTTCGGGTAAGGGCGCGCGTGGCTGGCTTGACCGGATTCTGGCCTGCAAAATTCCACGCAAGGGGCGGATGGCGATTGCACCGATGCTAAACCCGAAAGGCAAGATTGTGGGCGATCTGTCGGTCGGGTGTCTGGCTGAAGACCGCTTCATGCTAATTGGTTCCGGCTTCGCCGAGGGTTATCATATGCGCTGGTTTGCCGATCAGGCCCCGCCAGACGATGTGCATATCCGCGCTTGTGCCTCGACTCTGAATGGCTTCTCGCTAACCGGGCCGCATGCGCGCGATGTGTTACAGAAGCTGGTACGGGTTGATCTTTCGCATCAGGCTTTCAAGTTTTTTGATGTACGGGAGCTTTCTGTGGGG
>JAYVYB010000403.1:0-3023 GCA_043784625.1 Methylovirgula sp.
GTCGTAACCCCTGATATTCTTTGCACCAATGGCGTCATCCACGTGATTGATACTGTTCTAATGCCAAAGGCCTAAACTAAAGACTGAGCGGCGGTCGCAGTTAATGCTGGCCGCCGCCTTTAGAAAGGTGGCCCCGGTTTGTTTGAACAGTTGCAGAGCTATTCTTAAGTGGTAACCGCATCGGCTGACGCGGTCCCGAAATTGAAACGCGCCATATCCCGGCAAATTCCCCTGCCACCAGCAGACTGGGATCGTCGCGCCACAACTCGTCCATCATTTTGCAGCTACGAATTTGCCGACAGGTGCTTCATGAGGAATCGGCCAGCCGAAACACACTTCCACATCCGTGACCTGGTCATCCCGCCCCGTAAACAATTCCGTATTCCTGAACGGCTTGCCGCCGTTGTTCCGGCCCAAATAGGTCACGAACGCCCTGTCTCTGCTCACCACAACCCGTTCGACATCGGCCGCCGCCATGGTGGCGCTTTTCCAGCAGTGCTCGAAATCGGCTGTCCGGTCGATCCGGTTGTCGAGCGGGCTGGTGAAGTGAAAGTCGGCGCTGATGAGCGATTTAATCATCGCGCGATCCTTGTCGACGTAGCTCTTGAAGCAGGCGCGCACGATCACAGCTTTGTCATCCAATGGCGCTGCCCTAATCCGTTTGCCTTTCAAATTTCTTGACCGGCCCCACGGTGATAGCACTAAAGCGTTAACTGCCAATATTGTGGGCTGAGCCGATTTAGAACCACATGTGCCCAGGCTGAGGCAAAACATCTCGCCTCGGCGCCGGTTACTGCATCGATTAATCCTCGGCTATCTGGCGAACTTCTATAACTTCGGTATCGGAGGCGGGACAACGAGACGCCCATTCAATCGCGTCCTGCTGCGACGTCGCTTCAATGATCCAGAAACCACCAAGCGTTTCGTTCACCTCGGAGAAGGGACCTTGCCTGACATTTGCTTTGCCGCCCATGAATGAGACGCGCGCTCCGCAAACGGGCGGCTGCAAGCCTTCTACTGTCACCAGGATTCCAGCCTTGCGCAAGGAATCGTTATACTTTTCCATTTCTGCCATCTCTTTGGCATCCGGCTTGACGTCTCGCGGCGCGCTTTCAAATCCCTTGGGAATCATCAACATCATGAATCGCATCGAAGGTGCTCCTTCGGTTTGGTATTTGAAGTGTTGGCGAACAACGGCTGACTGAGAAGGAAGAGAACGATCCCCGCAGCCAAGAGTTCCATCAGCACCTTTTCATATCGGCATCGCGTTCATTGCCCATATCGCCGGCTCAATCTGCAACCGCCGCATCCCATTTTGGCTTCATTTCTTTGGCCCATTTCTTGGGATTCTCGTTGTGCATCCTCTCCATTTCCTTGGCGACGTCAAGATGCTGTTCGATGACGTGCTTTGTCATGGCCTGCACCATGTGATCCCATGTATCTGCCGATAACTTCTGATCGCATTTCCCGCCGAGTTGTTTGCATGTCATCGTTTTCATGAGAATTGTCCTTTGATTGGCGCGCATCAGGTTCAACTTTGGTATTCCAGTTTCGGATACCAGTCCGCGCCACGGCCCTCCGGTGTTAAATCAAGGATGGTCAAGAGCGGCATGAGGTCGGGCGCACCGCGCGGGTCCTGGCCGGGATCGGCGGTTGCGGCACCCATCTCGCCGCTCCAGAAATGCCAGATCGTGCCGTCGCGGCGGGAGAAGACGTTGAACGCCGAGACGTCCACATCCTCCGCGCTGACATAGTCACGGGTATAGTCTCCGCCGAGATCCGAAAACACCTGGAGGTTGTTCCAGCCACGCTCCTGCTTGAAAGCGGAAAGGCGCTTGATGGGCGAACGCGCGACAGCAACAAGGGAAATACGCTGCCCGATGTCCCGCACCTCCCCGTCCCAGGCCGAGAGCAGAGACGTGCACATCGGGCAAGGTCGTTCACGCTTCGGCCCGTACATACAGCTGTAGACCGCAAGTGTTTGCTTGCTGCCGAACAGGCCTGCGAAGCGCACTTCGCCGCTCTCGCCCTCGAAGCGGTAGTCTTTGGTGACCTCGCCGCCTGGCGGCAAAGCGCGGCGCTGTTCCGCGACCCGTTCGATCCGGCGCCTGAGTTCGATCTCCCCGGCCAGTAATTCGTTGCGCGCCAGCCGGTAGGCTTCACTCTCGTTGGAAAAGTGAACACCGTTCTTCCTGGCAAGTTCAGTGGATGAGGCGAGTGGGCTCTCTGCGGGCATGTCTCAACACCATTTTTCAGCTCGGAAACAAACCGAAAAAGGCTTAGCTTGCGCGATTTTAACTCGAAACCTACGGCTTCGCCCATCGGTTATCTAGGTTCGGAATCTACTTACATGCTTCCTACGGCCTTTGTTCGGGGTTGCCAGTCGATAGGGTCCAAGGCTGGCGCCGGTGCCGGGCGCAGCGTAAGTCACGCGCCTGCGAGCATCGTCGCCATGGCGAGTGCATCGACAATGGTGACCACTTCGCCAAACAGATTTGGAGCGTCAGCTTTCGACCACCTTCATGCAAGGCGGAGCATTTGGTTCGACGGTTGCAACCAAAAAGGAGGGCGTGTCAACTGCGGCGTAAAATTGTGCCAATTTTCGGCGTAAAACTGTACCAGTCTGGTTAAACAAAAAGCCTCTGATTGAGGCGGATTACCTCGGCAGCGCGAAGGCGTCTGGCGCAGAGCGGAAGCCGAATTTCCGCTGCCTGTTGCGCCGCAATCTTTAAGGCATGATTGGCTCCTTTGCGGGAAGCGTGATGTCGGTTCCGGATTGCCGCTTTTGGCGCTTTCGGCTGGCGGTAAGCCGATAGCTGTCACCGTTCATCTCGAGGATGTAAACATAGTGAGTCAGGTAATCTAGCAACGCGCCGGTGAGCGCTGAAGCATAAATATCGTCAACGGCTTTTACAACACCCGCCGTCGACACTCAACGATGGGAGGTATATCGCCCGCACACTTCGAACGAAAAATAGCCTAAACGAGACAGCGATGCGGAATTGTAACGGTACAAGTCCATT
>JAYVYB010000404.1:0-1598 GCA_043784625.1 Methylovirgula sp.
CATCACATGCTCAACACACCCTTTGCACCATGGCCAAGTTTTTGCGCTTGCGAGGGCGATGCTGTACGAAACGTGTTGATGTCCAATCGGGTTAACTACTGGACGGGGATTGAAACACGCGAATTTGAGAAAGAATTTGCGACCTATTGCGGCACCGGTTACGGCGTAGCGCTCGCGAACGGCACACTCGCGCTCGATGCGTGCTGGAAAGCACTTAAACTGACCGCTGGTGACGAGGTGATTGTTACGCCAAGGTCTTTTTTTGCCTCGGCTTCGAGTATTGTCAACGCTGGTGCAATTCCGGTTTTTGCAGATGTTGACGCTGACAGCCAAAACATCACGCCTGCCATTGTAGCTCCTCTGATCACGGCGCGAACGCGAGCTATTCTGTGCGTTCATTTGGCGGGTTGGCCTTGCGATATGGATGGTTTTGCCGACCTTGTCAGTGGCCGAAATATCGCCCTCATTGAAGATTGTGCTCAAGCCCACGGTGCAAAATTACGCGGGCGATCCGTCGGGTCTTTGAGCGCGATGGCAGCCTGGTCGTTTTGTCAGGATAAAATTATGACAACGGGCGGCGAAGGCGGAATGGTTACCACCAATGACAGGGCGCTTTGGCTGTCCACCTGGGCCCAGAAAGACCATGGCAAATCGTGGGAAGCGGTGTATGAGCGCGAACATGCGCCGGGCTTTCGCTGGTTGCACGAGAGTTTTGGCGACAATTGGCGCATGTTAGAAATGCAGGCTGTTCTGGGGCGTATTCAGCTTGGAAAAATGCACGACTGGCACCGGCAGAGAACTGACAACGCTGAGGCCATTATGGCTGCTGCAAGGACTTGCGCGGCATTAAGGGTGCCGGTTGTGCCGGAGTTTGTTGAACATGCATGGTATAAGGCCTATGTCCAAGTGCGCCCGGAAGCTCTGGCGTCGGGCTGGTCGCGAGACAGGATTATGGCGGAGATCAATGCGCTCGGTGTCCCGTGTTATTCGGGATCCTGCTCCGAAATGTATTTGGAAAAGGCTTTTGATGGCACACCCTACAGGCCGGAAAAACGGCTCAAGGTGGCCAAAGAACTTGGGGACACCAGCCTGATGTTTATGGTGCACCCTACCCTGTCAGCGGCTCAGATAACCAAGACCTGCAACGTCATCAAGCAGGTTATGAACAGGGCTGGGCGGTAGATACGTGATGCAGCACGCAAAAATGCTTTTATTGTAAAAATATTGGACACTTGAAAAATGATTGAAGTTTTTCTGACGATATCATTGCTCTTCGTGACAATTGTGCTTTCGACTTATATTGCCTCTCTGTTAAAGATTAGTTTTGGGAGGTTTATAATATTATTCGGATGGCACTCAGCGTTTTGTGCTGTGTATTACGCTTTTTATGCGTTTGGTGAGGCAGATAGTCTTTACTATTTTTCTGTTTCTCAATTTGGCGATACTTCAATAGGTGTTGGGACTGTATTTATACTTTGGTTAACTGAAATATTAATTCAAAATCTACATTTTAATTACATTGATACATTCATTATATTTAACCTCATCGGGTTTATCGGGGTCCTTTTGCTTGATAGGATTACCTGCCCGGCTCGCTC
>JAYVYB010000405.1:0-2639 GCA_043784625.1 Methylovirgula sp.
GAAGCTGCTTATCGCGCCCTGCTTGCACCCGCCATTAAGGCGCGATTTTGAAAAATCTCTGTCTTTCTAAGCTTGGGAAGGTTTAGGATTGGAGCTGGGATACGGAACCGGATCATAAACCGAGATGCCTTTACCGAAACTTGCTTTTAGCTCTCTTGGAAGAAGTATGATTACGTTTGAAGACTTTGAGAATCAATGGCTCCAAGAGATTCGGGTCGGAAACCCAAGCACAACACAGTTAGGCAATCGCTTCGCACAAAAGATCCTAAGAGACTGGTACGAAATCGACGAAGCAAAGGCAGAAATTATCCAGAGGTGGCTTGGTTTATCTGAACAACTTCGGGGCTATTCGTAAGTGGAATTCTGCCTCATTTATGCTGCCGCCAGGATTGGCGACATTGCATTGAAGTAGGCCCTATCCGGCGTCTGTCGGTCAAGCGATGAATGTGGCCTTTTGGTATTGTAAAAGTTCAGATAGCGACCGAGTGAAGAGCGTGCTTCCACCACGCTGGCGTAGGCGCGCAGACAGACCTCCTCATATTTGACCGATTTCCAAACTCGTTCGATAAACACGTTGTCTCGCCAAGCCCCTTTTCCATCCATGCTGATCTTGATGTCATTCTGGATGAGCACCTGCGTGAAAGCCATGCTGGTGAACTGCGAGCCTTGGTTCACACCTCGCTTGAACCAATGGCGCGCGGTGTTCACTATTGAAGATTTCCGGCTTGCCATAACATGCAAGCGCCTCCTCGACAGCCTCAATACAGAAGGCCGTGTCGAGGCTGATCGATAGCTTCCATGACAGGACTTTGCGGCTGAACCAGTCGATTACCGCGACCAGATAGACAAAGCCTGTGGCCATTGGAATATAGGTGATATCGCGGGCCATTGTCTTTGAACCAATGGCAGACAACGGCCCGCCCCAGACTTGGTTTGGCCGGGTGACTGGCAATTTACGCAGCAAATACGGATAGATTTTGTGTCCATAGGATTGCGGAACGCGATCCGTACCGGATCACTATGGCGCTGGCTTGGAGGTATTTGGCCGCCGATAAATCGCTGCAATGCCCATTCGCTCAATCAGCGTTGGCTTTACGTGATCGGCTCCGGCCCAAGCGATAGCTGTCGCCATTCATCTCGAGGATGCTGACATGGTGCGTTAACCTACCGAGCAGCGCGCCGGTCAAGCGCTCGGAGCCGAATGTCTCGGTCGATTCATCAAAGGGCAGATTGCTGGTTTGCCGTAACTTTAATATTCTGTCAGAAATCAATAGAGGAGAAAACCCATGACTAAGTTAGCCATTGAACAAGTCAAATTAGGCAAGACGGATTTGTCCGTTTCAAAAATCTGCTTCGGCACATCCGCGCTTGGAGATATGCCCGACACCTATGGGTACGGCGTCGACGAGGCGCGCGCAAAGGCGACTGTCAGGTCAATCTTTGATGGTCCCACTAATTTCATTGATACCTCGCGAAATTACGGTCTTGGACGAAGCGAGGAACGGATTGGTACTGTGATCCGCGAGAGAGGCGGACTGCCTGCAGGGTTTGTTCTGTCCACCAAGCTGGATCGCGATCCGAGCACCAATCGTTTTAATGCGTCTCAGGCGCGACGATCACTGGAGCAAAGTCTCTCGGCGCTTGGAATTAACCAGATCGATATCCTACATCTGCACGATCCCGAACATTGCAATTCGCTCAGCGAAGTTACCGGGCCGAACGGCGCGATCAAAGAGTTGTTTCGGATCAAGGAAGAAGGTCTGGCAAGGGCCGTCGGTCTGGCAGCGGGTTCAATAGAGACGATGATGCCAATTCTGCGCGACTTCGACTTTGACGTGCTGATAACCCACAATCGCTTTACACTCGTCAACCGCAATGCAGAGGCGATGATCGATTTCGCACATGCAAAGGGTATTGCCGTTCTTAATGCTGCGCCCTACGCGGGCGGCGTGCTGGCCAAAGGATCGAACTCCCATGCGCGTTACGTGTATCAGGAGGCATCCCCCGAGATATTGTATCCAATTCGACGCATCGAAACGGTCTGTGCTAAGCATAATGTTCCTCTAGGCGCAGTAGCATTGCAATTTTCGATGCGGGATACACGGATAACGTCAACGATCTGCGGAGTTAGCAAAACAGAACGTGTCTATGAGACCCTCGAATGGGCGCGCTTTCCAATTCCTGATGCGGTCTGGGAGGAACTGAAAGTGATCGGATATTCTTCTGATGACCCGGAAGCCACCCGGAATTACGTACTTGGCTAAATCGTGGAGGGTGCCATGAATATTTGTTCAGATAAAACATTGATCTTACATGTTGCCTCTCACCACGAGGGCAATGGTTACAGGATCGGGACCATCCAAGAGCGCTGAAATATTTTGAGCAGCGCCTGTTAGCCATGTTAGAAATATTTGGTGCGTGAGTTGAAGCACTCATTGGTCGCGTATTGGCAGAATGTTGCCGGCCTGGGATATGGTGAACCATCTTCATCTTGGCGAAAGGGTTCTTCAGCGACGAAGGCACTCGACCATGCTGCAACTAAATCTGCTCTACACCGGCGTGACCCGAGGTAAACGTCTGGTCGTGCTTGTAGGCCAGAAAAAAGCCATAGCCATCGCAGTACGAAACGTTTCTGGCCG
>JAYVYB010000406.1:0-2045 GCA_043784625.1 Methylovirgula sp.
GAACCCCCGATAGGCTTGCACCTATGCCGCATTTCGAGTGCGGTACGTTCAACCACTCTGCCACCTCTCCTTGCGCGATGGAACCGGAACCGTGCTTTTGGAAAAACGCTGTTTCAATTGGTTGCGCGGCAATTAGCATGAGGCGTGGCGCGATACAAGGGGCGTTGCGTGCGCCGCAGGAGATTGTGAAGGCGGGGCTTGATCACAGAGCGCACACGGCACAAAAACTGCTCCCGGATTTGGCGAAGATGCTGCCAGCCGTCGTTCATCGCGTCGTTTCTGCGGAAAACAGCTTACACTTTGCCGCACGATGCTCTAGTTTTTTCAGAATAATTTTTAATCCTGCGGAGTTTAACCGATGATTCTTTATTCCTCACCCGCGTCTCCCTTTGGCCGCAAGGTTAAGATCGCGGCAAAACTGCTCGGACTTTGGGACAGGCTGACGATTATTGTTGCTGATACGCTTGATCCCGCCGATCCGTTGCGGTCGCAAAATCCTCTGGGCAAAATTCCGACGCTGGTTTTGGACGACGGCACCGCGCTTTATGATAGCAGGGTGATTGTGCAGTATTTGCAAGAGCTTGCCGGCGGCGAGGCTCTGCTGCCCAAGGCGGGGTTAGCGCGCATTATGGTTTTGCGCGGCGAGGCGCTCGCCGACGGTATTCAGGATGCTTCCCTGTTGCAGGTGATGGAGATGCGTTTCCGCGATGCCGCCAAACAGGAGCCAAAATGGCTGAGCCATCAGGCCGAAAAGGTCACGCGCGGGCTTGCCTATCTTGAACAAAACCTGCCGTCAGAGAAGCCGGATTTGGCAGCGGTGGCCACCGCTTGCGCGCTCGGTTACCTCGATTTGCGCTTTTCCGGTACATGGCGGGCGGCGCAGCCGAAGCTTGCCGCATGGCTGGCGCGGTTTGAGGCGCAGGTTCCGGGATTTGAAGACACAAAAGTAAAATAAAACCCGGCTGGAGGCCAGCCGGGCTTTTTGACGATTGGCGTTTTGCCAGATCCTAGAAGTGGTAGTTCAAGCCAACCTTAACAGCCGAGCTCTTCAAGCCGACGCGGGCAACGTCTGCATTGCCTGCAAAGGCGGTCTTGTTGCCGAGCGAGGTGTAGAGATATTCAGCCTTGGCCGAAATATTGTTGGTGAACGCATATTCGATACCTGCGCCCAGCGCATAACCGGCGCGGCCGTTACGGTCGCTCAAGCCAGCAACTGGATTGTTGGTATGAATTGTGCCGTAGGCCAAACCGCCGGTTGCGTAGACAAGAGCGCGGTCAGCAGCAAAGCCGAGACGGCCGCGCACGGTGCCAACCGAAGTCAGGCGGGTCGAGCCGGTGTCAGCAAGTGTGGTAAACTGAGAATGGCTGGCTTGGTTTGCCCAATCGTAATCGGCTTCAACACCGGCAACGAACTGGCCAACCTGATAGTTGTAGCCAGCCTGAACGCCCATCATGGCGCCTTTAGGCGAACCCAGGTTTGCTGGTGCAGCTGCCTGCTTGGTGAAAGAGCCTGTGCCGTAGCCAACGTTCGCGCCGGCATAGAAACCGGTCCAGCTGAATGCAGCTGGCGCAGGTGCATAGGACTGTGCGGGGGCAGGGGCCTTCTTGCGGCTTGGCAAGTCAGCGGCCTGGGCAGAAACGCCAGCTGTGAGAGCTGCAAATGCAACGCCGATAAAAAGAATTTTTTTCATATACTTAACTCCTGATTTCAAACTCTATCGGGTGGCCCACCGTGGAACTCACTTTGGCTTTGACCAGCACCGGATGACATGTCTTATACGCGCAAAGGTTACTAAAGTCTGTTGCACTGCGATCACATAACAACCACCAAATGTGGCTAGAATTTGTCAAGTATTTGATCTTAATTGGACATAAGTATAGGCATGTAAAAATTAGTTAATACTAAAATAAACGGAATAGTATATTTTTATTAAACGTCAAAAATCAAAAGATACCGTCGGTTTTATTATGGTTTATAAATGGTTAATATGCGACCTTTAATAAAGTTTTATCCATCCAGCATTTGATGCCATGCGTAAACGCGA
>JAYVYB010000407.1:0-1957 GCA_043784625.1 Methylovirgula sp.
CCAGCGCGGACCAGATCGCAAAAACCACGTTTAAATAAAGTTCAAACGCGGGAGTGGCTTAACAGCAGAAGGGTTTTTGGGCAAGGCAAGAATTGAACCAGACCTCTAAAACCCGCTCACTGCAAGAGCCGCACACATAAGCTACAGTACAACGGTTCTTGAATACCTCAAACTTTCCGCCTCACACTGCGACAAATCGTCAAACAGGCATATAATAAAGGTTCAAAACTGTCGGTTATCGGTAAACTTCTCAGATACTTAACTCTTTTCACGCCGCGCGTGTTGTTTGGAATTATTCTAACTCTAAAAGATAGTGTTTGACCTCCAGGGCGCGATCTTTCACTAAAAAAGGGCAGGAACGGTTCTGCCGCTTGTCCCCGGGCCTTTAACCCGCCGCCAAAGGAAATATAATGACGTTGAATGCCCTAAAACACGGATTTATCGCCGCCTCGTTGTTTACGGCGACGACCCTCGCAGCTTTTACTGCGCATGCCGAAGATACGCTGGCAATGGAAATAGTGGTTAAGGATCACGTTTTTTCGCCTGCTGAAATGAAATTGCCCAAAGGAAAAGTGGTGATGCTCACCATCAAAAACAACGATCCGACGCCGATGGAATTTGAATCCAAGCCGTTCAAGCTTGAGAAGCCCATTAAAGGCAATAGTTCCGCGGTGGTTCGCATTAAAGTACCAGATGAGGCAGGCAAGATTTTGTTTGTCGACGAACCACGCGAAGACAAGACACTCGGTTATTTCATCGTAGAGTAAGGTAGTTCACATGCTTGGCGCTCTGATCATTGTTTTTCGGGAAGTTTTTGAAGCGGGCCTGATCCTCGGCATCGTTTTGGCTGCCACAAACGGCGTGCCAAAAGCCGGGCGGTGGATTGGCATGGGCCTTGCCGCCGGTTTGGCGGGCGCGACGCTGCTGGCAAGCTTCGTTGATGTCATTGCAAGCGCCATGCAGGGTGTTGGGCAAGAGGTGTTCAACGCCT
Organism: Methylovirgula sp.; assembly: GCA_043784625.1. Lineage (GTDB taxonomy): Bacteria > Pseudomonadota > Alphaproteobacteria > Rhizobiales > Beijerinckiaceae > JANXSV01. The sequence continues at coordinate 992 of JAYVYB010000407.1, forward strand.
GCATTCTCGCCTCGGCGGTCTTGATGCTCGCTTGGCACAATATCTGGATGGCACGGCACGGTCGCGAAATGTCCGCAGAGCTCAAAGGTGTAGGGCAAGCTGTAAAAACCGGCAACCGCTCGCTGTTGGCGCTTGCCGTGGTTGTCGGCGTCGCCGTGTTGCGGGAGGGGTCGGAAGTCGTTCTGTTCCTTTACGGCGTACTTATTCAGGGCGGAGAAGGCGTAGGCAGCCTCGCGCTGGGCGGATTGTTGGGCACAGTGCTCGGCGGTTGTGTTAGCGCTGTGATGTATTTTGGACTAACCCGCATTCCAACCCGCAGGCTGTTTAGCGTTACCACGGGGTTGATCACCCTGCTGGCGGCAGGCATGGCGGCTCAGAGCGTATTCTTTCTTGAGCAAGCCGGTTTGGTTGACGTTTTCGGTACCAAGGCGTGGGATACATCCGCCGTTCTGTCTGATAAAAGCATTTTGGGCCGCGCGCTCCACACGCTTGTCGGATATTCCGATGCGCCGACAGTGTTGCAGGTGTTGGTTTATGTCGTCACTTTGGTCGGGCTGTTTACCTTCACCAAAATGATGAGCCCGGCGGCACCGAAGTTCAAACCTGTTCAGGCTTAAATTTGCCGACAATGTTGCGAGCGGCCTGAAACGCCGCTTCAACGTTCAAAGTTGTAGTATCCAAAACCACAGCATCGGGTGCGGCCTTGAGCGGGGCGGTTGCTCGCTCTGAATCACGTGCATCGCGCTTTTTGATATCCGCTAAAATTGCTGCATATGTCACTTTTTCGCCACGCTGCCCAAGTTCAAGGGCGCGGCGCTGCGCGCGCGCTTCAGGACTGGCAATGACGAAGATTTTTACATCCGCGTCGGGACAGATAACCGTGCCGATATCGCGGCCATCAAGCACTGCGCCACCCGGCCGGTGCGCAAAATTGCGTTGCACTTGATTGAGCGCGTCGCGCACCTG
>JAYVYB010000408.1:0-1870 GCA_043784625.1 Methylovirgula sp.
CGATATTCTACCCGCCATCATCCGCAGTTTCCCTTGGCCGAAGTCGATGCGCTGGGGCGATACCATCGCCCATCCGGACAGCTTACGCTGGGTGCGCCCCCTGCACAGCATTGTCTGCACCTTCGGGCCGGAGACAGAAGAGCCGGAGATCGTCGATTTTGAGGTGGGCGGCATTCGTGCCTCCAATGTCACTTACGGTCACCGCTTCATGGCACCTGCGGCAATCAAAGTGCGGCGCTTTTCTGATTATATCGTCGCGCTGGAAAAGGCCAAGGTGGTGCTCGACCCCGCCCGCCGCCGCGAGATTATTCTCGCCGACGCCAAAACGCTGGCCTTTGCGCATGGGCTGGAGCTGGTTGAAGACGAAGGCTTGCTCAATGAAGTCGCCGGTCTGGTCGAATGGCCCGTGGTGTTGATGGGCACCTTCGATCAGACGTTTCTGGATATTCCGGGCGAGGTGGTGCGCGCCACCATCCGCGCCAACCAGAAGTGCTTTGTTTTGCGCGACCCGAAAACCAACAAGCTCGCGCCGGGCTTTATCCTCACCGCCAACATCGAAGCCTCGGACGGTGGCGCAGCGATTGCCGCGGGTAATGGCCGCGTTGTCCGCGCGCGATTATCCGACGCGCTGTATTTTTGGCAAACCGACCAGAAAGACCTTCCGGACTTTGGGCAATATGGCAGCAAACTCGATCAGCGCATGGCAAAGCTGCGCGCGCTGAACATCGTTTTCCACGAAAAGCTCGGCACACAGGGCGAGCGCGTTGACCGCATCACCGCTTTGGCCAAACAAATCGCGCCGCTGGTGAAAGCAAACGAGGCGGATGCCGCCCGTGCCGCAGAGCTGTGCAAAGCCGACCTGATGACCGAGGTTGTCGGCGAATTCCCCGAAGTGCAGGGCCTCATGGGCCGCCGCTATGCCGAATTGCAGGGCGAAAATGCTGATGTTTCCGCCGCTATTGAGGAACATTACAAGCCGCAAGGCCCGTCAGACTTTGTGCCGAAAAATCCGGTCTCCATCGCTGTGGCGCTGGCAGATAAAATTGATACGTTATTTGGGTTTGACGCTATTAACGAGCGAGCAACAGGTTCCAAAGATCCGTTCGCATTGCGACGTGCCGCACTGGGTATCACTAGGTTGGTTCTGGAGAACCAATTGACGCTTTCCATAACAGAGCTTTTTGACATGGCGACGATTGCTTGGCACGAGCTATGTCCAGAAGTTTGTGAACGAAATTTCGAAAGCTCGATCGTTAAAGAGCAATTGCTTTCATTGAAGCACCCGCATCTCCTCGCCTTCTTCCATGATCGCCTGAAAGTCTATCTGCGCGATAAGGGCATCCGTCATGATATTCTCGATGCGGTGATCTCGCCTGAGGCGGATGACCTTCTCGAAATCCAAAATCGCGCCCAAGCCCTTCAAGCCTTCCTTGAAACTCCGGACGGCACAAATCTGTTGGCTGTCTACAAGCGCGCCGCCAACATCCTCAAAGCTGAAGAGAAAAAATTCCCCGATCAAGCCGCATCCTACACTCAGCCCGGCCACGTAAATTACCTGCAGGAACACGCCGAAAAGGCGCTCGGTGCGGCGCTGGACCGCTCAAACACCGAGTCTAGGGAAGCGCTGGCAAAGCAGGATTTTGCCGCAGCTTTGCATGTGCTTGCCAAGGTGCACCAACCGGCAGACGCCTTCTTCACCGATTTGATGGTCAATGCCGAAGATGCGGCGCTGCGCCTCAATCGCTTGCGCTTGCTCGGGTCTTTGCGCAGTCAGCTGCATGCCGTCGCTGATTTTTCAAAAATTGCAGGGTAATTTCGATATCCCTGCAATTTTGCAGAAATTGGCGCAATTTTTGCCTGCACTAGTCCT
>JAYVYB010000409.1:0-6028 GCA_043784625.1 Methylovirgula sp.
TCTATGGTGGCAATGACGACGGGTTCTTGAACAAAATGTTCCGGACGAAGCGGCGAACATCCATGGAATGAAAATGAACTACGAGCATTATTTCGCGACTGCCATTAAAAGCCTGCGTGACGAAAAACGCTATCGTGTGTTTGCAGATTTGGCGCGTGACGCTGCCCGTCCGCCTCAAGCAATCCATCATGCTCTCGATGAAGACATGCCGGAGCGTGATGTTACCATCTGGTGCTCGAATGACTATCTCGGCATGGGCCGGCATCCGAAGGTGATTGCGGCGATGGTCGAGACGGCGCAGCTGCACGGGGTTGGATCTGGGGGCACCAGAAACATATCCGGCACAAACCACGCTTTGGTGACCCTTGAGGCTGAGCTCGCGGACTTGCACGACAAGCAGGCAGCTTTGGTGTTTACCTCCGGTTGGATTTCCAACTTGGCGGGCATTTCAACAATCGCCAACCTTTTGCCGGAGTGTTTGATCCTCTCCGACGCAATGAATCACAATTCTATGATCGAGGGCATTCGCCGCTCGGGCTGCGAACGGAAAATTTTCCGTCACAACGATGTCGATCATCTTGAGCAGCTTTTGCGTGAGGCCACTCCTGGTCGCGCTAAACTTATTGTCTTTGAAAGTCTCTATTCGATGGACGGCGACATAGCTCCGATTGAAAAAATAGTGGCTCTTGCAAAGAAATACAGTGCAATGACCTATATCGATGAGGTTCATGCCGTTGGCATGTATGGCCCGCGCGGCGGTGGCGTGTCCGAGCGGGACGGCCTGATGGCGGATATTGACGTCATTGAAGGTACATTGGCCAAAGGCTTCGGCACATTAGGTGGCTATATTGCCGCCAGCACCGCCGTGATCGACGCTATTCGCAGCTTTGCTCCCAGTTTTATCTTCACCACCGCTCTGCCGCCTGCCGTTGCGGCGGCGGCCACTGCTGCGATCCGGCATCTGAAGGCCAGTGAGTTGGAACGCGCGCGGCACCGCCAGCAGGTGTCTCGCACCAAACACGCGCTCATCGCGGCTGGTTTGCCTGTCATGCCGAATTCCTCGCACATTGTTCCGGTATTTGTCGGCGATGCTGAAAAATGCAAGGCTGCCTGTGACATGTTGATGGAGCGGCATGATATTTACATCCAGCCGATCAATTACCCGACGGTTGCGCGCGGCACCGAGCGGCTCCGCATCACCCCGACGCCCTACCACTCGGACGCGCATATCTTAGCGCTTGTTGAGGCTCTGGTGGATGTTTGGAAGGCGCTTGATCTGCAGTTCGGTGGCAAAATTGTCACCGCGCCCGACCACTGCTCCTATGCAGACATGAAACGGGCTGCGGAATAGTCAGGTTCGGTGTTGTAACCAGTGTTGCAGACGCCGAACGGCTTCTTTCATGTCTTCGGAGTTTCTGGCAAAACAGATGCGAACATAGTGCTCGCCGCTCTTCCCAAAGGTGCTGCCGGGTGCAACACCAACATTTGCCTCTTCTATCAACCGCAACGCCAGTTTTAATGTATCGGGTTCGCCATCAAATTTGCAAAACAGGTAAAGCCCGCCTTGCGGCTTAGAAAAGTGAATACCCGGCGTCTTGGCAAATAAATCACACAATAAATTGCGGTTGTAGGTCCAGCGCTGAAGCTGGCTGGCGATGAGCGCCTCTCCCTGTTCCAGCGCCGCAATTGCACCACGTTGCGCTGAAACCGGCACACCGGATGTGGTGAATTGCACCATATTTTCGATCACATCGCCCAACTCTGGAGGGGCTTCCAACCAGCCGACGCGCCAACCGGTCATGGCCCAGTTTTTAGACAGTGTTTGGGCAAACATGATACGGTCATCTGCGGCCATAACGTCATGAAAAGACGGGGCCCTTTCACCATCGTAAGTTATGCGGCCATAAATCTCATCTGCGATGATCCAGAGGTTGTTTTCGCGCGCCAATGCCAGCACGTCTTCCAGATCGCGGTGCGTTGCCGTCCAGCCAGTAGGGTTCGATGGCGAATTGATCAGAATTGCCCGGGTGTTTGGCGTTATTGCCGCCTTTAACGCCTGAAAATCTAAATACCAGTTGTCAGCAGCGCCATCGCGCGCCTCGAACAGCATTGGTACGTCGACGGGTTTTGCGCCGGAGCTAATGATGGAAGCCGCAAAATTTGGCCAAGCGGGGCTTGGGACAAGAACCTCATTGCCATTGCCGGCCACCATACGAATAGCGATTTGCAGCGCGTGCATGCCACCAATCGTGACGAAAAACCGCTCCGGGGTATAGGGTTGGCCAAAAAGCGGCCCATAAATGCGCGTCATATAAGCCGCAATCGCAGCTCGCAACTCTGGAATGCCACGCTGGTAGGTGTAGAAGGTTTCGCCTTGATCCAGCGCTTGTTTCGCCGCGTCACAAATGAACTGCGGTGTTGGCTGATCACCCTCGCCAACCCAGAGCGGAATCAGGCCCTGGCGGTTTCGTCCGGCGTTCATCACCGCGACAATGCCGCTTGCTGGAATGCCAACGGCTTCGGTGCGTAAATTTTCAAAAAAATGGGACTTCATAAATGCTTTCCATCGACAACCATCGGATAGGTTTCGTCTACGCTATCATAGCGCGCCGTGGTTTCTGAACCGTCATTTTCTGATCAAACCTATTCACAACCAGAATATGAAGGTTATTTGCGCATAAAAAAACCCGCGGCTTTCGCCACGGGCTTTCCTAAAAATATGTGCAATATCAACGACGAGCGAGTGAATCGCGAATTTCGCCGAGCAGAAGTTCCGTTGTTGTAGGGACCGGAGCCGCAGCAGGCGCTTCCGCCTGTTTTTTGCTGGCAGCCTTCATCGCCGAATTGATGGCTTTAACAAATACGAACAAGGCCACTGCAATGAAAAAGAAGCTGACAGCAGCATTGATAAAGTTGCCAATTTTGATTGCGCCGAGATGCAGAGCGCTGAAATCCGGCGAACCAAAGATCATGCCAATAATCGGCATTAATACGTCTTCAACCAGCGAAGTGATGATTTTCCCGAATGCGCCGCCCATGATAACGCCGATAGCGAGATCAAGGACATTGCCCTTTAGAGCAAAGTCTTTAAATTCCTGAAGCATTAAGTCCCCCTTATTATAGATTTAGCCGCTAACGGAAATGCAGAAGCGTCAAATATGATCAAAACGATCACGTCTAATTTACGCATTGCTCACAAATAGAAAAGAGGCGCTGACTTCATATCGTTAATAGTGCACGGATAAAAGGCTATCCTGATGATTTATTGGAGGTTTTTATTTAATTGCATTGAAGTTAGCCCAAATTCGTTTCAAAATAACTCCCGTCACTCATTCCCAGATCTCGAGCTATAGTGCTTCAATGCGACTGCGACCGCTTCAAATGGAAACGACTCTATGAGTAACGGCTTGTGATTGCCTCATGGGGCGTCTTGATTGCAGCGGTGTTGTACCTCTGCATGCTTTTTGCTGTCGCACACTATGGCGACACAAAAGGGCAGAGGTGGGTGCGGGGCCGCGCCCGCACAATTATCTACACTTTGTCGCTTGGCGTTTATTGCACATCGTGGACGTTTTTCGGGTCGGTTGGCGTCGCCTCGATCAATGGTATCAACTTTCTCCCGATCTATATCGGGCCGATTTTGGTGTTTTTATTCGGTCAAAGGCTCCTCGCCCGAATTATTAGCCTTTCAAAGTCTCAAAATATCACGTCGACCGCGGATTTTGTCGCCGCCCGATATGGCAAATCTGAGATGGTGGCTGCGTCGGTGGCGATTATCGCTCTCATCGGCATTATTCCCTATGTGGCGTTGCAGCTTAAAGCGATTTCCTCCTCTCTTTTGGCGGTCATCGGCTCCTTCAACGAGGTGACGCAGCCAGACGTCCCGGATTTGGCACTCAGTGCAGCCATCGTATTGGCCATATTTGCAGTGGCTTTTGGTACCCGCAAAATTGATGCCGCAGAACATCAAGACGGTCTGATCCTTGCCATCGCCGCCGAATCTGTCGTCAAGCTCATCGCGTTTCTGGCTGTCGGATTGTTCGTGACATATGGAATGTTTGACGGGTTTACCGATCTGCTCAACCACGCACAGATTTCACCGCGTATCTGGTCGCAAATTTCTAAGCCGCCCGATCCCACAACGTGGATCGTGATGGGAACGCTTTCTGCTTTTGCCATTATCCTGTTGCCGCGACAATTCCACGTGATGGTGGTGGAAAACCGCGAGCTGAGTGACATTCGTGCGGCAAAGTGGGTGTTTCCATCTTATTTGGTGTTGATAAACCTGTTTGTTGTCCCGCTGGCGATTGCCGGTTTGTGGTATTTTCCGGTTGACAGTTTTGATCGTGATCTCACGGTTCTGGCTTTGCCATTGGTGGCTCACTCAAGCTTTTTTGTTCTAGTCGCCTTGATTGGCGGGCTTTCAGCTGCAACCGCCATGGTTATTGTCGCGTCTGTAGCGCTGTCCATGATGGTCTCCAATGATCTGGTGATGCCGCTGCTGCTGCGGGCAGGTTGGCGGCGGCACAAATCGGGGCAGATATCCAACGTCGCGCACAGTGACCTTGCCTCGGTGATTCTCACCATCCGGCGGGTCGCGATTTTGGCGATTTTGGGTTTTGGCTACCTCTACCTGCGGGTCACCGGTGAAACAGCGCTCAATTCCATCGGAACCTTGTCATTTACCGCCATTGCGCAAATCGCGCCGGCATTTTTTGGCGGGCTGTTCTGGTCCCGGGCCACCGCGCGCGGAGCAATGGCGGGGCTCATTTTTGGCACCCTGATGTGGGTTTACACGCTGTTTCTGCCGTCCCTCAATGCGTCGGCGCTGGATTTGGGCGGTTGGCTGCATCACGGCCCGCTTGGCATCGCCATGTTGAAGCCAAATGCGCTTTTGGGGTTGGAGATGCCACTGGTTTTACACGGTGTTTTGTGGAGCCTCGGCGTCAACATCCTCGCTTTCATCGGATTTTCCTACAGCCGTCGTGTCAACGACATTGAGCTGGTGCAAGCGCGTATTTTCACAGGAATCGACGCCGAACCTCTCGGCCAAACCTACGGACTTTGGCAGGCGAATGTCTCCGTGCAGGACTTGCAGGCAACTCTGGCGCGTTATCTCGGGCTGGAACATACGCGCAAAGCTTTTGCGGACTTTATCAGCGAGCGGAGGCTGGACCCCAATCCACAGACAGATGCCGACATCCATCTCCTTAAATTTTCAGAGACCATGCTGGCCTCGGCGATTGGCGCGGCCTCTTCGCGTTTGGTGTTGACACTGCTGCTGCGCCGGCGCTCGGTATCGAAACGGGCGGCACTGCAACTTCTGGACGCAACTTCCACCGCCATTCAAAACAGCCGTGATCACCTACAACATGCTTTGGACCACGCGCGGCAGGGCATCACAGTTTTTGACCATGATTTGCGCCTTGTGGCATGGAACCGTGAATATCTGGATCAGTTTCAATTGCCACATTCGCACGCTTTTGTCGGTGCGAAGTTGGAAGATATTATCCGCGCCGTGGCCGCGATCGGCATCTATGGGCCCGGCAGTGTTGATGAACATGTGCAAGACCGAATGGAAATGTTGCTGCATCGCTCCGAGCCAATCCGGCTCAGGTTGGCGACGCAGGCGGTTATCGAAACCCGCATCGCCCACCTTCCCGATGGGGGCTTGGTTGCAACCTACACCGATGTGACAGAAACGGTAACGGCGGCTGAGGAGTTGGCCTCTGCCAACGAGACCCTTGAAAAGCGCGTGCGTGAACGCACAGAGGAGCTAACCCGCCTCAATCAGGAACTGGCCCGCGCCAAAAAACACGCTGATGACGCAAACCTGTCCAAGACACGGTTTTTGGCGGCCGCAAGCCACGATATCTTACAACCGCTGAACGCCGCCCGGCTTTATGCGTCTTCCTTGCTCGAAATCAAAACGGGCGAAGGGGGCGAGGTGCTGCGGCTCGCCTCAAACGTGGATTCGTCACTTGAAGCCGTTGAAGAGATCCTCGCCGCTTTGCTGGAAATATCGCGG
>JAYVYB010000410.1:0-5725 GCA_043784625.1 Methylovirgula sp.
CGGCGAACAGCTAATGCTCGTTTCGACAAAGGCGCGGAGTGATATTGCGGAGCAAGTCCGGACTCACCAAGCGCGCGAGCAGATGTTAATGGCGCAAGCTCAACGCGACATTGATGCGGCACACGCTGAATTGAAAGCTCAGCTGCTACAGATGGTCAATCAGGAGCGAACGCAGAGCGAGAACATCCTGCGTTTGCATGAAGATCTACGGCAACAATTGAATGCGCAATCTCGCGCTTCTATTGAGCGTGAAAATAGTTTGCGAATTGAATTTGCAGCACAAATTTCTTCGCAACAGGTCGCCTTCGAGGAAAATAAGGACGCAGCATTGAAACGCGAGCACGAACTCAATAACGCGCTCAATGCGGAAAAACAGGCGCGTGATTTGCTTGACTATCAGATCAACGATATCAAACGTGAGGTCGCAGCAGCTCATGCACACGAACATGTGTTGCGGCAGGATATAAACAATTATTTGCAGCAAATCGTGTCGCATCAAGCGGAGATTTCATTTATTCGCGACACTTTCTCATGGCGGTTGACCTCACCGCTACGACGCATTGCTGGCTGGATTGGTTGGGCTCATCCGCAACACGAAATGCTGCTTAACCCATCTGAGCCGAATGCGCCTTTTTTGGATTCAACTATTGTGCGCGTCACTAATACGGCACCATCAGTTAATCCAGCCGATCTGCTACTTCCACGAAACAATGTTGGCCCCCACAAGCCTTCTACCTTAATCTGCTGTTCCCCTGAGAACTCTATGACCAATATCAATCACGTCAACCAGTTGTTAGAGCTTCACGACATTACCTTCGTTCGCGCGGCATATCAGTGTTTGCTAGGCAGAGATACGGATGATGCAGGCGAAGGATTTTACGTGGCGCGGCTGCGCGGAGGGATTGCAAAGGCAGATATCATTTTTGAAATTTCACAATCGGACGAAGGCAAACGTGCAGGTGCAAAGCTTGCCGGATTACGAGAATTTGTGGCGGCCCATCCGCCAGTGCGCGGCTGGGGATTTCGCAGCACTGTCGCGAGATTAACGCGAATCGAGCAGCAGGTGAACCGGCTGGAAAACCAGCTCGCGAAGGCGAATGCAGAGTATTCGCAAACCGCCAAGGTAATTGAACAAAAACTTCAAAATCTGGAAAGTCTGCTTCACACACTTAATGATGCGAATGAGCAGCGCATTAAGCAGATGGAATTAGCGCTCACTGCGTCGCTGATTGACTCAGACCGGCAAATAGTAGCGGCATTGGACAACCGATTGGTGTCGTTTAGCGGCGATGTTGGTCGGCGATTTAACCAGATCGAGGCCACCGTTACGAACTTGCATGAGAGCGTTGCGCAGCAGGCCAACGTTATTATCGCCGCTCACGTCGATTCAATGAAAGCTCGGTTTGATAACGCGGTTGAGCCACCTTTGCGCTATGTGCAAAAAGAGGAGCTGATGCGAGAGATCGAATCTTGGACGACCGCGGGGCTTGTCGATGCACGGCCCTAAATTCGCTTCCAGTCGCCTCTTATTTGATCTTCAGGCCTGCCAAACTCCAGGGTCTGGGCCGCGTGGTGTAGGACGCTACTCACACGCGTTGTTTTCGAGCCTACTTGAGCTTGCGCCAGAGCATGAAATTCATACGCTTGTTTCCGCTGAGTTGCCGATCTCTGTTGATTTGACAATGCTAAGCGAAAGTCGTGTTTTGCGAATCCCATCTTTGCCCCGCTGGGGGGCAGCGCGTGACTTTAAAGGGGGCGTGCAAGATACGCTGGACGGAGTTGCACTTTCTACATTCATTAACTCCTTAAAGCCAGATGTGATTCATGTGTCACATGTTTTTGAAGGTTTTGGAGAGAGGGTGGCGCTCCCAGCCACGAATATGAGAGCACCAGGTCAGCTGTTAACCGCGACGCTTTATGACCTGATCCCCCTCTTGTTTAAGGACCACTATTTTCAGAATGAAGACTTTCGGCGTTGGTATTTTTCTCGTCTTGCTTGGTTACGAAAGGCGGATCATTTGTTGGCGATATCTGAGTCATCGCGCTTGGACGCGATTAACCTGCTTGGTATTGAGCCATGGAGAATTACAACGATTCACGGTGGTATCGCCAAGCATTTTTCGCCTGCTACCGATCCTAAAGAGAACAAACGCGCCTTGGCGGCGCGGTTTAACTTGCGCGATACATTCGTGCTTTATACCGGGGGTGATGATCATCGCAAAAACATTCGCGGTGCTATTGAGGGATACGCTGTAGTCCCAAGCGCGCTGCGAAAAAATTGCCAATTGGTGATTGTTTGCGCCATGGAAGAGCATCGAAAGGCAATGTATCTTTGCTTTGCAAAAGCAGCGGGTCTCACCGAAGACGATGTGGTTATTACCGGCTTTGTGTCTGAGCCAGACCTAGTTGCCTTTTATCGCGCTTGCGAAGTATTCATTTTCCCCTCGCTTTATGAAGGGCTTGGGTTGCCAGTGTTAGAGGCAATGGCATGCGGGGCGGCCGTCCTTGGGGGCAATAACTCAAGCGTGCGAGAAATCATCGTGCGCGCGGATGCCATGTTTGATGCACGTTCGGCCAAATCAATTGGTGGCGCTATTGCGCGTGTGCTCACTAACGAAAAATTTGCTGATGAACTGCGCCAATATGGTGTCCAGCGAGCAAAATACTTTTCTTGGGGCAATACGGCTGGACTAGCGCGCGACGCGTTTGAAGAAGCCGAAAATCGTGCCCGTGAAGCAGGAGTGCAAACCGCCATCAACGGATGGCTGCCCAAAAAGCGTTTGGCAGTGTTATCGCCATTTCCACCATGCCGATCCGGAATTGCAGACTACAACGCTAAATTCCTGCCATTTTTAGCGCGCCATTTTGATATTGATTTGTTTACTGATCATTATCAAATCAGCGACGAAACACTAACCACATCGTTTCGAATATTTGACGTCGGTGTTTTTGCCTCAGTCGCGTCGAAGTACGATGCCATTCTTTATGAGTTTGGCAATTCTGAGTTCCATGCCCACATGCTGCCACTCCTTGAAAGATTTCCAGGTGTTGTCGGATTGCATGACGCTTATCTAAGCGGTCTGTTCGCGTATATGGATTTTAACTTGGGCGATGCAGGCAGCTATGCATTTGAAATGCTCGTTGCGCACGGGCCACAAGCACGACGTTTTTCTGCCCCCGTTCAACATGTTCCAGACCCCAATTGGGCGACGATAGTCGAGTTACCATGCACCAAGCGGGTGCTTGATCAGTCGTTGGGCGTAATTTCACACTCGCCTTTCAACCTAGAGATTGCGCGTGAACGTTATCCACAAGGCTGGCTAGCGCCCTATCGCATCATCCCGCAAATGGTGCCGTTGCCCCTAGCTCACACAACTGCGCAGCGGAATGAAGCTAAGCAAAAATTGGGATTCGCGTCCGATGATTTAATCGTGGCCACATTCGGGCATGTAGCATGGACAAAATGGGGTGACAGACTTTTTGCAGCCTTTGATCGGTCGCCGCTCGCAAAGGACACGAAGGTTCATTTGGTATTCGCAGGTGAGATGGCAAAAGATAGTTTTGGAGGCGGACTTATGGAGGCCATTAATGCATCCTCTTGTGCTGAGCGAGTCCGCGTCACTGGATTCCTGTCGGAAGAGGAATTCGAGATGTACCTGCGGGTAACAGATGTAGCAGTGCAGCTGCGCACCAAGAGTCGCGGGGGCACGCCAAAAGGTGTGCTTGACTGCTTGGCATACGGCGTGCCTGTTATTGTCAATAACGACGCAAGTTATAAAGATTACCCGGCTGATGTCGTTGTCAAAATCGAGCCTGACCCCTCAACAGCACAGCTTTCAAAAGTCTTGGTAGCGTTATGCGTCGACGAAACTTATCGGAAAAGGCTATCGCATGCAGGACTGAAGTACGTCTCAGATTATCATGCGCCCGCATTGTGTGCTGCGCAGTACGCGGCGGCCATAAATGAATTCTCTGCCCGCGAACACCTTACAGAAGCTGAGATCAATCTTTCTTCGTTTGCGCCGCTTCTAGCTTCGTGCACCAATATTCCCAACGCGGCTGAGCTTGCGATTGACTGGCTAGGTCAGGTGCCAGTCCCCAATTTTGCGCGGCGGAGGATATTCATAGATGTAAGTCACATCGCTAAATCTGATCACAAGACAGGTATACCGCGTGTCGTAAAAAAAATTGTCCACGCCCTGTTTTGTGCGGACTCTGCTGGATACGAACCCATTGCCGTTGAGCTTGTTGGTGGGTCTTTAAGGCCAGCTGAGGAGTGGCTGAACGGCCAAGGCCTTGCTTTACCGCGTGATTTGCCAACGGTTCGCGCAGATCATGCTGTTGCCTTTATGCCGGGGGATATTTTTCTTATGCTCGATTCTTCGTGGGCAAGATACAAAGAATTTTTCCCGATTTTTGATTCCGCAAGGCTAGCAGGCGCTTCTATCGTTACAGCAATATATGATTTGCTTCCCATTACGCTGCCAACTGGCAACATCGTCGATGGTGGCAAGGAATGGTTTACCGGATGGCTTGAAGACGCTGTTGCTCACAGCGATGGACTTTTATGCATTTCACATTCGGTTGCAGACGATGTAAGGAAGCACATCAGCAGCACACCTAGCCCTGCTAAAAAGCCAAAAATAGGCTACTGGCATCTAGGGTCGGATTTAAATGCTACTGTTGCAGCGGATACCGCAATTGCTAACATAATGCAAAATCTGGAATACCTGCTGATGGTTGGAACGATTGAGCCGCGTAAATCACATGAGGTTGCTTTGGCGGCTATGGAGAAATTATGGGGTGAAGGGGTGCATCTGGGCCTCTGTATTGTGGGTAAAGAGGGTTGGATGGTTTCTGGTTTGATGGCGAGGATTCGAAGTCATCCTCAGCTGGGCAAGAAGCTGTTTATTTTTGAAGATTCTGGTGATGACGACATTCAACTTCTTTACACAAAAGCAAAGGCGCTATTGTTTATCTCCAAAGGTGAGGGTTTTGGATTGCCGCTAGTGGAAGCAGCGAATGTCGGAACGCCTATTGTTTGCTCAGATATTCCGGTTTTTCGTGAAATCGCGGGTAATTTTGCAACATATGTTAATCACGAAGACCCTAATAAGCTTGCCGAACAATTGAAACAGTGGGTCAAAACTTATGAGGAGGGTGGTCTTCCTGACACGCGACAAATGCCTAGATTGACATGGGAACAAAGTGCTACAGCTTTGCTTGATGTCGTTATAAACAACAATTGGTTGAAGGAGTAATTGGTGAGCTCTTACACAGAAATTAGCAAATGCCGTGTTAGCGACGACAGCAATCTGGTGCCGGTATTGAACCTTGGACATCAAGCACTCACGGGCGTTTTTCCACGCAATGCTGCTGAAGATGTTACCGTAGGTCCGTTAGAGTTGGTTTGGTGCCCCAAGAGCGGCCTGCTGCAACTCAAGCACACCTATAACTCGTCCGAAATGTATGGAGACAATTACGGTTACCGCTCCGGGCTGAATCAGTCTATGGTCACGCACCTGACAGATAAGGTCGCTTATCTCGAAAGGCTGGCTTCGCTCAAGGCGGGTGACGTGGTGGTCGACATTGGTAGTAACGATGCGACGACGTTAAAAGCCTATCAAACCAAGGGACTAAAACGCATTGGTATTGATCCCACTGGAAAAAAATTTGCAGAATATTACCCGGCTGAGATTTCATTGGTGCCTGACTTTTTCTCAGC
>JAYVYB010000411.1:0-1954 GCA_043784625.1 Methylovirgula sp.
GAATACCATCCCCTAGGTACCGCGATTAACCCGCATTTTGGCATTTTCGGGTCATTGAAAGATACATGGGTCAGTCGGCACCGAGAGCCTCGTAGGAAATTGCAGCACGTTTTACGCTCATCAGGCTCAACATTTTTGGACGCCGATCAATGGGGGCCGGGTGCCATAGGGCGGTGTCCAAATGCTTTGTTTTTCGTTGTCTTTGGGTGTCGTGACTTGTCTCGAAGCATTATCCTCGGAAGACAACGGTGGCTAACTCCGCCTTTTACCAGCCAGGGCCGCCTGAAAGATGTCTCCGAGCCAGAGCAGCTCTTGATCCGACAGAACGGCAAGACCGGAGGTCAGGTTAGTGAAGACCTAGCGGCGCGCGCAGGTTGTTTATGCTGTGGTTGTGAGCAATTCAGGAGGGACAACCTTTGGGGCTGTTGCGAGGCTCAACGGAGATCCAAAGGCCGTTGATTTTAAGTCAGCGTCCGGTTGCAACTAAATTCACCGGGTTACAACACTTACCAATTCAGCTTTCGCGGTTGTGTCCAGTCATAAGCAGCGAAAATAGCCTGTAGTTCACAATTCTGCATGTATTTGATTTCCCACCCGAAACGTTCTGAGGTAGTGCCCAACTGCATATAGGGCTCCTGAGAAGACCAAAATCGAAGACAATTCGTCGAATTGTCGCCAGTTGAGGTCGACCTAAAGCTGGAGGAGACTTTAAAAATTGCCTTAGTTCCAAGGCGCTGGGCCATGTGCTTAAACAGACATACAGATGCTGCTCAATTCAAAAAGCAGGTTGACTCAAAAAGCAAGTTGACCGGCAATTGAATGCACCAAGATACAACACTTATCGTTAGATATTTTGCCGCTGGTTCCCCTTAGGGTCGGCGCATGGAGCTCTTCACGCGTCACACCGGTCTCCGTCTCTTTATAATATCCAGATAATCTGTTCTTGCGAAACACGGCTGTGTTTCGTCGGCTAGCCTAAATTAGACCAAAGCGAATTTCAAAGCGGGTCAGACGGTGGGGGCAAGGTCACAAACGCATGCGCTCGGCAAAATTTAGCTTGGCCACCTAAAAGACGATAGGTGGACTTAGACGCCTTGGCAAAACAGCATCTCGGTATTATTCTTGAAATCGAGCTTTCGAGGGAATCAAGCTCGTTTTTGCTGCCACTGAAAGCTGCCCAGCTAGAACAAGCGGATTGCTTTACAGATGTTGTTGATTAGCCTTGATCCAATCTGACTTGCTACCCCTAAGAGGATATTTGACCATGAAGACCGCTAAAGACTATCTCGATGCTGCCAATGCTGAGGTTCCGCGTGTTGCTGCAGCCGACGCTATTGCCCGGCATACAAAGGGCGGGGCTCTGTTTATCGACGTGCGGGATTCTGCCGCGATTGCAAAGACAGGCACAATTTCTGGCGCTGAGCGCGTGCCACGTGGGTTCTTAGAATTTACTGCGGACGAAGCGACGCCTTACCACAACTCGGCGCTGCGTAAAGATGCGGAAATCTATTTGGTTTGTGGAGCAGGTGGCCAGGCTGCGCTGGCTGGAAAGACTCTACTCGATATGGGCTTTAACAAAGTGCACAACGTGGGCGGGATCGGAGATTGGAAAGCCGCTGGCGGCCCTATGGAGGATTAGACCCGCGAGCTGTTCCACTAAACTTGGTAATCGTCTATTTGCTTAACGTGACGACAAAAGCGACGATTGAATAAGTGGGATGCGTTGTCTGATGGGGCATCCGAAACATCGTGTGATTTTGCCGCGCCTTCTCACGTTTCGGTGAACTGAAGTTTCCAATTCCACCAAGCCACCAACGATTCGACAGGCAAGGCTCGGCGTTGCAACTGTGTCGGTCAAATATCAAAACATCGAAACTTGAGTTTTGCCGCGCTGTTATTTGCCCACACACCGCTCGATCTCGGCAACCAGCACTCCAGGTTTCAACGGCTTGCC
>JAYVYB010000412.1:0-1695 GCA_043784625.1 Methylovirgula sp.
CGACGAAAATTTTCAGCCTCGGTCTCGGAGCGTGAAACGGAGTAACATCTGCCATGCGTCATAGCGACTGAGGAACTGCCCGCGTTAGCAAATGTGGTCGGGATCCATCCCCAAAACACCACGACGCCATAATTGCAATTGATTGCATTTTTGTAGAGAGGTCTTCCCGGAGAAGCAGCCTCAATATTTGAAGGTGGCTCTTACTTCACATTGCCCGGATGCGTATTTTGACAATGTGGCTGTTAGGGCCGCGTTCGAGGCACAGGATTGACACCGCTTAAGCTCACCGCAACGCATCCAATCTTAAGTCGAGTGCTTCCCTAGACGTTGGCCAGGCGGCACCAGTCTCTGCTGGCACGGCGGGTTCACTTGCCGTGTCGACAAAGGCGGGGTGCGCATTGGATGTAGCTGCTTTGCATTGCTCAGACTATGCTTCCGCTATCGCCTCCATCGTGTCTCGCAGGCTCTCAAGGCCCGGTCGCACACCGTCCTGATGGTCGAGAATGTCCCAAGCGCAAAAGGGTGAACCGTCGCTTTTGCGCTTGGCGATGATGATGGTTATTGGCGTCTCAAGCCGCTCAGTCACCGGAACAGCTTTGGTCAGGGCTTGAACAAATGGCTCCATCAGCGATTTCACCGCCGTGCGAGCTGTCGCCAACGTGCCGTTGCTGTATACGACGAAGGGCAGGAAGCTTTGGTCTGACACCCTAAGGCGGACAATCAAGGTTTTTTTGACCTCATATTTAATGCCTAAGTCCTGCAAACCAGTCAGAAAGGCTTTCAGGCGTGTCGATGTGTCGGGGCGGGTGGCATCGAGTGCGCCAAAGAACTCATCTTCGCTCAATGTGGTGGCGTGGTTGGTTTGACCGCTTGTCTCAATGACCGGTAAGATGGTGACGCCCTGCGCTTCCAGCCGCAGCACACCGAGCGTAATCGCCTTAGTTCGCATCGGGACCGAGGAGACATTCAAACGCTCGGTGCGCCCCGGAACTTGATCCATAGCCAGTTGTACCAGCGCCAAGGCCGCAGGGTTTGACGCAAAATGCACTGCCGAAGCTTTCGATCTCAGCTCCGACACGTCCGCGAAAGCTGAATGGGTAAGTGTTGTAACCCGGTGAATTTAGTTGCAACTTGACCCTATCCTTAAAATCAACGGCCTTTGGGTCTCCGTCGAGCGCCTCGCAACAGCCCTCTTGGTTGACACCGCTGAATTGTTCACAACCGAAACATTATCAACCTCCGCGCGCCGCCAGGTCTTCACTGACCTGACCTCCGATCTTGCCGTTCCGTTAGACTAAGAGCTGCTTTGGCTCGGAGACATCTTTCATGCAGCCTTGGCGGGTAAGAGGCGGGGTTAGCCCCAGGGGTCTTGCGAGGATGCTGCTTCGAGACAAGTCAAGACACCCGAAGACAACGAAAGACAAAGCATTTGGACACCTCCCTATGGCACCCGGCCTTCAATGATCGCTGTTCAAAAGTGTTCAGGCTGATGAGCGTAAAACGTGCTGAAATATCCTGCGAGGCTCTCGGTGCCGACTGACCTACGTATCTTTAAATGACCCGAAAATGCCAAAATACGGGTTAAACGCGGTACCTAGGGGATGATATTCGCTGTGAGTAAAAGACGTGGTCAAGGATTAAGTGACGGGTCAGAGCAAACTTGCAACGGCCACATTGGCTGGAAAACTTAAAAAA
>JAYVYB010000413.1:0-6548 GCA_043784625.1 Methylovirgula sp.
GTTCAAGCCATGAGTTTCGTCACCCATAAGCGCCTCGCCCGACAGTTTGACCAAAACGCGTTTCCAACGTGGCGTGGGATTGGCTTTAGTCATATGCGGAGAACTCCTGTTACGGCGCGCGGATCAGAATCGACGCTCGCACCCTATCCTTGCCCGTATTATATGCAGCTTGGCATAAGGTCAAAAAAAGAGCGGCTTAAATGCCGCTCTTTAACAATTATAGTTAGGATGCTCAGCCTTTGGCTGCGGCAGCGACTTCGGCAGCGAAGTCGTTTTCCTGCTTCTCGATGCCCTCACCAAGCGCATAGCGAATGAAGCCCTTGAGCACGATTGGCGCTCCGGCCTTGCCTTCTGCTTCTTTCACAGCCTGAGCAATCGACTTGCCGGCGTGATCAGCGTGGATGGAGATTTGATCAACCAGACAAACCTCCTTGTAGTAGGTTTTCAGGCCGTTTTCGACGATCTTCTCAAGGATGTTGGCTGGCTTGCCAGCATTCTTGTCGCGCAAAACATTGGCTTCGCGTTCCAAAGTTGCCGGATCAATCGAAGTTGAATCCAGCGCGACCGGGCTGGTTGCAGCGACATGCAGAGCGATTTGCTTGCCCAGCGCGCCGAGAACGTCAACGTTTCCGGTTGATTCCAGCGCAACCAGAACACCGATTTTACCAAGCGAATCGGCAACAGCATTGTGGATGTAGTGAGAAATCGTGCCATGGGCGACTTTGAGACCGGCGGCGCGGCGCAATGTCATGTTTTCGCCAATGGTTGCGATCGCGTTAGCAATAGCGTCTGCAACTGTATCGGCGCCGGGATAATGGCAATTTGCCAGATGTGCGACGTCGGTGCCATGCTCAAGCGCAACAGCGCCGATGGTGCGAACCAGGCTCTGAAATTCTTCATTGCGGGCAACGAAATCTGTTTCGGAGTTCACTTCAACCACAACACCTTCGGTGCCGCGAACTGCGATGGTGACAAGACCCTCAGCCGCGATACGGCCCGACTTCTTGGCAGCCTTGGAAAGGCCCTTCTTGCGCAGCCAGTCTACCGCGGCTTCGATGTCGCCTTCCACTTCGTTGAGGGCATTTTTACAATCCATCATGCCAGCGCCGGTCTTCTCACGAAGATCCTTCACCATGGCGGCAGTGATATTCGCCATTCTACAATTTCCTTCTCAATAGAGGTCTATTTAGCAAAGAGACCTGTGCGTGAAGCACAGGCCTAAATGCCTTGAACGATATACGGAACGGGTGACGGTTTTATGCGTCAGCCAAAATTGCGCGCGCCTTGGCTACCAAGCCATCGCGCTCAACACGGCCACCCAGCTTCAGGCGGGCATCAAGTGCAGACGCATCAGCAGGTGTCATGGCAGCAAGCTGCCAGAAGTGATAAACGCCGCCGTCATTCAATTTCTGCACGATCTGCGGGCCAAGGCCTTGAATCTTGGAGAAATCGTCCGGAGCGCCGCGCGGGGTGGACAAAAGCTCAAACGCCTCTGTTGGCGCTTCATGCACCACAGGTGCAGCATCCATCATCATCGGCTTAACATCTTCGCCACGCTGGCCTTGGCTGCGCGAAATACCGTCAATTGCGGCACGGGCAAACAAGTCACAATACATGGTCAAAGCGCGACCGGCGTCGTCGTTGCCGGGAACCGGATAGGTAATGCCGTCTGGATCGCAATTTGAATCGAGAATGGCAACAACCGGAATGCCGAGGCGATTAGCTTCCTTGATGGCGAGTTGTTCTTTGTTGGTATCAATGACGAAAATCAGGTCTGGGGTGCCGCCCATGTCCTTGATACCGCCCAAAGCCTTATCAAGCTTGTCACGCTCGCGAGAGAGCATCAGACGCTCTTTCTTGGTGAGGCCAACTGCGCCTGCGCCCAACATCTCTTCGAGCTTGCGAAGGCGGTTGATGGAGCCGGAAATGGTCTTCCAGTTTGTGAGCATGCCGCCCAACCAACGTGAATTGACATAATATTGAGCGGAACGCTTGGCAGCGTCTGCGATAGCTTCCTGAGCCTGACGCTTGGTTGCAACCATCAGAACACGGCCACCCTTGGCGACAGTGTCCGAAACAGCCTGCAAAGCCTGATGCATCAAAGGCACCGACTGCGCCAAATCGATAATGTGGATGTTGTTGCGGATACCGAACAGGAATGGTGCCATTTTTGGATTCCAGCGGTGAGACTGGTGACCAAAATGCGCGCCTGCTTCAAGCATTGAACGCATAGAAAATTCGGGTAGTGCCATGTTAAAACTTCTCCGGTTGAACCTCGGCGAAAGAAAGTAGGTTGGGTTTTTTACCCGACCACCGGACAGTTCCTTGAAGCAGGAACATCTCTTTCGCCTGTGGAATACGACGCTCTATAGGCCAGAACCGCCGCTTAAGCAAGCGCTGCCAACCACTTGAGTGGATTAGCTGGAACCTCTAGTTCTTTTTGCGTTTGATTGGCTTTCCTAACACTCTTTAACGGAAAATTCAGTACGCGGTTTCATACTTAAGCTCATAGTTCTGAGAGCTGTTTTGAATTTTCTGCCCTTTAATGATCAAGGATTTGTCATGTTGCGTTCCGTGTCGCGCGTATCCTCCCTGCACCCCGCCAAATCAACAGTAAATCCTAAGCCCGGCCACGTGGCACAAGCCGCAAGTTGGCAAGAGAGCGCTTTGCCAAGGTTGCTGATGCCGCTTCTCGCCGGTTTTTTGTTTGTTTTCACCAGCTTGAACCAGCCTCACGCTGCCGAACTCGGCGCGCACGAATTCATCATTCCGGCGAATGACGGATATGGCACTTCGGAATGTTTGGCGCAGCAAAGCGCCTGCGGGCGGGTGATTGCCGACGCGTGGTGCGAAGCTCATGGCCACGCCCACGCCATAGGCTACAGCAGGTTTGAGGATGTCACGGCTGCAATTTCAGTTGCCGCGCGCCCCTCCGACATTCCGGGCGACGCCATCATCGTAAGCTGCGGCGAATAATCACTTCACAAAGTCAGCACATTTAGGCACGTCCGGATTGGCGCCCCAAGGCTGAATTGGCACCGTCGAGGTGGAATTTTTCGGGCTGCCGTCAATCAATTTGTCCGAATAGACCATGTAAACCAGAATATTGCGCTTCACATCGCAGGCGCGCACGATTTGCATTTTCTTGAAAATCAACGACCGGCGTTCTGAATATACAACATCGCCCTGCGAAAATTTATCTTTGATTTTGATCGGGCCGTATTGGCGGCAGGCGATAGATATGTCCGAAACTTGCTCTGCGAGTCCGAAAGCCCCGGCCAAACCGCCCTTTTCCGGCGTGGTATAATGACAGGCGACACCATCCACGGCAGGATCGTCGATGCCATAAGTTGCCAACTTGTCGTTTGGCGTCAGCAGCTTGAACACGGTGCTTTTGCGCATTATCAAATCCGGCTCGCCCTCAGCAGCGCAAGCCATGGCAACCGGAGCGGCCAAAGCGGAAACTATCGAGACTAAGCCTAAAATCTTCTTCACGTTCATAATGCTCTCCTGCTATAAGGCGCATATGGGTTGAGCGGTTTACAAGCGCAATATGTTTTTAACTGTCGTGCGGAAAAATAGAGTCATATTCATTTTAAAGCCACTTTTTTACCGGATTTGTGCTGGATCAAGCGCAGCAGAATTTCATACGGAATTCACCTTGCTACATTAGACTTCGCTTGGTCGCTGTTGATGTGTTCCCGTGTTGTATTTAAACATTTAATTTCAGGCTGAATTGATGAAAACGCCAAAACTCGCGCTTACGATCGGCTTTTTGATGTGCGGCTTGTTGTCCGCCAATGAGGCCGTGGCGCAATCGGCGGCCTGTTCGCGGTTGTTATCTCAGATCAATTCGAGCGGCGGCGGTGCCGGAAAATATGCAGCGGCGGCGGCAAAGCAACGCTCCGAAATTTCGCGCACCCAAGCCTATGCCAATTCCCTTGGCTGCGATAACCGGCAATTTTTGTTTTTTGGCAAAGCCGCGCCGCCGGAATGCGCGGGCGTGAAGGCTCGAATTAGCCAGATGCAAGCCAATTACAATGCTTTGGCCGATGCTGCAGAAAACTCCGGCGGTGGACGCAAAGCGGCGCTGCAAGCTCAATATGAAGCCAATTGTCTGCGCCAGGCGCAACCCCAGGTGGCCTCGGCGCAGCCCCAGCGCGGACTTTTTGACGGTATTTTTAATCCTAACCAACAGCGCACACCACAATACGAAGACATGCCCATCGACAATCAGGATTTGCGGGGCTCTGACAATGGGAACGACGAGCCAGCCCGCCATGGCCGCGGCGGCAGAGTGGCGATCTGTGTTAAAATGCTGGATGGTGGCTTTTTTCCAGTGAGCTATTCGGCGAGGGGGGCCGATCTGGAAGATCTCGACTCATTGTGCAAGGCGCTTTGCCCTGCAACCGATGTCATGGTTTTCACCTGGAACCCGAACGGTGACCTGAATGACGCCGTTGACATCAACGACCGCTCCTATTCAGAACTGCCCAACCGGCTTAAGTTTCAGACAAAATTTGTGCCCGAAGCTGCGTGCAAACCGGCAGGAAAGAACTGGGCCGAAGTGTTGGGGCCCGCTGAGCAAGCGCTGGGAGAACACTCAGAGCACGATATTCTGGTAACTCCGGCACGGGCGGCGGAACTTTCGCGCGGGAAAGATCCTGGCGTTCTCTCAGCTTTGGCTGGCAAAAAGAAATCGGCGGCGGCGGATGATGCCGAAGTTGAGGCGTTTACAGCGGCGCTGTCAAAGGCAACGGCGGCTAACGGAGCCTCTTCGGGCATTGGTGGCGGGCGGGCAAGTTCAGGCCCTGTTGTGAGCGTGACCCAAGGCGAATTGCAGGATCAGGTCGGCCCGGATGGCGTGACCCGCAAAGTGCGGATTATCGCGCCCACATTGTAAAAACATATGTCAGCCCTTTAACGCGCAAGCAAAAAGAGCCAGCCCCGGCATGGCCCCACACTCTCAGTTTGCGCCGCTCAATATGTGATGAACGCGCGCATGCCCAATGAGCGGCAACAGTGCCGCCATCTCCGGGCCAGAATCCTGACCGGTCAGCGCCAGCCGCAACGGGTGAAACAGCGCCCTGCCCTTGCGCCCGGTTTCGGCTTTCAGCGCAGTGGTTAAAATGCTCCAACTCGAGCTATCCAACGGCGCGGCGGGAAGCAGTTTGGCTGCGGTTTGCAAATAGGCCGCGTCTTCGAAGATTGGCGAGATATTGCCATGCACCACATCCCACCACGCCTTGACATCGCTCATTTGATTGAGATTTCCGCGCACGGCGTTCCAGAACGCTTCGCCTTCAATGCCCAAAGCGGCAAGGCGCGGCTGAACCGCGTCATAGCTCAAATGATGCAGGGTTTTTGCGGAAAGCACGTGCAGCTCCGCCTCATCAAATTTGGCGGCATTTTTGGAGATTTGGCTGAGCTCGGTTGTTGCGATCAATTCGTCTAAAGAGCTGATCGGACGCACGGATTCTGACGAGCCGGTTAACACCGCCAGCGCTGCAACCGCCAGAGCCTCAACGCCGCCTTCACGCAATCCGGTGAGTGATAGCGCGCCAGACCGCTTAGAAAGACCTTCGCCGCTGGCTGAAGTGAGCAGGTTGTGGTGGCCAAATGCGGGTGCCTTGCCCTGCCCTGCCAAGGCTTCAAAAATCTGGATTTGCACGGCGGTGTTGGTGACGTGGTCTTCACCGCGGATAATCTGCGTCACGCCCATGTCGATATCATCGACAACGGACGGCAGCGTGTAGAGATAGGTGCCATCCTCACGCACCAGAACCGGATCGGAGAGCGAGCCGCAATCGATATGGCTGGGGCCGCGCACCAGATCATCCCAGGTCACGGTTTTATCTGCCAGCTTGAAGCGCCAATGCGGTGTGCGGCCCTCGGCCTCAAGTTTTGCGCGCTCTTCAGCGGACAGGTTTAGCGACGCGCGGTCATAAACCGGCGGCACACCGCGCGCAATCTGGCGCTTGCGACGACGGTCAAGCTCATCAGCGGTTTCATAACAGGGATACAGCAAGCCGGCCTGTTTTAACTGCGCCGTGGCGGCGTGATAAAGCGCAGAACGTTCAGACTGGCGCACCATGATGCTCGGTTTGATGCCAAGCCACGCCAGATCAATTTCGATAGAATCGGCAAAGGCACGGGTGGAACGCGCAACATCGGTATCGTCAAAGCGCAGAATAAATTTTCCGCCGTGTTTTTGCGCAAACAACCAGTTCAGCAAAGCTGTGCGGGCGTTGCCGATATGAATGCGGCCGGTGGGGGATGGGGCAAAGCGGACGGTGGTCATATTATTCCTCAAAACGTTCTGCCCCGCCCAAGATGGGTTTTGGCGCAATGGCAGCATCCGGCGTGCGCGCGGCGGCGCCCGAATCACGGAATTTATTGACAATAGGGTAGCGGCGATCGCGGCCAAAGTTTTTCAGCGTGACCTTTACACCCGGCGCGGATTGGCGACGCTTATATTCGGCCAGATACAGCAAACGCTCGACTTTTTTCACCACGTCCAACGCGTGTCCGCGCGCAACAATGTCGGA
>JAYVYB010000414.1:0-7714 GCA_043784625.1 Methylovirgula sp.
TGCAGCAACAACATCCGGCATCGGGAGCGGATGGTGGGCAAAATGCGATTGGGCTGGTGCGAAATAATCAAAAATAACGAACGCTCTGGCGGTTCCTCAATCATTTTAAGCAGGGCATTTGCGCTGGTCGAGTTTAAATCTTCGGCACAGTCGAGAATAACGATACGATAACCGCCTTCGCTGGCAGTTTGCTGAAACATATGCACAGCTTTGCGAACGTCTTCGGAGCGAATTTCGCTGAAATGCTTTTTGGTTTTTTCATTCCACTCGCGGCGCAAAATTTGCACGTCACCATGGCCCAGCGCGTGAATCCGCTGCACAGCCGCGTTGCTGTCCTCAACAGCCAAAGTCTTCGCGCTTTGAACGGCCGGACTGCTAAAATCCGGGTGGGCAAGCACAAATTTGGCAAATCTCCAAGCCAGAGTCGCTTTTCCTATGCCTTTGTCACCCCCGATGATCCACGCATGGGGTAACTTGCCGGATTGGTACGCTTGCAACAGCTCCCGTTCGGCGTCAGCCTGGCCGATAAAATCCACATTGGCGCGTGGGTGAGGCGCGCCTTGTTGGGCGTCGCTTTCCGGCAGCATATCGTCGGTTGCACGGGCCATTATTGTGCCGCCTTGCGCTGCGCCGGGCCGTCGTCCAGCTCAAAATGCCGCGCTACAGCCTTGGAAATCGCCTTGGAAACCACGCTCGCCGAGCGCGACGCATCAATCACCACGCAGCGCTCCGGCTCCGCCGCGGCGATATCAAGAAACACATTGCGCAAAGCCTTGTGAAAATCCGCTCCTTCACTTTCAAAGCGGTCCGCCGCTTCAGCCTTGCCGCGCCGCGCATCTGCCCGCGCCATACCAATTTTGGGATCGAGATCCAGCATAAGCGTCAGGTCGGGTTTCAGGCCGTTGAGCGTCACTTTTTCGAGAATTTGTATCAGTTTGGGATCAAGATTGCCCAGCGCGCCTTGATAGGCCCGGGTTGAGTCGGCAAAACGATCACACAACACCCATTTGCCTTGTGCCAAATTGGGCTCAATGAGCTGGTCGATGTGGTCGATGCGGGCTGCGCTAAACAAAATCGCCTCGGCGCTGGCGCCAAGATCGCGCGCGGCACCACTCAAAATCACATGGCGCACAGCTTCCGCACCGGCAGAGCCGCCGGGCTCCCGCGTCACCACCACATCAAGCCCGCGTTGCTGCAACGCCGCCGCCAAGCTCCGGATTTGCGTGGATTTGCCCGCGCCCTCGCCGCCTTCGAATGTGATAAATTTGCCGCGCAAAACCTGTTCCAACCAGAGATTTTTTCCGAATCTTCAAATCCGTCAGATCACTTCTTTTGGATCATTTGCCGGAACAAGCCAAGTCCGAGTTCCGACGCTGCATCAAGCCCGCGCTGGGTCAGGGTGCCAGCGGCAACAGCGTTGGCGGTCAGCAACGGCACCTCCAGAATCACGTTCTGGCCGCGAAAAACCCGCAACGTGCCCACTTCTTTGCCCTGCTCCACCGGCGCAATAAGCGGGCCGCTGTAAGTGACTTTGGCGGTCAGCTTCTCGCCAGAGGTGCGCGGCACCAGCATTTTGATCGGGCTTGCTGCAACCAGAGCCACATCTGCCGCCGCACCGCCATAAACCTTGGCATTGGCGATCGTGTCTTTATCACCAAAAATGGTCTTGGGTTCAAAGCTGCGAAAGCCCCAATTCAGCAACCGCCGCGAATCTTCGGCGCGGTCATTGGCCGACTTCAAACCGTTGATCACAATGATCAGCCGTTGCCCGTTTTGCACCGCCGAACCCACCAGCCCGAAGCCGCTTTCTTTAATGTCACCAGTTTTGAGCCCATCCGCGCCCAATTCCATCGTCAGCAGCGGGTTGCGGTTCAATTGCCGGATTTTATTCCAGGTGAACTCTTTCTCGCCAAAATAGTGATAATAATCCGGATAAGTTTTGATGATATGCGCGGCAAGTCTCATCATTTCGCGCGCCGTCACTCTTTGATCTTGGTCGCCGCGCCCCCACGGATTGGTGAAAGTGGATTTCTCCATGCCTAATTCACGTGCGCGCCGTGTCATCAGCGTTGCAAAAGCATCCTCAGTGCCGGCGATGCCCTCTGCCAGCGCGATGGCCGCGTCATTGCCCGACTGCACGATCAAGCCGCGCAACAGGTCTTCCACCGATATTTTTGATTTGAGTTCGGCAAACATGCTGGAGCCGCCCGCCACGCCGCCGCCCTTGCGCCAGGCGTTTTCTGAAATGGGGAATGTATCGTCCAATTTCAGATGCCCGAGGCTCAACTCGTGAAACACCAGTTCAGCCGTCATCAGTTTTGCAGTGGAGGCCGGAGCCATCAGATCATCGGCAGCTTTTTCAAACAGCACCGATCCGGACTCATAGTCCACCAAAATTGCATAGGGGGCTGACGTTTGAATCGTTTGAGCAGAAGCCGTGCCCGCCAACAAAACCGGCAACAGCGCCGCGAATATCCGCACTATTTTGATGAGACGATCCAATAAACCACCCGTTCGAACAAGTCAGCCCGCGCCCGCTAACCACGCGAGTGGACTTCGCACAAACAGGTCGTGAAATCAACGAAACTCTATAAACAGGGTTACGCGCGCCGAGGCCGCAAATTTAGTTTGAAGATTTGAGCAGGTCTTCCATCGTGCGCGGGCGGAATTTTTTAAACGGCCCGTCTTTTTGGAAACGCTCGATCGGCGGCAGATCAGAATTATAATACAGTGCCGAGAGTTTCCCCGCCGCCGCCGGAGCCGCTACACCATCTTCCAAAGGCGCTGCACGTACCGGTTTTGCCATAGCTTTAGGCGCGACCATCGCAACTGTTTGCTGCGAAACCACAGGCGCAGCAACCGGCACTGCACCCGAAGGCGCCGCCAACGACCTTGCCATTATCGGTGAGCCGACATTAAACGGACGCGCCATAGGGCGCGGCGCAACACTCGGCATCGCCGAAGCTGCGACAGGCGCTGCTGTCTCGGATTCAGCATCCTGCTCGTCCGCCTGCACAGGCTGCTCGACCTGAACCTTCGGAGCTAGAGCGGCCACGCGCTGCGGTTCCGGATTTGCTGCCACCATGATTGGCTGAGTCGGCAAGCCGTCCAAGGTTGCGGCAGTCCCATCTGTGCGCAAAGACGCCAAAAGCTTGTTATCATCGGAGCCGCCAAGACCGGCGCGCGCCAGATATTCCACCTTCACCTTAGCGGTGCCCTGCCCTTTAAAGTCGAGCGCGCCAGCCACTTTTTCGGACACGTCCATAACCCGGCCGCCATGATACGGCCCGCGATCATTCACACGCACCACGATAGACGCACCGTTGCGCAAATTGGTCACGCGGGCATAGCTTGGCAGCGGCATGGTCGGATGGGCAGCCGATACCGATGCCTTATCGAAAATCTCACCGTTTGCGGTTTTGCGGCCGTGGAAATCCGCCCCATACCAGGACGCCATACCAACAGCGGAATAGTTTGGCCGGTCTGCCGGATAGTACGTGTGACCGGCGATGGTGTAGGGTTTGCCGACCAGATTCTGTCCGCCGCCCTTTGGAACATCTTCGCCATCAGCAACCACACGCTTAGAGGCGGGGCCATATTTGCTGGTGGGAAACAGATTTCCTGCTTCTGCATATTTTTTGGAATTTTGTGCGCAGCCGGAAGCTAAAAACCCGACAGCAACCACACAAGCGATTTTGGCACCAAAAACGGCTTTAGGCATTTTTACACTCATGAGCACACACGCAACGCAAGAAAAGCACGACCTGAACCTAATTTGATTACTTCAGGACTATCCCGCAAAGTGCGCTCCAATGGTAAAGGATTGGCTAAGACGTTTCATAAATCTACCTGCGTCGCGGCAAGATTGCAACTGTGGTAAAATTGAACGGGCCTTTTCTAAAAAATCCTGAGACCAAATTCACCTTGAAGTAGTTGCCAACGAGCCTAGTTCTGCACAGTTTATTCCAATATCACCGCCCTCGCCTTCTCAATTTCGGCGCTCAGCGGCGTGTCATCGGCATAGGGCGCAACTTTCTTCCGCAAAAGCTGAACCAGTGCCGCCGTCCGCTTGGCCATTGGTGCAGCTCCGCTTTGCAGTTCCAGCGCTTGCGCTGCCGCCATATATTCAATCGCCACAATGGTTTCAGTATTCGCGCAAATCTGCAGCAATTTCAGCGCAGCGGGCGTGGCATGGGCAAGGTGGTCTTCCTGCTGCGCCGAGGTGATGCCACCATCGAGGCTGGCCGGGTTGGCCAAACGGCGGTTTTCCGCCACCAAACTGGCGGCGGAATATTGCGCAATCATAAAGCAGGAAAAGACGCCGCCTTCTTGCGCCAAAAACGCCGGTAACCCGCTGAGAGCCGGGTTCACCAGCCGGCCAATGCGACGCTCGGCCATGGCGGCCACTTCTGCAATCGCAATTGCAACCGCATCAAGCGCCAAGCCTAGACTCGCGCCCACCGCGTGCGCCTCGGAAAACACCTGCGGCGCTTCTGCGGTTCCGCCAATCAACGGATTATCGGTGACGGACGCCAATTCACGATTGACCGCGTCCGCCGCAAAGCCAAACATGTCGCGCGCTGCCCCGTGCACATGTGGCATTGCGCGCAGGCTTAAAGCGTCCTGCGTCCGCTTGCCCTGCGCCTCCGCGATCAAGCCGCTGCCCTCTAAAAGCGCGCGAATATGCGCACCGGAAAGTTGCAAACCATCTGATTTGCGCAAAGCCAGACTGAAAACATCAAAGGCGGCTATCTGCCCGCCCAAAGCTTCAAAGCTCATTGCGCCTGTCCGATCGGCCCATTGCAGCAGGTTTTCAATTTTGCTCAATGCCAACGCCGCCAGCCCGGTGGCGCAGGGCGTGCCATTCACCAAGCTTAGGCCCTCTTTAGCTTCCAGCACCAACGCTGCCTTGCCCATATGGCTTTGCGCCGCCGCGCCGGTTAACACGTTGCCCGCAACCCGCGCCTGCCCTTCGCCAATCAGCACCAAGCCGATATGCGCCATATGCGTCAAATACCCGACAGACCCGCGCGCCGGAACCAGCGGCATAACGTTGTGCTCCAACAAGTCCAGCAGCGCTTCGACCACCTCCAGCCGGATGCCGGAATAACCGTGAGCATAATTATTGATCGCGGCGGCAATTATGGCGCGGGTTTCGATGTCGCTTAACCAGTCGCCCGTTCCGCAGGCGTGGCTCATCAGTAAATTTCGTGACAAAGCGCGCTGCAAATGCTGCGGCACAATTTGATCCGAAAGAGCGCCGACGCCGGTGTTAACGCCGTAGGCCCGAATGTTCCGGCTTACGATTGCGTCAACAATTTTGCGCGACTGCATGATGCGCTCCTTGGCAGCGCTGCCAAGCGACAGGCGCGCGCCGTGCGCAACGGCCTTTATCTCCTGCCATGTGAGCGGCCTATCAAGAACAATGTGGGTCACAGAATTTTCCATTTTTTAGAGCCTGAGCCGCGCGACAAGGTTTCACCATTTCAGGTTTCCTGATAGTCTGTAAGCGACTTGTGGGGCGACGCACCGGATTTTAAGTGCTGCGCCGCAGGTTGTGCTTCAAGTTGCAAAACAGTTGTATCCGGTTGTAAAAAATCGGCCAAATTTTGGTCCTAAGGGCCGATTTGGCCATGTTTGGCCTGAGATTGGCCATGTCACACTGCCTTTTGGCCGAACAAAGTGGCCAAGAGAAATTTGTAGAGCATTGATTTTAAATGTTAAATTTTTCACTTGGCCATGTTTGGCCGACATTTGGCCGGATAATTTCAGGTCGAAGTGGCCAATTTCCAGCTTGATCTTTTCGCAAAGTTCTGTTCAACAGAGGCATTCCAAATTTGGAAGGGTGGCCGAGTGGTTTAAGGCAACGGTCTTGAAAACCGTCGTGGGTGCAAGCCCACCGTGAGTTCGAATCTCACCCCTTCCGCCAAATTTCCCGCCTTAGCGCAAATTGTGTACCTTTCGGAACTAGGTTTTCAGTCCGATTCGCCACATAGGTCATCATGAACAACGATTTGCCCGATTACATTGCAAAAACTGTGTTGAGAGATGCCATTTGGTCGCTGATGCGGCGTGTTCCGTGGCCAATTACACTGGCGCTTGCAATCGGCGCCGCAGCTTATCTGGCCATCCACAACCACGCATAAATCTGATTTATCAATCATTTAGCCATTGATTTGCCGCAAGCCTGCGGTTTTTGTTGCTCTTGTCGCCGCTTCGTGGCAATTCAACCGCCATGACAGACACTTATCAGCCCCGCATCTCCTTCGTCTCCTTAGGTTGCCCGAAAGCCCTCGTCGATTCAGAGCGTATCATCACCGGATTGCGCTCCGAAGGCTATGAATTGACCAAAAGCCATGCCGGCGCAGATGCGGTGATTGTCAACACCTGTGGCTTTCTTGACTCCGCCAAGGCCGAGTCTTTGGCCGCTATCGGCGCGGCCCTCAAAGAAAACGGCAAAGTTATTGTAACCGGCTGCATGGGCGCTGAGCCGAAGCAAATCCGCGATGTTTTTCCCGGAATTTCTGCAATTACCGGTCCGCAGGCCTATGAGTCGGTTATGAATGCCGTGCATGCCGCCGTCCCGCCAAAGCATGATCCGTTTCTAGATCTCGTTCCAGATCAAGGGGTTAAGCTAACCCCGCGTCATTACGCCTATCTTAAAATCTCCGAGGGATGCAACAATCGCTGCTCCTTCTGCATCATTCCAAAATTGCGCGGAGATTTGGTGTCCCGCCCCATCGGCGACGTACTGCGCGAGGCAGAAAAGCTGGTAAAGGCGGGCGTTAAAGAGCTTTTGGTCATCTCGCAGGACACGTCCGCCTATGGCCTGGACATTAAATACGCCGAAAGCACTTTCCAAGACCGTTCCATTCGCGCCAAATTTTATGAACTTGCAAAAGAACTTGGAGAGTTGGGAGCGTGGGTGCGCATGCACTACGTTTATCCCTATCCCCACGTTGATGACGTTATCCCTCTGATGGCGCAGGGAAAAATCCTGCCATACCTCGATATTCCGTTTCAGCATGCCGCGCCAAACGTGTTGAAAGCTATGAAGCGCCCGGGCAATCAGGAAAAAACTCTCGATCGCGTCAAGTCTTGGCGCACCGTCTGCCCGGATTTAACCTTGCGTTCGACCTTTATTGTCGGATTCCCAGGAGAGACTGAAGCGGATTTTCAATTTTTACTGGATTGGCTCGACGAGGCCAAGCTGGACCGCGTTGGCGCGTTTAAATACGAGGCTGTCACTGGCGCGAAAGCCAATGATCTGGGCTTGGAAGCCGTGCCAGATGAGGTAAAACAGGAACGTTATGACCGGTTTATGATCCGGCAGCAGGCCATTTCAGCCAATATCTTGAAGAAAAAGGTTGGAACGCGCCAATCCGTTATAATCGATCAAGCCGGGCCAACCGTCGCAAAAGGTCGCTCGAAAGCAGATGCGCCTGAAATAGATGGCAATGTCTATGTCAGTTCTCGCCGACCTTTGCGGCAGGGAGATATCGTTTCAGTTAAAATCGAGCGTGCTGACGCCTATGATCTCCATGCCGTCGCAACATAAAACCGCGTCAATTTACCTTTGCGCGGCCTTGGAATATTGATGCAAATACACGTCTGAAATTTGACGGTCATCATCGGAAGCATTCTCTAAAGCCTTGGAATACAAGTCCAAAATCCACTTGTCCTTTGGCGATACAGCCGAGTCACGCGCCAGCGT
>JAYVYB010000415.1:0-2448 GCA_043784625.1 Methylovirgula sp.
GCATCGCTAGAGGGCCGTGTACCGTTTTTAGACCATCGCGTGGTAGAATTCGCGTGGCAGTTGCCCTTCGATTATAAGCTCAGGGGCGGCGTAACAAAGTGGATATTGCGCGAAATACTTTATCAGCGTGTGCCAAAGTCGCTGATTGAACTCCCGAAAGCAGGATTCGGTATTCCGATCGACGCGTGGTTACGTGGGCCGTTGCGCGACTGGGCCGAGTCGCTTCTCGACGAAGGCCGCCTGGCGAAAGAGGGATATTTCCACACCAAACTGGTTAGAACGGCATGGCAGCGCCATTTGTCAGGGGCTGTGAATTTGGGCCACCAGCTATGGCCGGTGCTGATGTTCCAAGACTGGTTGTCGTTGCGCACTTAATTTTTTGAAAATGTAGAACGTGCCGGACATATTTCTATTGTGAGCTGTACCCAGGTCTGCCGCAAATTTGGAGCGTTTGCGCTCCATTTCGTGGTGAAGTCCAGTGTCTAGATGGGGCAGCATCTAATGCTTACTGTTTGTCTAACCCAAATTTTTGATTTTTATTTATCTGACCAGGCGTCCGGCCACTCTGTGGGCGCAGGCTTTGTTTCCGCCGAAGCTTTCTCATTGTTTCGAGACTTCGAGCGCTGGTCGTTTGCCAGTCCGATGGGCATCGGCGCAGTTTTTTTACGTCTTGGGCGTGGTGGAGTGTCGAAAACTACAGTATCGGGATTTTGACGGGATGGCAGCATGAGCGCACAGCTCATGGCAAAGACAACGCTGAGAGTTTCAGTGCGTAGCGGATAGTCAACGACAGAGTGGATCAGCAATAATCCGACAATAATTGATGCAGTTCGTGCCAATTGCGCATCGCGCGGCGTAGCAAAAGCTGCGGGATTCTGGCTTACGCGCCATATGCGCCCGGTTTGCCTGAGCCACCAAATTACAAAAAGCCCGACCCAGACCACGCCGAAAATACCGGTTTCAAGGAATATCTCGACGTAATCATTGTGCGCGTGATTGACCACAGTCGAAAGAACAGTCTGGCTTGTCTCTTGCAAAGCGTAAATGCGTTCGAAGCTCCCCAACCCGGAACCAAAAGGCAAGTAGCCAAACGCGGCCTTAAAAGTGGTGGCGGTAAACATCAAACGCACTTCATTATGAGGGTCTTGTCCAATTCGAGCTGAGAATTTATCAAGCCCAAAACTGGCCGCTATCCCCATAAGAACCAAACCGGTCAGAGTAATGCCCCAGACAGCGGTGTTGCCGGTTGCAGTTTTTTTGCCCGCCAAAAACGCGGCAAAGCTGGCGATGAGCCCAACAACCATAAGGGCGTTACCCATTCTGGACGTTGTCAGGATTTGAGTGGCGAAAAACATAAAGCTTGCGACAAATACCAAGGCGAGCAAAGCGTAATGTGTGCCGGGTGCTTTCTGGTTTTTGTCAGCCTTGGTTCGTTGAGGCCAAATAGTCGTTATGATGAACAGACTCAGCGCCATTAAGGCATATAAAAGCGCTGAGAAGTGATTGCTATTGGCAAAAAATCCAACGGGATGATTTACATTGGAGAACTCGTAAAATCTCAGGGGGCTGCCATCGCCCTGCACAGTTTGCGCCAAACCCAAGAGACAACTGGCAACGCCCAGCAGCAAACACAGCCTGACAAGTGTTTGGCGGCGGGCCACATTCATGCTTAGGGTCGCTATGAAGATCGTCGCTGCCGGCAGAAGTTCAAACGCTGTGAGCCGCGTGGCTCTTGGCAACAGGCTGATAGAATACCAAGGCTTAAGCTGTGGCAGCAACTCATAGACGTCACTTAAAATGCCATGCCCCGGAAGCGCAGTCCATATCGAAGCGGGCAGCGGTATTATTTGCAAAAGCGCAAATAGGACCGGACAGAACCAGAAAAGATAATAGCCCCAATTTGGGCTGGTTTTCGCGCCTGACCTGCCATCGCTTATGTTTGCGAAAGCCAGAAAAACCAATAATTGAAGCGCATAAACTTCAATTATTGTGGTGCCTAAAGCCCCCAAATCCGTACTTCCACCCAGCACAAAACAGATTAGAAGTAGAACGCAAGTATTTATAAAAATTACACGTGACATAAAAATAAAGTCTCAAATTTTTAACTGTAACATAGGCAAGCGTATAGCACGGCGTGTTCGCCGCAGAAAGGTTTTGTTTGGCTTCGCAGATCGGGTCACTGCGCTGATTGTTATGAGAAACTCAGGCACGGCGGTATTTCACCACAGGCTTCACATTCAAGAAACAGTCCTAAGTTTTGCGCATTTGATCGCAAAAATGGCTGCCCTAGAGTTAGCTCTGGCTATGAAAACAAATTTCGACTATGAACGCAAAATTAGTTTTTGATTGATTTTATAGCATGATTGATTTGCACAGCCATATATTGCCCGGAATTGATGACGGCGCAAAAAATCTGGATGTTTCCCTGGAAATGGCGAGAGCCAGCGC
>JAYVYB010000416.1:0-8910 GCA_043784625.1 Methylovirgula sp.
GGTTAGGCCATCGACGCCGCCGACAATGGCATGGCTACCATCGTCATTTGTTGTGATGATGCTCGACCATTTTCCTGAGGTGGAGTTGTAACCCGCAAAGGCAATGCTGGCCCATGACGCTGCATTACCGCTGTCGGTATACGTGAGGCCAGCGGCTAGAGTGCCAGTCACGGTGAAGGCAGTTGCGCCTTGGCTGCCTCCCCCGCCAAAATTACCAACACTTGCAATGAGGCCACCATAAAAACCATTTCCCAAGCCGACGATGGTTGCGCCGTTAAGAGTGTTGACGCTGCCAAGCGTCGCAACCTGGATTTTGGCCCCAGTCGCGGTTGTAATTGTATCGCCGTTACCTGTGATCATTGCGGAGCTGTTTGCTGCCAGATTGATTGTGGCGTTGCTTAAGGCAATAGTGGCACGGGTGCCGCTCACAGTTGCCGTGGCTTGTCCGGTTGCCGAATAGCTCAGTTCAACAAGTCCATCTAACGTGCCGTTGAGTTTGTTGTAGAAACTCTCTGTTGTGATTTGCCCAGCGGCATTGGTGGTGACTATTTCGTTTTCTTGCTGGCCAAGCGCACCGGTCACCAATTTGGCAAGATCAATGATAAAATCTGACCGCGTTAAAGTGCCGCCATTCAATTGGCTTACCCAACTGGTCATTTCAGCCGAAGAGGGTGCACGGCCAAAGGTGTTTTGATAAATGGAATTGACCAGATCAATATTTGAAGAGGTCGAATGCGTTTGGGCATATTCATTTGAACCCAATAAATCGCCGGTGAGTTGGACAAGATTTAGGCCCGTGGCCGAATAATATTTGGCCCAAGCCTGGGTTTCCGCCGTGGTCATATCGCGGCCTAGAACGACTTCATAGATCGACCCTATCTGAGCAATGTATTCGCGTTCCTGGGTGACGCTGATAGCGATGTTGGTGCTCACCCCGTTGAGCACGAGGTGTATATGATCAACATTGTTGCTGTCGATCAAATGCGTGGCGCTTTCCAAAATCACGCCGGCGCTGTTTTGCCGGGTCCACGAATAACTGCCCGACCCATCACCGCTAACCATTGTTGTCTCAAGCACATTGTTGAGAGCGTTGGCAGGGTCGGTATAGGCGAGCGTAACAAACCGGCCATCTGCACTGGTGGTGGTGATTTTCTGGGTGAGAATGGTGCCAGCCGCATTCTGGAAGTTGCGGGTTTCAGTTCTAACGCCGTTTGCCGCAGTAACTGATGTATCAACAATGTCAGAATGCGCGTCGCCGTTGACATCAAAATTCTCTGTCACTGTAAGCCGGTCACCGCTGGTAGTGACCGTTGAGGTTGCCGCAGCGACACCGCCACTCCCGCTAAAAGAGTCAGTTGCCCCCGCAGTTCCCAAAACTGTTGTCGCTGTGCTTGTGATGGTGCCGTCGGCATTTAACATGGTGGTATTGGTCACCGTCCTATCGACGACGCCCGCACCATTTTTATACTGCATCGTCGTAACATAGCCGTTCAAGCTGATGTTCGAGACTATCTGGCCAAGCAGCACGCCACTTGCATTGTATTCCGACACGGTTTTGGTTCTGGTTCCATCGGCATTGAGTGTGGTAACCGTCGAGCGCGAGTCATCCCAAACGCCATCGCCATTACTGTCCACCTTAATGGTTTTGCTCAAGCCATTGGCGCTTGTGTTTGACCAAACACTGTCGAGCAAAGTCCCTGACGCATTTTGATTTCGGGTTGTGTCGGTGATGCTGCCATCAAGACCCTGCGACAAAGCTTCAAGATGATCAACAATGCCATCGCCATTGGTATCAACGGCAATATTTTGGGTGCGTCCGTCAGCACTGGTGGTGGTTAAACTTGATTTTGCGAAAGTGCCATTTTGATTGAGAACGGTGAGGGTTTCTTTGGTGCTGCTATCAAGGCTGGTGATCAACACATCGGTTCGATCAAAAATACCATTGTTCAGTGTCGAAAGCTGGGTGGTCTTGCTCAGGCCATTGGCACTGACTGTAGTTATTTTCTGGTCACTTTGACTTCCAAGCGTTTCTGTATCGGTCGTGGTCGTGGTGCCGTCCGCATTGAGCAAGGTCACCGAAAGCTGACTGTGGGCAATTGAGTCCGCGCCGTTCATGCCGGTGGTGATCACATTGGTGGTGAGGCCATTGCCGCTGGTGGTGGTAACCACCGTTTCCGACTCCAATGCCCCGGTTGAAAGGGCGTTTAGCACTCCGTTGACATCGGTAAATGTCTTGGTTGTGCTGCCGTTATCATTCAAAACAGTGGTTGAGGTGATGGTTTCATCAGTGACGCCATCGCCATTGTCGTCGCGGGTTGTCGATATGACCAAACCGTTGGCGCTGGTCGTGGTAACAAATTTACCGGCCTGAACGCCGGCTGCGGTGAGATCAATTTCTGTATTGATAGTTGATCCATTGGCCTGAACCGCGACGGATTTTGTATGGCTGTCGAGGGTTCCGGTTGAACTGGTGCCGGTATAATAAGCCGGGACATAGATCTGGCCAGCATGGCCGCTTCCGGCAAAATTGGGATCAGTCATATAATACCCTGCTGTCCAATATCCCGAAGTCGTGGTCAGCGTATCTGTGGTTACAGTGCCAACTGTTTTCCGGTCTGCACTGGTCGTTGTCACACTGGTCTTGACAAAACCGCCCTTGGTTTCTGTAACAGTTTCAACCGTGCTGCCATCGGCATTAAGGGCCAGCGTATCCACCTGAAAGTCATCGACAGTGCCGTCGCCATTATAATCATGCGACGTAGTTGTGGTCAGCCCGTTGGCACTTGTGGTGATTTCTTCAACGCTTTTGCGGGTGGTCGCATCAACGCCAATGCGCCCGGCATAGTCCGAAATGGTCTCAATCAAATTGCCCGTTGCGGCATCCTGGGTTTTAACAATGGTGCGGGTTTCATCTATGCTGCCGTCCCCGTTCAAATCTGTCTGTATGGTTTTTCGAAGTCCGTTTGATGCCGTTGTTGTGATCACCTTACTCTCAACACTGCCGTCGGGATTATAGTAAACCACCGTATCCAACACATCGCCG
The DNA here is from genome assembly GCA_043784625.1 of Methylovirgula sp. Taxonomy (GTDB): domain Bacteria; phylum Pseudomonadota; class Alphaproteobacteria; order Rhizobiales; family Beijerinckiaceae; genus JANXSV01. The sequence continues at coordinate 3,044 of JAYVYB010000416.1, forward strand.
GATCGTTGCCCGGTGACATTTCCGCTGGCATCCAGCGCGGTTCCGCCAATACCAGTGGTGGCCACCGCCGTCTGAACTGTTCTGACAGTTTCAGTGTAGTCCAGCTTTCCATCGCCATTGCTGTCGACGTTGCGGGTAATGCTTAGGCCATTGGCGCTTGTTGTCGTTGTCGACAAGTCACGCAGAGTTCCTGACGTAGAGCCGACCATATTGTTGTCGAGGACGGTCTCAATTCGGCTGCCATCGGCGTTGAGGACAATCGTATCGGCATGCTTGATGTCAACGACACCATCACCATTCTCGTCGATAAGAGAGACACTTGACAGTCCATTCATCGCAGTTGTGGTGGCGGTTGCACTAATTGTTGCGCCAAGATTATTCAGCTGCGACACAGTTTCTGTGCGGCTGCCATCCAAATTCAACACAGTCACATCACGAACTGTTGCGTCAATTTTGCCATCAATATTGCTGCTGACGGTTTTAATCAGGCCGGTTGCGTTAATGTTGACAATGCTTTGGCTAAGCTGTGTGCCATCATAGGCTTTGTTGGTGATGGTTTCAGTCCGGCTGCCATCATTGTTAAGCACCGTGACATCGGTAAGAGTTGAGTCAAAATGCCCGTCGCCATTGATGTCAGTTTGAAGGGTTTTTGAAAGGCCGGTAGCGTTCACGTTTGAGACAACACTATTCAGAACGGAGCCATCAGGGTTAAAGCGCTGAATAGTTTCGCTCACCGAGCCGTTGTTCGATACAATTCTGGTATCGATTAGGTTCCAGATGCCGTCACCATTGGCGTCGACCTTGCTTATTGTGGTTTTGCGGTCAGCGCTGATGCTAACGACCGATTTGTCGCGTAGCGTCGTGCCATTGGCCGCCGTGTCGGTAATGGTTTCTAGGCGGCTGGTATCGGCATTGACGACGGCAATATCCAGCTTGGTATTGTCGAAAGTTCCCGTGCCACCGTGGCTAAGGTCGCTCTGGGTTTTGATGGTGAGACCGTCGGCCGAGGTGGTGACTATTGATTTACCAGCGAAAAGGTTCGCCGTGGTCGTAGCAGTCCCAGAGTTATAGCCTGTCGAGGTAACCGTCGAACTGCCATCAGTGTTTTTAACTTTGACGGAAACAGAAGACTGATCCCATGTGCCATCGCCGTTAATGTCAAATTGCTCGGTGCGTGTAAGGCCGTCCACTGAAGTGGTTGTTAGCGTTTGTGCATTTAGCGTGCCGTCGGGGCTGTAATGTTTTACGGCATCGGTCGTCCCAGCGCCGTGACCCGGCGAGCCGCTGCTCACCGTAATCGTCTCCACAGCGTCAAAGAAACCGGTTCCGGCACTGTCCGTGCTCACAGTGCGCGATACGCCGTCAGCGCTCTTGACGATAATGGCCTGGTCTTTCTTTGACCCATTGCCGTTCAGGTCCGTAATCGTCTGCGTCCGCACACCTGTTGTGGCGTTCACCACCGTTATATCAGTGCGGGTGGCATCCGTGGTACCGTTGCCGTCCAGGTCCTGGGCGGTGGTGACTGACAGGTCATCATTGCTGATAGTTGTTGTGATTTTGCCCGCAATCAAGCCACTATTGGCACTATTGGTCTGGGTGATGGTTTTTGAGCCGTCTGCATTCAACACAACAAAAGACGCCTGCCGAATATCAACGACGCCGTCGCCGTTGACATCCACAGCCACGGTCTTGGTCAGGCCATCGCTGCTGGTGGTGGTGACGGTACTGTCCCTCAAGGAAACATCGGCATTTGTGTCGGTAATGGTCTGCGTCCAAGAGCCATCCCCCGCCACAACTGTCCCATTTACCGTGGTGGTGTCAAACACACCGTCGCCATTGAAGTCCGTGGCAACTGTGCTGGTCAGCCCGTCAGCGCTTATCGTGGTGTTGCGGCTGTCTTTGATGCTGGCGTCAATATTGTAATCGGTAATGGCAATGGTTTTGCCGCTGCCGGTCAGCGTCGTATCAATCTCTTTTTGATCGGTGACGCCATCGCCGTTGGCATCACGCAAAATCGTCACGGTTTTGCCGTCGGCGCTCGTCGTGGTGGTAATGGTGTTCAGCAAAACGCCGGCAAAGGTCTTGTTGCTCACGACCTCGCTGGTGCCGCCCCCCGAAATATTGGTGGTGGTGTCCACCTGCACAAGATCAATCACCCCGTCGCCATTCACATCTTGTGTCAGGGTTTTGGTTAGTCCGTCCGCGCTGGTGGTCAGAATGATTTCGGATTTGGTTGAGCCATCGGCATTAAGAACTTTGTCGTCAATAGTGGTTGAGCCATTGGCGTTCACCGTGGTGGTTTTGGTCACAGGATTGCCCTGCGCATCATAGGCGAAGCTCACCGCCGCCGCAGTGCCTGTGGTGCCATCGGTTTTGGTGAAAGTTGTTTGGCCATCGATGCTGGAGCCGTCGGGCAGTTTTTGTGTGGTGGCGTCAGGGATGAGATTGATGGAGCTTACGCCCGCCTGCGCCAGAGTTTTAAGCGTGGTGGTGCCATCGGCATTGGTCACCAATATTTTGAAATCGGCATAATGCGCGTCGCCAGCGTCGAGCTTGCCGTTATGGTTGGTGTCAAACACATCGCGCAAAGCCTGCATATCGTTCTGGGCTGTCGGGTCCCACTTGGTGAATACCACCTGATTTTGTTGCGTGATCTTGCCGGTATTGCCGATGTCGAGCACCAAAACGCCATTGCCCGCGCCCGCCCAAGCGGTGTGGTGCTAATAGCCATCCCCCGCCATATCAAAGAACATGCCGGACTGGGACTTTTGCGTGATTTTTATGCCATTGCCGGTCAGGTCGAGGATGACGGGAGATTCTTCTGTGGTCTGCTGATTAGTCTCTTCTTGAACGTAGGGAATATTTGTAATAGGTGAATTAGGGTCGTAACGGGTTGGGTCATATGCCGGAGTGTAATTGTATGCGGGCTCATAATAGGGAGTTGACGGAACACTAGTAGGCTCTCCCGGCGTGTAGCCGCTAGTGGGATCTGCTAAGCGGCCACTGTAAGGGTCAGCGTTAGGCACAATCGCTTCACCGGGGGTATAGCCGCCAGACGGCTCGACAAGCCTACCGCTGTAAGGATCGACACTTGGGACGGCCGTCTCTCCGGGTGTGTAGCCACCTGTAGGTTCCGTTAGGCGGCCATTGTATGGGTCGGGGCTCGACACAATCGCTTCACCGGGGGTATAGCCGCTTGATGGCTGCGTCAGCCTGCCATTTGATTCCTCGATGTTTGGAGTAATCGATTCACCTGCGGTGTAGCCGCTCTGGGGTTGGCGGAATTCTGGAGGCGTTAGAGCCGCATTTTGCTCGTTAGAATGATCCGCTATATTTCCGCCAATTATTTTGCCGGCAGCGGCACCAAGTCCAGCACCAATTTCCGACACCAATTCTGCGCCTTCAATCGCACCCAAAGGGCCACCCAAAGCACCGCCAATCAAGCCGCCGACAAGGCCGCCTAAACCGTAGCCGACAATACTTCCCAGCGCAGCGCCGGAAGTTTCGGCTATAATTCCTTCTAAACGTTGCAAATATGTCTGTTCAGACCCGTCGAGTAGTTTTTGTTCCCTGTCAATGGAATCTTGAAGAACATCAATGCTTTTATCTGAATGATCTTTCATTTTATCCTCAAATTACAATGTTAGACCGATTATGGAACTCGTTTCTTTGAATATAAAAATCCTATTATTGCTATTAGGATCAGGTCGCCTATGAAAAAACGCGGCGAGAAGCCATCTATAAAGTACATAATAACCATTAGAAAAATTATGAAATCTATTTTAAGTATATTTATTTTTTCTATTTTTTTACCAAAGTAATTTTTACCGTTAAAAAAACTAACGAGATATAATATAATTAAATAAAATAAAATCGGCCCTATAATATTTGCCGAAGATATTTCGGTTTCTTTGAAAGAGAACTTAAAAAATATCCATATCAAATAAAATACGCATAAAGCAAAAGGAATTGCTGCCAAAATATAATACTTCTGATCATTATTGGTTTTCATTTTCAGCCAGACTCTTCAGTTGCAATGCTAAAAGTGCCTAAATGCTCTTTGAAACATGGTGCCATCCGCGTTGGTCACCAATATTTTGAAATCGGCATAATGCGCGTCGCCCGCGTCGAGCTTGCCGTTATGGTTGGTGTCGAACACATCACGCAGGGCCTGCATATCATTGGTGGCGGTCGGGTCCCACTTGGTGAACACCACCTGATTTTGTTGGGTGATCTTACCGGTATTGCCGATGTCGAGCACCAGCACGCCATTGCCCGCGCCCGCCCAAGCGGTGTGGTGCTGATAGCCGTCCCCCGCCATATCAAAGAACATGCCCGACTGCGACTTCTGCGTGATCTTTATGCCGTTTCCGGTCAGGTCGAGGATGATGGGTTCGCCCTTCGGGCCATTATCGCCGGTATTGTCTGCTGCATCCTGATGGTCGTCCTGAGCATGATCTGCCTCGGCCTGTGTGGCATAGCTGCCGCCATAGTAGTTGGTGTAGGTTTGCGGAGCATGGAATTGATTGGGATCCGGCTGCTGTAAGGGATCAGGCCGGGAAGCGGGATCGCCCGTACCCACTTGCGGAGGGTCATAAGGGCGCTCTGGAGCTTTGGCCTCACCGACGAAGGCAGCGTTGATTATGGAACCCAGAATTCCCGCAACGCCCAGCCCGCCGGCAGCAAGGATGTTTGCCAAACTTGGCCGCTCGCTGCTAAAAGGTTCAACCGGAGTTGCTCCGGAGTTAAACAAATTCGCTAATTCGTTTGGAGGAAGATTGCGCAGTTGTTCCGCGGGAATACCAGCTATTTCCGGGTGCAGCTCTAGTGCGGTTGTTAGCTCGTTCTGCATGAACACCGAATTGGGGTTTGGCATTTCAGATGGAAACACCTTCGAGATACTTTCCGCCTCAGTAACTAAATTTGTCGATACTTCGCGCCAAGCAGGTTCAGAAAGTGCTCCAAGAGGCAGATTCTGCTCCCCAATATTTGAGAGGGCTTGGTTGATTGCATTTTCAGCATTTGCAAGTGTCCCTTGAGCCTCCCCACTCAAATACTGTCCTGCTGGCGTCATATTATCCATAAAAGTGCCCGGTGTTTCCCTTATATATTCTGCCGCGTTTTCATAGTTAGGAAGACCGTTAATCGGCGATGTTCCTTGGTACAAAACTGCACTCCCACCACCCTCTGGAACTGCGGGCAATGCGCTTGCTGTATTGTACACCTCCCTAACAGGGCCGCTTTCATACGCTGACGACAACGCCTGCGACTGGGCAGCCGTGAGTCCATAACGTTCAGATGTCTGATTTATATATGTCTGGAGACTAGCCAATTAAATCACCCAATAAAAAGTAAACTTCGGATACTGCAATATTAATGACGTTTTTATACCTCTAGCAGAGACGCCATTAGCTCTTCTGGGGGGCAGCGCCATTCTTGAATCTTTGCAGTAATTTCACTTTTTCCCACGAACACGCCAAGCTTTAAGCCAGTTATTTCAGCGTTCTCATAATAGTGTTTTAGAAATTCTTTCGCTAAATTAAAAAAATAGGACTTCTCAAAAACAATTTGATTTATATTACTGTTTATTAAAGAGGCTTTTTCTAAAAAAATACTCAAAAAAGGTTCGCTAAACACAATACCAATGAGGTTCTTATATTTACTGGTGCCTTCTATGTTGCACTTTATATAAACCTGGGAAATTATTATTGGCTCTGAGTTTTTAGTCGGCTTATATATAAAGCCACCTCTACGGTCTTGTTCTAGGGACGACCCTGTTGCGCTATCTGTCAAAACTGAATCTGACCAAGTATATGTTTCTAGCGTGTTACAGTTCATGTGCCCTCGGCTTAGTTTTGCTTCAATTT
>JAYVYB010000417.1:0-1583 GCA_043784625.1 Methylovirgula sp.
AAAAGATACCGTCGGTTTTATTATGGTTTATAAATGGTTAATATGCGACCTTTAATAAAGTTTTATCCATCCAGCATTTGATGCCATGCGTAAACGCGAGGAGCGATGGTTAGAAATATCGCATAAGTTGCATATTTTGGCTGCTGTGCAGCTGTAGTTAATCCGTTGTGGAAGAGAAAACCGGTGATGACCACATCAAAAAAACTTTTGCCAATTCGAAAATTGGCGTTGGTTACAGGCGCTGGCAAGCGCATAGGGCGCGAAATTGCGCTCGAGCTGGCCAGCAACGGCTATAATCTGGCGATTCATTGCAACGCGTCGCGGGTGGAAGCGGATGCGTTGCGGGCGCAATTGCATGCTGCGGGCCATCGCGCGGAGGTTTTTGCTGCGGATTTGTCAAATCATTCGGCGGTGGCAGCGCTGATCCCGCAGATTGCAGCGGCGATGGGGCCGCTCTCTCTGTTGGTCAATTGTGCTTCGATGTTCGAATTTGATGAGATGGGGCAGTTAGGCACAGAGATTTGGCAGCGCCATATGGTCGTGAACCTTGAGGCTCCGGTGTTTTTGGCCCAAAGTTTTGCCGCTCAAGCGCCCGAGGGAGGCAGTGTGGTCAATATTATTGACCAGCGGGTGTGGAAACTGACGCCACAATTTTTTTCCTACACGCTGAGCAAGGCCGCACTGTGGACTGCGACACAGACCATGGCGCAGGCTTTGGCGCCGCGCGTGCGGGTCAATGCCGTTGGCCCCGGGCCAACATTGCCGAGCGTGCGCCAGCAGCAGGCCGATTTTGACGCGCAAGTGTCAATGATCCCACTGGAACGGGCGGCCAGTCCGCATGACATAGCTGAAGCGGTGTTATATTTGGCGCGGGCTCAGTCGGTAACCGGACAAATGATAGCGGTGGATGGTGGTCAGCATCTGGCTTGGCGCACGCCGGATGTTATTTCCGGAGCGGAATAGGGTCGGCTTTTAGCGCCTCGTCGAGCAAAGCCGAAAGTGCCTGCGGGTCTTTGGGAAATCCGGCCCGGATCCACAGCGCTTGTAAACGCTTGAGCGCCGCGCCGAGTTGTTTGCCGGGGCCATATCCGCGCGCGAGCAGATCAGCGCCGGTAAAGGGCAGGGTGGGTTGCGGCGTATCAGATACGAAACGCGCGGCGGACAGCCATTGCGGGCTTTCAACCGGTGCGGCGCTCTGTGCATGTGTAACCTCAACCGCAAGGAGAGTTGCGCTTTTGCCATGATCAAACATCAGTTCGCGCAATCGGCCCTTATCGGGAGGCAGGGCGAGACCTTGCAAGGTTACTGCCGCTTCGGCAGCGGCGTGCAAACCTTCGGTATCGGAATTTGAAAGCCGCAAAGCCTCGCGCAAACGCGGACTATCGGCGCTTGAAAACACCGCCAGCGCGGACAGGCGTGCCAGCGCGCTTTGGTGATTTTGGCGCTCCTCGATGGCAATCAAGCGCGCGAGGCGGGCGGGGTTGCCAATTCCATCCAGAATCAGCTGTAAAATTCCGCAATCGCTCATCACTTTAAAGACGTGCCCTGCGCGGCGGGTGAGCAGCGTTTTAAAGATTTCGGTC
>JAYVYB010000418.1:0-2693 GCA_043784625.1 Methylovirgula sp.
CATCGATTGGTGGTCGATGGCGGCGCTGTCCACGTCAGCGATTGCGCCACTGGCACTGATTGCGGTTTTTCTTGAGCGTTACATCGTCAAAGGCCTCACCGCCGGTGCAGTGAAATAATATTAAAGGAACAAACGATGGCTGGTCTTATTTTACAAGATATCACCAAAAGCTTCGGCAGCGTCGATGTGATCAAGGGCGTCAACCTTGATGTGAAGGACGGCGAGTTTTGCGTTTTTGTCGGCCCCTCGGGCTGCGGCAAATCCACATTACTACGGATGATCGCCGGACTTGAATCGCCAACCTCAGGCGAAATGACCATTGGCGGGCGCGATGTCACCTGGTTGGCGCCGGCGGAGCGCGGTATCTCGATGGTGTTTCAATCCTATGCGCTGTATCCGCATATGAGCGTCGCCGACAATATCGGTTTTGGGTTGAGAATGGCGGGTCTGTCCAAATCGGAAATCAAGCTGCGCACTGCCAAAGCAGCGGAACTGCTACAATTGACACCGCTGCTCAATCGTCGCCCCGGTCAACTTTCCGGCGGGCAGCGCCAGCGCGTCGCCATCGGCCGCGCCATTGTGCGCGAGCCGGAGGTGTTTCTGTTTGATGAGCCTTTGTCCAATCTTGACGCGGCGCTGCGGGTGCAGATGCGGATTGAAATCACCAAATTGCATCAAGATCTGCGCGCAACCATGATATATGTCACCCATGATCAGGTCGAAGCCATGACCATGGCTGACCGCATCGTGGTGTTGAACGCAGGGAAAATCGAGCAGGTGGGGACACCGCTGGAGCTCTATCACCGCCCTCGCAATCTGTTTGTTGCGACATTCATCGGCAGCCCGAAAATGAACCTTATTCCGGGGAAAATAACAGAAGTGTCGGACGGAAAAGGCAGTATCGAACTCACCGGTGAAGGAAAACTGGTGCTGCCAACGCGAAGCAGCGCCTTGCAAGCTGGCGCGGTGACACTCGGCATCCGTCCGGAGCATCTGCTGATTGCAAAAAGCGGCGAGTCGTCAAACCTCAGTGGACGCGTCATTCTCACCGAGCATCTCGGCAGCGAAACAATGCTCTATGTCCAAACTCCCTCGAACCTGACCTTGCTGATCAAAACTGATGGATTGGCACCACAGCGGATTGGCGATGATGTTGCATTGCGCCTCACACCTGAAGCCTGCCATGTGTTTGATGGCGCGGGGGAAACGGTGCTTTCGGGTTCGCTGATTTAAGATTTGCGCTTGGCCTGCACCGCCGCCATGGTTTTGGAGAGGTTGGCTTCCGCCGCTGCATATCCTCTTTGCGCCACGGCAATAAACACCGCATCCATAATATTGAGCTGGGCGATACGCGCCGCCGCATTTTCGCTGGTGAGATAAGAACCTTGCGCGGTGGAGCACAGCACAACGTCACTGAGTGCGGCGAGCGGCGAGGATTCATAATTGGTCACAGCAATGATGCTGGCGCGGTTGTTGCGGGCGATCTGCACCGCATCGAGCACGCCAATGGTGCTGCCGGAATGCGAAAACGCCAGGACAACCTCCCCTGCCCGCAGCAGAGACGCTGACATCGCCATCATATGGGTGTCGTCATAAACCGAGGTGCGCACACCAATGCGCAGGAATTTATGCGACACATCTCGCGCGATTTGCGCCGAGCCGCCAAGCCCATAGAAATCGCGCTGTTGCGCGCCATGAATCAGTTCCACCGCGTGGCGAAACGCCTTCATGTCGAGAATGGCCAGCGTTTCTTCCAGCGCTTGAATCGAGGTGCGGAACACCTTTTGCACAATCGTCTCGACGCTGTCTTCCGGTGTCACTTCCTGATGCAGGTCGACATTTGGCTGGCGCTTATATTCCATCAATGCCGCCCGCAATTCGCGATATCCGGCAAAGCCCAGCCGCTTGGCGGTTTTCACCACCATGGCCTCGGAGACTTCCGCCTCATCGGCAAGGCGTTTCATTGGCATTGAGTCTTCAACGGCGCTGCGTAGCAGGATTTCAGTGATGCGCGTTTCGGATGGCGTGAGTTCACGCAGCATCATGCGGATGCGCGGGCCAACTGTTCTGGGATCAAAAACCACATCTATCCTTTGCCGCGCGTCAGGCGGTCAACCAACATTGCCAGAATGATGATAATACCTGTCGCCAGCAATTGATAGAAGGCTTGCACGTTTAACAGCGTCAATCCGTTGCGCATTGCTCCCAGCACAATTGCGCCCAAGATTGTCCCGACAATCGAGCCCTTGCCGCCCATTAGCGATGCGCCGCCAATGGCCGCCGCCGCGATAGCTTCCAGTTCCCAGAGATTGCCAAGTGTTGGTTCCGCCGCACCAAGCCGGGCGATCAAAATAACCGCCGCAAGAGCCGCCAGAAAACCTGAAATGACATAGGCGGTGATCTTTGTGCGGGCGATCGGCACGCCGCTAATCCGCGCGGCTTCTTCATTGCCGCCAACCGCCAGGATATATTCACCAATCGGCGTTTTTGCCAGCATCACCCAGGCAACGACGCCAAGCACCGCGACAATCACCACCGGAACCGGGAAAATCCAGATTTGCGATGTGATCAGCGTGCGGAATTCGGCAGGTAGACCCAGAACCGGAGTGCCTCCCGTATAAATAAGCGCGACAGCGCGGAACACGCTCAAAGTACCAAGCGTGGCGATGAACGGTTGCAATCCGGCATAGGCG
>JAYVYB010000419.1:0-1883 GCA_043784625.1 Methylovirgula sp.
GGTCAGAAAGGCGTGGCAGCGCCACCTGTCGGGAGCCGTGAATTTGGGGCAACAGCTCTGGCCAGTTTTGATGTTCCAAGATTGGTTGTCGCTGCGTTCCTGATTTTTTGGCAAAATCGGACTTCCCGGATATTTCTAACCTGCAGGCGGTGTGCAGCTTCGACGCGAACTCAGGATACCACGCAGTGATTTCGCAGGGCAGCCTTATATCTAATGCGGGCATGATCAACGTTGGTTGTCCACCTTATCCACACCATCGCGCTTCATTTATCTGACCAGGCGTCCGGCCACTCTGTTGGCGCAGGTTTTGTATCTGCCGAAGCTTTCTCACTGTTACGGCTCTTCGAGCGCTGGTCGCCAGCCAATCCAATTGGCATGGGCGCAGTTTTTTTGCGCCGCGCGCGAGGCGGAGCGTCGATAACAACGCTGTCCTGATTTTGGCGGGGCGGCAGCATGAGCGCGCAACTCATGGCAAAGACAACGCTGAGTGTTTCTGTGCGCAACGGATAATCAACCACAGAGTGCATCAGCAATAGCCCGACAACAATTGAGGCCGTGCGTGCCAACTGCGCCTCTCGCGGTGTAACAAAAGCCGCAGGATTTTGGTTCACGTGCCAAATGCGCGCGGTTTGTCTGAGCCACCAAATTATAAAAAGCCCGACCCAAGCCACGCCAAAAATACCGGCTTCGAGGAATATCTCAACGTAATCATTGTGCGCGTGATTGACCACAGTGGGAAGGAGGGTCTGACTTGTCTCTTGCAGCGCGTAAATTCGCTCGAAGCTCCCGAGCCCGGAGCCAAACGGCAAGTAGCCGAGTGCAGCCTTAAAAGTGGTGGCGGTAAACATCAAGCGCGCTTCGTTATGAAGGTCTTGGCCAATGCGAGCCGAGAACTTGTCCAGTCCAAAACTAGCTGCGATTCCCATAAGCACCAATCCAGTCAAAGTGATGGCCCAGAGTGTGGTGTTTCCGGTTGCAGTTTTTTTGCCTGCCAAAAATGCGGCAAAGCTCGCGATGAGCCCAACAACCATGAGGGCGTTACCCATCCTGGACGTTGTCAGGATTTGTGTGGCGAAAAACATAAAGCTTGCGACAAATACCAAGGCGAGCAAAGCGTAATGTGCGCCGGGTGCTTTCTGGTTTTTGTCAGTCTTGGTTCGTTGCGGCCAAATAGTGGTTATGACGAACAGACTCAGCGTCATTGAGGAATATAAAAGGGCTGAGAAGTGATTGCTGTTGGCAAAAAATCCAACGGGATGATTCACATTGGAGAACTCGTAAAATCTCAGCGGGCTGCCATCGCCCTGCACAGTTTGCGCCAATCCCAATAGACAACTGGCAATGCCCAGCAGCAAACACAGCCAGACCAGTGTTTGGCGTCGGACCACATTCATGCTCAGGGTCGCTATGAAGATCGTCGCTGCCGGAAGAAGCTCAAACGCGGTGAGCCGCGTGGCTCTCGGCAACAGGCTGATAGAATACCAAGGCTTAAGCTGTGGCAGCAACTCATAGACATCACTTAGAATGCCATGCCCCGGAAGCACAGTCCATATCGAAGCGGGCAACGGTATTATCTGCAAAAGCGCAAATAGAAGCGGACAGAACCAGAAAAGATAATTGCCCCAATTTGGGCTGGTTTTCGCGCCTGAACTGCCATCGCTTGTGTTTGCGAAAGCTAGAAAAACCAATAATTGAAGCGCATAAACTTCAATTATTGTGGTGCCTAAAGCCCCCAAATCCGTGCTTCCGCCCAGCACAAAACAGGTTAGAAGTAGACCGCAAGCATTTATAAAAATTACACGTGACATAAAAATAAAGTCTCAAATTTTTAACCGTAACATAGGCGTGTGTATAGCACGGCGTGTTCGCGGCAGAAAGGTTTT
>JAYVYB010000420.1:0-2402 GCA_043784625.1 Methylovirgula sp.
TGGAATTTGCGTCCATAGGCGCAGTGGCGCGGGAAAGCACTGCCATAACCGCATAGACCTGTTCGAGGCCGTCGGTGGGGTAATTGGGTTTGGGGCCGGTGGCCTCGGCTTGGGAGATGTCCGCGCCCAAAAGGTCGAGTTCGGCCTTTTCCTTGACTGAGCCGAACCTCGGGATTTGATAATCCGGGCGCAGCCAGCGCACCTGGCCGCTTTGCTCTTCCTTGGCGCGGGCTTTGTTGAGCGCGACGAGGCGGGTGAGGATTTCGTCATCGGTGAGCGTCGCGGGCCAGCCGTAAGCGTTAAACACGGCGGCGTCCAACTTATCGTGAAGCTCTTGCATGATCAGCACAAGGCCATCGTCGAAGGTGCGGCGGTCAGCATCAATCAGTTCGGCGGGGGCGGTGCCCGCGCGCAGCTTTTCCAAGACATTATAAAGCCCTGTGAGGGTCAAATGTGAATGCTCTGCCAACACCCGCTTGCGGTGTGCATCAAGCTCTTCTGCGAGCACCCGAATGCGCTGTTGTTGCAGATCATTGGCGGCGGGAAAGGGGAAGGGGTCGAAACATTTGGATTTGACGTAAACCGGATCATTTCCAATGCCGAGCCAGCCGCCAGTTCGAAGCGCCCAAGCGGTGTGAAGACGGGACGACAACACGCCAAGGTCAAACGCATTATTAAGCCCGAAAATGACGAGCTTGTTGTCTGGCGAAATTTGGACGTCGAGAAACTGGAATATGCGGTGTTTGGCAGTTTCGACCGTCGCTATGTAACGCGAGAGTGAAACAAGCGCTGGACGTATCTCATCACGGGTGCGCCCGAACAACCACCAACGTCTGGAGATGTCCTTATCACGATTTACGTCTCGTTCCGGCTTCACCTTGGTGAGGATTTGTTGATAGACTTCGGGAAATCGCTGCCGGACTTCATTAGCTTCCAAGCTAAACAGATCGATGACCATAACACCACGCGGGCGAGAAGTTAGGTCGCGACCATTGCGGTATTCGCGAATGTGTTTTTCAAGCCCAGCGCGCTTGCCAAGGCCAATTCGCACTGCTTCTTCCGGCGTAATGATGAAGCCTGCGCCGAAAAGCATCATTCCGCGAGATGAAAGTCCGTCGTTCGCTTTAAGCGCCGCCACGCTGGTTACGTCCACGCCCACGGTCAAATCCGAGTTGATCCTGCCCGCCTTCTCGGCAAATTCGATTAGCGGCGTGTCGGTTTGTAGCCCTTGTTCCAGCGTCACCTCACGCAAGACACCGTCGCGGCTGCCCGCCTCACAAACGGTCATCGCGATGCGCACGGCGGCAGAGTCGGCGCTGGCCTTTGTCCATGGATGATCGGGGATGGCCATGATCAGCGAAATCGGCTTTTTGGCGTTGAGGTGCTTTTCCATCACGCGGCGCTGAAACACCTGCGAGATCGAATTGGTGGTCACAAAGCCGAAACGGCGCAGCGTGGTGCCTTAGCGCATCAGCAATTCGGCAGCCCTTTCCCACCAGTACATGACGAAATCGGCGCTCTCGTTCATCTGCGGATGCGCCGCCCACAGCGCCTTGACGTAATCATCACCCAACCGCGCCCGCAAATCCTTGCCACCGATAAAAGGCGGGTTTCCGACTATGAACTCGGCCTCCGGCCAAACCGGGCGGCGCGACGTCTTTGCGTTGGCGTCAACCACGGCGTCCTTTTGCTCGATGTTCTTGAACGCCTGCAAGATCGGCTCGGGCGGCATATCGGCTCGGGTGCGAAAATGCCATTGCAGAAAGCCAATCCACAGCACTAGTTCGGCAATTGCGGCGGCGCGGGGGTTGATTTCGAGCCCCAAGAACTGGTGCGGGTCAACGTTTTGCCGCGCCAGCCATGTCGGGGCTTCCTGTCCGCCGAGAGCCTCGACCACGTCAATGACTTCGCCCTCGAGCCGCTTCATCAATTCGAGCGAGACATAGAGAAAATTGCCTGTCCCGCAAGCCGGGTCAAGCACACGGGTATGGCTGAGCTTGGTGTGGAAACGCTCGGCAAAGCTGCGCGCTTCAATCAGCAATAGGTCTCGCTTTGGGTCTTTCGGGCCAAGCACAGCGACTTCCCCCTTTTTGACCTCAATGGCATTCAGCGTATTCGCCCATTCGTCGCGCAACGGCTCAATCACAGTGGCAATCACCAGCCGCTCGACATAGGCGCGGGGGGTGTAATGCGCGCCAAGGCGTTTGCGCTCATTTGGGTCAAGCGCCTGCTCAACCAGCGTGCCGAAGATGGAGGGGTCAACATCGCGCCAATTGTAGCTGGCGGCCTGACGCAGCTCGCCAATCTCCTCGCGCTGAAGCGGCAGCACCTTCGGGTTTTTGAAGAACTCGCCGTTGAAACGCGCCACCTTCTTGCGGATGGCATGAGCATAATCGCCCTTG
>JAYVYB010000421.1:0-1545 GCA_043784625.1 Methylovirgula sp.
CCTTCCGCCTGTTTCATCGCGTCATCCGCCGCGCCCAAACCCTCACCCGGAATGCCGTTTTCGGCCAGCTTTCGTTTCAAGGCGTCAAGTTTTTGGCGAAGGTCAGCTTGGTTTTTCTTCAGCTCCGCGCCGCCCTTCTCGCCCTCGCCCTGTCCAGCCTCTTCCTGATTTTGCGAAAAGGTTTTATCGCGCAAGTCCTGCTGCTCCCGGGCAAGGTCGTCCAGCCCGTTAAGCGCCTCATCCAACGGCGAAGCGCCGTCCTCTCCCTCGCCCTGCGCAACCGCAGTCAGATTGTCCAGCATATCCAACAGCGCCTGCGCCTGATCATCGTCACCGGCTTTGGCGCTGTCTTCCAGCTTGTCGAGCAAATCCTTCAAATCTTCAGACGACAGCTTCTTGGCGTTTTTCGTTGGCGCATTTGGATTTTTTGCCGCCTCTTTCAAGGCTTTATCCAGTGCAGCCCGCAATTCCTGCATCAATTTTGCGATTTCTTCTTTCGAAGCGCCGTTTTTGATTGCTTCGCGCAGCGCGTCTTTGGCCGCCTGCAACGCCTTGTCAGCGCCGCCGCGCCCGCCCGCCTCCAATCCTTGGGCAACGTCAAGCAGCAGCGCGCCTACGTCGAGCAAATCCGCATCAGATCCCGCTGCTTTCAACCGCGATTGGGCTGTCCGCACCCCCAAATAAGCCGAAGCCGGAATGCCAAACATATCCGGCGCAATTTGTAATGCTTCGAGAGCTTGTCGAACGTGCAAGCGCTTAACATCAGGAGAAAGCAGCAGGTCGCGCCGCTGCTCGATTAAGGCGCGGGCAAGCTCATTGCGGTAGGCCTTTTGCGGCAAGGTCAAATCCAGCGCGGCGGAATGCCCAGTCTGGCCCGCCTCATCAACAGCAGACAAGGTCAGCCTCGCCTTTGCCCCCGCCCACGGGCTGTCGCCAAACTCAAGCGCGCCCCGCCCCTCGCCAATGCCGCGTTTGGGCGGCAGCGCCAACGGCATTTGTGGAGCCGGAACCAACGCACGAATGCCTGCCTCTGGCGCGGCAATATCTGCCGATGCCGAGCGCACACCATAATCATCCTGCGTTTTAAATTTGAAGGTAACTCCGCCGCGCTTGCCGCGCTCCAGTGGCAATAACAGGCTGATCACGGGTGGCAAATCCGGTATCAACTGAAACGCCAGCTTCTTCGCGCCGCCCTGATGCGGCACATTCAGCGTAACATCGGCAACCACCTTGAAATTTCTCTCGGTGTCGCTCCCAGGCAAAGCTTCAAGCCCGGGCGGCACCTCCAGCTTCAGCTTGCCTATGTCTGCGCCGGAAAATTTCAAAATCGATCCAGCAGGTGCCGCAATCGGCATCGCCGGAGCAGTAATTTTCTCGCCCAACAAAACCAACGCCACCTGCCCAGTGTAAGCTGGCGGCGTCAACCACGCGTCCAGACGCGCCGGGGCGGCAGCCTCGAGCCCTATGCTGGCATCAAACGCGGCGCGCAAGCGCAATTCACGTTCATTGCCCGCCAAAAATGCCGTGGCCACCAGCGACAAAACA
>JAYVYB010000422.1:0-1952 GCA_043784625.1 Methylovirgula sp.
CCTCACCAAACCACAAGCCATGCGCCGGAAGTTTTGAACCTGTCCGCACTTTGGCACCCAAATTTCCGGCCATCGCCATTTCCGCCAAACCTACGGCCAGACCGCCGTCCGACAAATCGTGTACAGCGGTCACCAGCCCTTTCAGAATCAGACCCCGGACAAAATCGCCGTTCTTGCGTTCAAGCGCCAAGTCCACCGGCGGCGGCGCACCTTCCTCGCGGCCGCAAATCTCGGCAAGATAGGTGGACTGGCCAAGCCAACCCTTAGTCACCCCGATCAACAGAATTGCATCACCGGCCGTCTTGAAAGTGAGCGTGGCCACCTTGGCAACATCTGCAATAATCCCGACCCCGCCAATCGACGGCGTGGGCAAAATCCCCTTGCCCTGTGTTTCATTATAAAGAGACACGTTCCCCGACACGATCGGAAAATCCAGCGCCAACGCTGCTGCGCCAATGCCCTGAATACAGCCCACCAATTGGCCCATATATTCCGGCTTTTCCGGGTTGCCGAAATTGAGATTGTCAGTGAGCGCCAGCGGTGTCGCGCCAACCGCGGTAAGATTGCGCCAGCTTTCGGCCACGGCCTGCTTGCCGCCTTCGAACGGGTCCGCTTCGCAATAGCGCGGCGTCACATCGGTGCACATGGCGAGGCCCTTGGGCCCGTTACCCACCCGCACCACAGCGGCGTCGCCGCCCGGACGCTGCACCACATTGCCACCAATAATATGGTCGTATTGCTCCCAAACCCAGCGCTTGGAACACATGTCGGGAGCCGCCAGAATTTTTAGCAAAGCATCGGCGGTAGCCAGCGGCGCTTCGATCCCGGCGGCATCAACAACAGCGCGCTTTGGCGTTGGCACATGCGGGCGGTCATAGAGCGGCGCTTCATCGCCAAGCTCCTTAATGGGCAAATCTGCCTTCACCATGCCGCCATGCTTGACCACAAACCGCAATGTGTCGGTGGTTTTGCCAATCACCGCAAAGTCCAATCCCCATTTGACAAAAATGGCCTTGGCAACCTCTTCCATGCCGGGCTTCAAAACCATCAACATGCGTTCTTGAGATTCGGAAAGCATCATTTCATATGCGGTCATGCCCTCTTCGCGGCAGGGCACCATGTCAAGATCAAGCTCTATGCCGAGGTCACCTTTCGCCCCCATTTCCACCGCCGATGACGTTAGGCCAGCCGCGCCCATGTCTTGAATGGCAATCACCGATCCGGACTTCATCAGCTCCAGGGTTGCTTCCAGCAGCAGTTTTTCGGCAAAGGGGTCACCAACTTGCACAGTTGGGCGCTTCTCATCCGCGTCAGCTTCAAAGGCCGCCGAAGCCATGGTTGCGCCGTGAATTCCGTCCCGCCCGGTCTTGGAACCCAGATAAACAATCGGATTGCCGATGCCGGTGGCCTTGGCGTAAAATATTTCGTCAGCTTTGGAGATACCAACCGCCATGGCGTTGACGAGGATGTTGCCGTCATAACGGCTGTGGAACCCCACGGAGCCGCCAACTGTCGGCACACCAAAGCTATTGCCATAGCCGCCAACGCCCGCCACCACGCCGCTCACCAACTGGCGGGTTTTCCAATGGTCAGGAGAACCAAAACGCAGCAGGTTAAGGCAGGCAACGGGGCGGGCACCCATCGTGAACACGTCACGCAAAATACCGCCGACGCCGGTGGTCGCGCCCTGATAAGGCTCAATAAAAGACGGGTGATTATGGCTTTCCATTTTAAAAACACAGGCATCGCCATCGCCAATATCGATCACCCCGGCGTTTTCACCCGGCCCCTGAATCACCCAGGGCGCTTTAGTTGGCAGGCCCTTCAGATGCAGCCTAGAAGATTTGTAAGAGCAATGCTCGTTCCACATTGCCGAAAAAATACCAAGCTCGGTAAAGCTCGGCACCCGGCCCACCAATTTCAAAATGCGCTGGTATTCGTCAGGCTTTAAG
>JAYVYB010000423.1:0-1587 GCA_043784625.1 Methylovirgula sp.
GGGGACTTGGCGGCGCTTTATGCCAAGGCTCCGGATATGGAAAAGCGCATGGGCGCGCTGAGCATCCTGCGCGACGTCAACTCAGACTTGCGCATTACCAACCCGCAGCTGAGCGTCGATATCGACCGCGAGAAAGCGGCAGCTTATGGCATAACTTCTGACCAGATTAAATCCGCGCTCTATGCGGCCTATGGCTCGCGGCAAATTTCAACCATTTACACGCAGGCTGCCGCCTATCAGGTGATTTTGGAAGCCAATCAGGAGTTTCAAAATAACCCCGCGGCGCTAAGCCGGATTTATATTCGTCCGCAGACCAGCGCCACGGCCGCGCTTGTGCCGCTTGATCAGGTTGCCACCATCCGCCGCTCGGTGGGGCCGTTGCTGGTGAACAGGCAGTCTCAGCAGCCCTCCGTTACGTTCAGCTTTAACCTGGCACCGGACGTGTCTCTGGGCCAAGCCACCGAGGCTATTCGCAAGGTGGAACAGGAGGCCGCACTACCTGCCACCATCACCACCAACTTCTCCGGCACGGCGGCGCTGTTCCAGGATGCGCAGCGGGGCCAAGGCGCTCTGCTGCTGGCAGCGGTCCTGACGATCTACATCGTGCTGGGCGTGTTGTATGAAAGTTTCATCCATCCCATCACCATTCTTTCCGGCCTGCCGTCGGCGGCGCTGGGGGCTTTGCTGGCGCTGAAGTTTTATAATTTGCCGCTGACGGTGATTGCGGTCATTGGCATTCTTCTGTTGATCGGTATCGTTAAGAAAAACGCGATTATGATGGTGGATTTTGCGTTGGAGCGCCGCCGCGACGGTGTCGACGCGCTAAGTGCCATACGCGAGGCCGCGCTTGTGCGTTTTCGCCCAATTATCATGACAACGTTGGCAGCGTTGCTCGGATCTTTGCCCATCGCGCTTAATTCGGGCGCCGGATCTGAATTGCGCCGCCCTCTTGGCATCGCCATTGTCGGCGGCCTGTTCGTCAGTCAAATTTTGACCCTGTTTATTACGCCGGTCGTCTATTATTACTTGGATAAAATTGATAGCTTCCTTTCCGGTCGCAAAGACGTTGTGCCGCTTGTAGAGCCTGACAGCCAAGTGGCCCCAGCCGAGTAAAAGGGATATGCCGTGTCAAATCAATATTTCGAAGTTATAGACCCGCGTTTCGGCAAGCTTTTTAACGGCTCGGTGCATGTCGAAAAATTGTGGACCGGAGCGCGTTGGGCAGAAGGCCCCGCCTATTTTCCGGCGGGAAAATATCTGGTGTTTTCAGATATTCCAAACAACAGAACCATCCGCTACGATGAAACAGACGGCTCGGTTTCAGTTTTTCAACAGCCTGCGCACAACCAGAACGGCCATAGTGTCGATCTCGAAGGGCGATTGATTTCATGCGAGCATCAAGGGCGCTGCGTCTCACGCATTGAACATGATGGTTCGCGCACAGTGCTTGCCAGCCACTATCAAGGAAAACGGCTGAATTCGCCTAACGATGTTGTGGTAAAATCCGACGGAACAATTTGGTTTACCGACCCGACATACGGAATAGATACCCATTATGAAGGCGATGCTGCGCCGGAGGAGATCGGC
>JAYVYB010000424.1:0-2714 GCA_043784625.1 Methylovirgula sp.
CGTATAAATAAGCGCGACAGCGCGGAACACGCTCAAAGTACCAAGCGTGGCGATGAACGGTTGCAATCCGGCATAGGCGATCAGCGAACCATTGATCAAACCGCAAAGCACACCGATTAACAATGCTGCGCCAATCACCACGACAACCGGATAGCCAGCGACGAGCAAGGTTGCTGACAAAACCGCCGACAAGGCCGCAATCGGGCCAACAGAAAGGTCAATGCCGCCCGAAATAATCACCAGCGTCATGCCAATGGCAATGCAGGCATTAATGCTGGATTGTTGCAAAATATTGATCAGATTGCGATGGGTCATGAACACATCTGTCATGCTGGCAAAAACCACGCAAAGGATAACGAGCCCGAGCAATGTGCCCATATCGCGCAGGCCAAAGCGTAAAAGTTGCAGTGATTTTTTTTCGGCTGACATGACGTATAAAGCTCCCAATGGGCGCGGCTTAAGCCGAAAGCGCCTCGTTTTAATTTCCGGAAATGGCCGCTTGCATGATGATTTCTTCGGAGAGGTTGGCGCGCTCCAGCGTCGCTTCCACCGCGCCGCGCCGCATCACCAGAACGCGATCAGCGAGCCGCAGAATTTCTGGCAATTCGGACGAAACCACAATAATGGCGTGCCCTTCGGCGGCGAGGTCGTTGATCAGCCGATAGATCTCCGCCTTGGCTCCCACGTCAATGCCGCGCGTTGGTTCGTCAAAAATCAGGATTTCCGAACCCGCCATAATCCAGCGGCAAATGATCGCTTTTTGTTGATTGCCACCGCTAAACAGCCGAATTTCACGGTCAATGTCGGCAGGACGCAGACTCACGGATTCGGTGAGGCGGTCAACGGTGTCGCGTACCTGTTTTTGCTTGATCAGGCCAAATCTGGAAAATAGGCCAAGGCGCGGCAAAGAGACGTTGGAAACGATTGAGCGCAGCGGGATAATGCCCTCTTTTTTTCGCTCCTCGGGAAGCAATGCAATGCCTTTGGCAATGGCGTCGCCCGGGGTCTGAAATTGCACAACCTCGCCGCGCATTGTAATCGTGCCCGAAGTCGGCTGATCAACACCAGCGACGAGTTTCACTAGCTCGGTGCGGCCAGAGCCAACCAACCCGGCAATACAAAGCACCTCGCCCTTGTGAAGTGAGAAGCTGGTGTTTCGGACAATATTGCCGCGCGACAAGCCTTTAACTTCAAGAACGACCTCACTTTTGATATGGCTTTCATGCGGGTGTGCTTCCAATTCGCGCCCGACCATCATGCCGACAAGCTCGCGCTCTTTAACAACAGAAAGGTCAACCTCGCCAACCTTGCGCCCATCGCGAAGCACGGTCGCGCTGGAGGCAACGCGGTAAATTTCTTCGAATTTATGCGACACATAAATGATCGCCACACCGCGCTGGCGCAATGTTTCGATGATTTCGGCCAGCTTTTCAAATTCGCGCGGTGTCAGGCTGGAGGTTGGCTCGTCCATAGCAATGACGGCTGCTTCGGACAAAAGCGCTTTGGCAATTTCGATAATCTGACGCTGCGCCACTCGCAGGTCGCGGATCTTGGCGGTGATATCGATGGTGGGATCCAACATGGCCAACACATCGCGCGCTTTTTTCTGCGCGGCGGCGCGACTGATAATCACGCCGAAATGTGTGGGCGCTACGCCCAGAAACATGTTCTGAACCACATCAAGTTCAGGCACCTGCTGCAATTCCTGATGGATCATGGCAATGCCCGCCAAGCGCGCGGCTTTGGGCGAAGTCAGGCTCACAGGTTTTCCAGCGATCAGGATTTCACCGATATCGGCGCGGTAAACGCCAGACAGAATTTTCAGCAGCGTTGATTTGCCTGCGCCATTTTCGCCAACCAGCGCATGAACTTCGCCAGGCGCAACGCTTAAGCCGACATCATGAAGCGCGCGAACACCCGGAAAGGCCTTGGACAGGCCGGCAATGGTGAGTGCGGCAGGCGGAGTTTGAGCGGCAAAATTTTGTGCCATCAGGCGGACGTCCCAAAGAGAAAACCTGTTGGCGGGCCTTGCACCCGCCAACAGCATATAGTCACGCGCCCATTCCGAGCTATTTTGGGCGTTACTTGGCCGCAGCGTCCTCGATCAGGTTCTTGCGAACGACAGCCGGATCACCGCTATAACGAGCGACATTGTCCTTGGTCACCAGAGCCTGAGGTGTTGCCACAACGCGTGGCAGCTTCTGGCCAGCCTGCAAACGCAATGCAACTTCCATCGCCACTTCGCCGGTCAGAACAGGGAAGGAGTCAACAGTTGCGGTGAGTTCGCCGTCCTTGATCGACTTGTAGGCGTCAGAAACGCCGTCGGTGCCGATAACCGCAATCTGCTTGAGCTTGCCCGCTGCCTTGACGGCTTCAACCACACCAAGCGCCATGCCGTCATTGTTGCAATAGAAGCCAACAATATCCGGATGCTGCTGAATGATGTTTGTGGCGGCGTCAAACGAAAGCTGACGATCCCAATTGCCTGGAACAGATGCAACAACCTTGAACTTAGCACCGTCCGCAGCCATGGTTTCCTTAAAGCCAGCGGTGCGCTGCACAGCGGCATAAACACCGGCCATGCCTTCAATCACCGCAACCTTGCCACCTTCAGTCTTGTTCTTGATGAACCAGCGGGCTGCGCGAACGCCGTTGTCCTTCTGGACGTTGCCGACATAGTTCTTCGCAGAAGGAATGACTGCGTCGTTAACATT
>JAYVYB010000425.1:0-2698 GCA_043784625.1 Methylovirgula sp.
CTCGCCTGAGGATCATGCGATGCTCGTAAAGGCCCTTCTCAACTACGGTGCATCCCCCTCCGGAAACGGCCACGCCAATAAAGAGATCGCGTTAATGAATATGGTGGCAAAGCTGGCACTCTACGAAGAGCTGTAGGGGCAAGAGACGCGCAGGCAACAGGCCGCAGAAACGGCGAAGACCACTTCCAAGTTACCGGCAACTGTGTTTCGGACGCTACAGGCCAATTGCATCGCGTGCTTCCGGACACCCGAACAAAGGGCTCTGCATCAGAAATTGCAAGACTATAAAACTCCTCCGAGGTGGAAAATTTTGGACAATAGCGGGAGCGGAAAACAAGGTGACACTGAAAAATTGCAATCAATTGCACAAATCTACTACTGGCTTTTCCGGGCACAGCCTCCGCGCCGGATTTGCCACCAGCGCCGCACAAGCCGGAACCCAGGGCTGGAAAATCAGGGCACAAACCGGCCATGCCTCCGACGCCATGCTTAGCCGTTTATCCGTGACGATGAGCTGTTTGTCGATAACGCGGCGGGGTGCTGCTGTGAGGCAGGACTTCGTGGGTATCGATCACGAACTTCCCTTCAAGCTCCATTGTCCTCTATCCGTTCGGGCAAAATTGTGAATTTTTCTGCGGATAAACCAAAATCTGATATTTTGCCGATGAGCATATAATTACTGATTTAGACTCCACTCTAGCGTTCAGGCGTCATCGAAGTTCCGAAATGCGAGAGAGCAGCACAGTGCGAGCTTGATCGATCTTCTCCGGTCGAGTTGTCTTAGAAAGCAAGTTTTTATCCTTCAAATTTAGAAAATAAGCAATTCGCTCAGCATTTGCTCCGCTTGGATGAGGAAAGCCAGCAAGGATTTGCCTCGAATCAAGGAGCCCCAACGCTGCAATCATATTGAGAGCAGCAAGTGGGATCGGGCCCAATGGCACCCACAATGCCGATCCAATAGAACGGGCTTCCTCGGCAAGGCAATTCCCGATTAACTTCAATAAAGCTGAAATATTTTCTATCCGAGGTTGGCCAGAGTAATTTTGGTCACCCACGAAAACAGGATAGCGTAGTGCCGAGGTGTAATGAACTAGATCAGAGCGATCTGCAAACAGGGATCCGCATGATCCAATTTCCAAATATCTTTGAATACCTACATGATCAAACATCCGCACAAGATTTGACCTCATGCTACCCGAGAAGCTAGCGTGCGCTTTGGCTGCCTGGTTGGCCTCCTCGACCCGATTGCCCGCAAGCAGTGCCGCACGAAAAACCGTCAATGCATCGACCGCTTGCCTTCGTCCAGGTGTGATACCGACAATCACCAACTTTGCACTGCGATTTACATGGTCAAAAGGAGCATATGAGACCACCACATTTTGCTCGCGCGCGAGGACCAATGCACCATTTAATGTGCAGTCCGCCGCAATTTCGGCCTCAGTGGCCATCTTAATGATGTCTGCGTAGTGAGATGCGTGATATTCGGTTATCATTTTAATTCCAAAGTGCGGCGTCCACGCCTAATTTACCGTTCGCATTGCATTTTCTGTCAATAACCACGAACTGGTCGGGGCTGATTATGATTTTTGTATCCGGCGTTTCCAAATCAGGCAAAACGTATACTATTCAAAATGCGGTCAAAATTGCCCCTACGTTTGAGCACGTGAAAGCCAGCAAGCTGTTAAAAGCTGGCAACCGCCCTCTATATGGACTCAACAAAGAACAGATATTGGAAAACCAAACAGCCTTGCTGGAAGCGCTCGTCAATCTGAAACACCCGACGCGGAACAAGCTCGTGTTAGATGGACATGCGGTAATCGAAACATTTGGCGGAGCCACGGCATTGCCAGATTGGGTTTTTGATAGCTTAGAATTGAGTGGAATTGTTGTGATTGTGGCCCCAATTGAGGAGATTGTGCACAGGCGCCAAGGCACACTATTCGAGAAGTCGGAGGCCGCCGTTACACTAATTCAAATGATGGAGCAGGAACACTGTTCGCGTCAGTCACAACGACTATCTATTCCATTCGCGATCATTCAATCTGGCGACGCAACGGGATTGGTTAAAACCCTTTTGGGCATGATCAAGCCTGATGAAGCAGCGGAAGCGTTCCATTAAAAACATATTCGGTTTCGCCGTAACGGTAATACGAGCGCAGTGTCTGGGTAAGCGAAAAACCCCATTGATCAAATATCGGCTGGAATTCAGAAAGCCGCTGATGAGGCACGCTGATCAGAGGAGTTTCCGTTCCGAGCCAAACCTTGGCCTCAGACATCAAGCGCCTTCCAAGTCCCTGTTTCTTGAAATTTGGAGCAATCCACACGGTGCAGAGCTTTCGTTCGTCACCCTCTGCCTTAGCAATTACAACCCCCGCAAGTTGCCCGTCTGACCACTCGGTAAAAATGCGACGAGAATTACCAATTTCTGGCACAACTTTATTCCAGAACCAATTTCCGAAATCTGGATATAATTGATCGAGGTCGACGATGGCGGCGTAAACCTCCGCAAAGGCAAACTGCGACAATGTTCCTCGAGTGGTGCCAGTGTGTTCGGCTAGGCGCATCGCAATCTCCGCTGAGTCTGATTTATTAGGGCTAACCGGGTGAATTGGCAACTACGGCCTCCGTCTCATTTTTTGCCACATACGATGGACCCAACTCCCAATACGTCGTTTATTGTCTTTTGCCGACACCCAAT
>JAYVYB010000426.1:0-3718 GCA_043784625.1 Methylovirgula sp.
AAAGATGAGACCAGCATCCGGTCTGCGGCGGAACCAAGCCATTCTCAATGCGTCGATGACCAATTGCCTGGTCTGGCGTTCGCCCCAAAATTCCGTAAATCGGCAAAGCCAACGACTTGGCGGCTGAACAGGTCAATCACCACAGCCAGATAGAGCCATCCTTCATCGGTCTGAATGTAGGTGATGTCGCCGGTCCAGACACGGTTGGGCTGCGCGACGGTAAAATTCCGCTCCAGCAGATTTGGCGACACTGTATGGCTATGCGAACTATCGGTTGTGACTTTGAACTTGCGCTTGGAACTTGCGTTTGCCTCCGGACTGAGTAGCGTGCGCGTTCAAAAGCTTGCGCACCCGCTCCTTGCCTGTTCGGATACCCTTCTCAACCTTCTCGCCGGATACGCGGCCAGCCATAGGCTCATTTCATCTCCTTGAAGCTGGCATTAATGTGAACAAGAAGTGCTGTATCGCCGAGCCGTGAAAGACGAGTGGCTTTCTTGGCGCGGTGTTGATGGAAGCCGCTGGCGCTGACTTCAAGTACTTTGCACTGAGCCACGATCGGCCACTGATTTTTATGGCGCTCGATAAAGGCATATTTCACCGCGACTCCCTCGCGAAATACGCCATGGCTTTTTTTAAGATGTCGCGCTCCATCCGGGCCTTGGCTAATTCGGCACGCAGACGCGCAATTTCAATCTGGTCAGCGTTGATCGGCTTGGCGGTGCTTTCACGCAAACGGCCGGAAGCTTCAGCCCTCAACCAGCTATCGACCGATTGCGAAGAAACCCCAAGGCTTCTGGCCAACAATGATGCCGACTCGCCACCGCGCACCAACCGAACGGCTTCTTGCTTAAATTCAAGCGTGTATCGCGCCCGTACTCGTCCCACCATTAAATTCTCTCCAAAGCTGATTATACACAATCAGCCAAGGGGAACGTTTTTCAGGGGCAAGCTCAGGACTCAATTTATCTGACGACGGACAGTAATGAAAAACTTGGTGTGTGAACGACTTATCGGACATGCCAACTAAAGCAGAGCCGTTCGGTTAAATTAATTCTGTGTACTCACAACAAATACGACAGAATACGGCGGTCGCATGTAAACTCCCTTCGTCAGTCAGCGAATTTTCCAGGATTTGAGAAAAGCAATTTTACCGAACTAGTTTTAAAGTTATAAGGTTCGCTATTTACGAAATCGTCAATTTTCCAAACACCACTTTCTCTTTTCATTTGAAATAAAATTGTTTTTTTATTTTTAAAGGTTGTGTCTCCCTCGAGCATCATTGCAATCGTAACGTTTAGGACCGCTTCATCATCTGTCTGGTCGGTAAAATTAGTAGAAAGTAGTTGAGCTTTTACTAGACTCTGTTGACCGGTGAAAAACTCGGCGTCATATAAATTGATGCTGTGCAAGGTTGCAAACCTTGAGCCGTATTCTACCGCAGTGATGAAAGAGGGCGTGAGATACGATTCCATTTTTTTGCCAAAATCAGGGGCGTCCCAAGACGGTGGTTTGCTTGTGTTGATAAGATCGAGAACTCTTCCGATTACGAAGCCAGGATCCTCCGGAGGAAAAACGAGCTTAGAGGAGCTTTTCTGTTTTTTTAATTCAGTTTGGGCGTTTTCGTCCCGGCTAAGGTGCCAGTTTTTCGGAAAAGCAGTTATCGACCAACGGAAAAAATCACCGTCCAAAGCTTTGATTACTTGGTAATTTATGTTTGAGCTAACCGAAAGTCTCTTACCTTTGTCAAAAACTGTCGCGACAATAGTCGCTTCGCATTGCTGAAAGCCATTACGAAGGCCAGTTTTGGCTATTGCTTGAATTTTGACCGACTGTGGATCAGCAACATGTAAAATGTCGTTGCGGCCACTTTTTTCCAGGGCAGCATTAGATACTAACGTTAACAATTCTTCTGAGTTGCAGGCAATTTCTGCGAGTGCTTGGACCGGAAAGAATATAAATCCAACTATTAAACCTGAGACCAATTTCATGATTAACCCTTGATCTGCAATTGCCGCGTAACGTATGTGCGCATTTTTAACGTCATTATATACCTTGACCTAATTTTGGTTAGTATTTTGCCAGACGCATGCCTATTCTTATGCTGTAAAAATTAAACATAATTCCGCACGGACAGCGTCGCTTTGTATTTCAGAGTGAATCTATACCTGTATTTCCGACGTTAATTGGTTGTCTATCAAGGACGTGTCAATCTGAAATTTTCAACCATTTGCCGTAAAATCGGCCACCCATACCGCAGTAGCCAGAAAAATCGCCTGGCTTGACCACAGCAGACTTTTTGCCGAAATCTACCGCAATAGGTTGGAGCGTCCCCGAATTATCATTTTCGCCCAAGAACTGGACAGAGAGACCATGGTCGGAAAGAATCCTTGCACTTGAATTTTCCAGCGCAGTTACGCTGCAATCACTGCCACTAGAGAGATTTAAAGTGCTAATCGTTATTTTGAATATTTTTGTAGACAGGCACCCGATGCTGTCTTTCAGTTCACAGCTCGAGAACTTAGACAAATTCATTCGCCCCGAAAATCCTTTTTCTGCGAACTGATATTTTTCCACGTCTTCCACCGCGTGAGCATTATAGCTGAAAGTCAGAAAAAGTACCGTGAGTCCACACGCGTACGTCAGCTTGATCATTTAGATTCCGTTTCGAAATTGCCCAGACACCATTAATGGCATACGGTAGAAACGTCAATGTCAGCCCGAATGCCCGGATTTCAGATAATTTTTCTGGCCGCAATGTGACGTCAAATTAATAGTGGCCCAATTTTGTGAATTATAAAACGAACTCTAAGAAGGGCTTGTTCCTTCAAGAGCTTTTACGATTCAATGCAAAGTATCGGATACACTTGGGTAAATAGCTCCGCGCCTATTAAAGGGAGAGAAACTTTCAAAGCCTGGTCGTCATAAAATTGCACACTATACTTTAGTATTAACAGGACCTTTATGCGCACCGGAGCAATTATGGACTGGTTCGAAAAACTCACAGGATTTCGTGAAACTGATTATGATGGAACGCGTGCCAAACTGGAGGTCGAAGGTCGAAGTCTTCGTTCCAGGGTTAACGGCGCTTGCTATGGCATCGGAGAGTTGGAATTAGTTTCCCTTCAAGATCTGCGCGAAAGAGCAATATCTTCGAGAAATCCTTCTGGAAAGATCAAGGTTAGCGTTGTTCAAGGAAACATCCGGAGCATGCACCAATCGCCAGCAAATATTGGATCGCTTTTCCAGGTCGCTTCTCAGTTTAATCTGCTAGAGATGATTTCTCCAAACGTCACACCGGAGCAAGGCGTAACACGGTATCAGAGCGACCCCACGCAAGGCCCGTCTTGTGCGATCGCTGCTGGAGCTGCAACCATATACCGTAATTACTTCGCCCCTTTGGAGGGGGGCCACGGGCAAACAGAGACAAGACAGTTCGATGGGCTCGTCGACCTTGGCGTCGCGTTGAGCAGAGGTACAAAGATGCCTGTCACCGAACTTTGGAAAATGAAGAATGGTTATGCTTTAGCTTCGCAAACAGGATTGGAGGCGGTAAATCGATATCTCAGAACACTGACCACAGACCAAACCGACATTCTGCGTGGGAAGATCAGAGTGGGTTTGCATCGCGATGTTGAAGTTACCGAAGCGGTCGGTCCTGATCGTCCACAGGTTTCCCAGATGTTCTGTTCCGCGCTTCCTGTCTCATACACTCACTTAC
>JAYVYB010000427.1:0-3085 GCA_043784625.1 Methylovirgula sp.
TCAACCACACCCAGACGCGGCTGGCGATTTCGCCCGCCACCGGCGCGCACCCGCCCGCTGAACAGAGCGCGAAATCCCCACCATAAAACAAGCAATATAATCAGCGCCAAAACCGCCAATGCGCCATACATGGCAAGCTTGTTGTCTCCAAAAATGGAGGTCAAATATTGTTGCATCGTTTCAAGCCCCATCATTGGCTAATTCCTATTGCCATTTATAACCTTATATCAGCGCAGCCGTGAGGTGAACTGTAAGGTTAACATTTGGTTAATTTTACCAAAGCTGTCAGGAGTGTTGGCTAAATTGCGGCCACAGCCTTGGAAAAGCCGAAGGTCTGGGCCATATTCAACCCATGGTTTCACGTCCCCGCTCTCCCGTTTCCAAAGCCAGCCCGAAGGCAAACCGGCCTGATGTGCAGCCGCTTGACGCCCATTTGGCGGCCTTGCTGAATCCTGCGCTCAACCCGTCAGGGTTTAGTGAAGCGCCGCAAAAGCCCTTCGTGGCCGGGCGTGTTCCGCCAACCACCGAGGCCAGTCTGGCGCGCCAGCTTCAGGCTGAAACGGCGGCCATTAAGGAGACTTTTGCCGAGGGCTCAGACGGAAACCGCCGGGCCGGGCCAAAACGCCGCCCGCCAACGCGTATGGACGGGCCGAGCGGTGTTCAAGCCACTGCGGACTCGCTAGAGGCGCTGCTGGTGGCTGGCGACCCTAACATTGTTGATGCGCGGCCGTGGGTGCCGCACCGCCCTGCCCGTCCGGACAAGTCTGAGGGCGGCCGGGCGTTCAAGATAACGTCCGAATATGAGCCGAAGGGCGACCAGCCTGCCGCCATTGCTGAACTGGTTGAGGGCATTAAACAGCGCGACCGCGATCAGGTTTTGCTGGGTGTTACCGGCTCCGGCAAAACGTTCACCATGGCGCAGGTCATCAAGGAAACCGGGCGTCCGGCGCTGATTTTGGCGCATAATAAAACTTTGGCGGCACAGCTTTATGGTGAATTTAAAAGCTTCTTCCCCGACAATGCGGTGGAATATTTCGTTTCTTATTACGACTATTACCAGCCGGAAGCCTATGTGCCGCGCTCGGACACTTATATCGAAAAAGAATCTTCGGTAAACGAGCAAATCGACCGGATGCGCCACTCCGCCACCCGCGCGCTGCTGGAGCGCGATGACGTGATCATCGTCGCCTCCGTCTCCTGCATTTACGGTATCGGCTCGGTGGAAACCTACACCGCGATGACGTTCTCGATGAAGGTTGGAGAAAAGGTCGACCAGCGCCAAATCATGACCGACCTGATCGCGCTCCAGTACAAGCGCAGCATCGGTGATTTTGCCCGCGGCATCTTTCGGGTCCGCGGCGATGTAATCGAGCTTTTTCCCGCCCATTACGAAGATCGCGCCTGGCGTATCAGCTTTTTTGGCGATGAAATCGAGTCGATTCAGGAATTTGACCCGCTCACCGGCAAGAAGACCCAAGACCTTGAAGCGGTCAAGGTTTATGCCAATTCACATTATGTCACCCCGCGCCCCACGCTGTTGCAGAGCATTTCCGGCATTAAGAACGAGATGAAGGCGCGCCTGCAAGTGCTCAACGATTCGGGGCGTCTGCTTGAAGCGCAGCGGCTTGAACAGCGCACTATGTTCGACCTCGAAATGCTTGAAGCCACCGGCGTTTGCGCCGGAATTGAGAACTACTCACGCTATTTGACCGGCCGCGCGCCCGGCGAGCCACCACCAACTTTGTTTGAATATTTGCCCGACAACGCCTTGGTTTTTGTTGATGAAAGCCACGTCACCGTGCCGCAAATCGGCGCGATGTACAAAGGCGACTTTCGCCGCAAAGCGACGCTGGCGGAATATGGTTTCCGTCTGCCGTCCTGCCTCGACAATCGCCCGCTGCGGTTCGAGGAATGGGAGGCGATGCGGCCGCAAACCGTTCACGTCTCAGCCACGCCCGGCACATGGGAAATGGAGCAAACCGGCGGCGTCTTTACAGAACAGGTTATCCGGCCAACCGGCCTGATTGATCCGCCCGTGGAAATCCGCCCTGCCCGCGCGCAAGTGGATGATGTTCTTGGTGAAATCAAAGCGGTTTCGCTGGCGGGCTATCGCACGCTTGTCACAGTTTTAACCAAGCGCATGGCGGAAGACCTGACCGAATATCTGCACGATCATGGCGTGCGTGTGCGCTACATGCATTCGGATATCGACACAATTGAACGCATTGAAATTCTGCGGGATTTGCGTCTTGGCACCTTTGACGTGCTGGTCGGCATCAACTTGCTGCGTGAAGGTTTGGATATTCCTGAATGTGCGCTGGTGGCCATTCTCGATGCCGACAAGGAGGGCTTTTTACGCTCCGAAACATCGTTAATTCAGACCATTGGCCGTGCCGCCCGCAATGTTGATGGCCGCGTTATTCTTTATGCCGACAAAATGACCGGCTCGATGGAGCGCGCCATCGCCGAGACAGACCGCCGCCGCGCCAAGCAGGTTGAGTATAATACTCTCCACAATATCACGCCCGCCAGCATCAAGCGCGGCATTCAGGATATTTTGGGCAGCGTTTACGAAGGCGACCATGTCACGGTTGACACCGGCCTTTCCAGCATCACTCCCGGCCATAATTTCAAGACCACGCTGGCCGATCTCGAAAAACGCATGAAAGAGGCCGCCGGCAATCTCGAGTTTGAAACCGCCGCGCGCTTGCGTGACGAATTGCGGCGCTTGCAAGCGACCGAACTGGCGATTGCTGATGATCCGCTGGCCAAACAGCGCGACATTGAAGGCAAGGCGGGGTCATATGATGGCCCGCGCTCTTATGGCGACAGCGCCAACATGCCCTCGACCCGTGCCCACAAACCGCGCGATGAGGATATGGGCCCGCACAATTGGGGCGGCGGCGAAGCGGTGCCTGCACGTTCCGCGCAAGCGCCGCGACCCTCTGGGCGCAGCAGCGGCGGCATGGGCGGCACACGCACAGCCAAGGGCAAGCCGAAACGGATGGGGTGAGGCTTCTCTCAATTGCAGCATTGCACACGCTCACCGTTTCCAACTCGATTGATCTTTCGGCAATCGCCCGTT
>JAYVYB010000428.1:0-22856 GCA_043784625.1 Methylovirgula sp.
TCGCTGGTGATCTCGTCGCGGCGCGTGTCTGTCATTTTGGACAGGGTGGCATTGGGCATGGCCATGCGCGGATTGCCCTTCAGCACGCTTTGATTTTCAATCAGGAAGTTCCAATAGAGCGGGTTAAACGGGCAGGCGCGCGGGCCGGTTTTCAGGGCAGGGTCGTAATAACAGCCGCTGCAATAATCCGACATTTTGTTGATATAGGCTCCAGACGCCGCATAGGGCTTGGAGGCGAGCAAGCCGCCATCGGCAAACATCACCATGCCATGCACATTGGGCAACTCCACCCATTCGTAGGCGTCGAGATAGACCAGCAGATACCATTCTTCGATTTGTGCCGGGGCGACACCGAGCAACAGCGCGAAATTTCCGGTGATCATCAACCGTTGAATATGGTGGGCATAGGCGGTGCGCCTGGTGACATCAATCACTTGTTGCAGGCAATTGAGCCTGGTGTTGCCGCTCCAGAAAAACGACGGCAGGTTCCGGCTGGCTTTAAGAGAATTTGTGTCTTTGTAGGCCGGCATTTCCAGCCAATACAGCCCGCGCACATATTCTCGCCAGCCGAGGATTTGGCGGATAAAGCCTTCCACGGCATTGAGCGGGGCGCGGCCTTCGGCATATTCAGCCTGCGCGCGCTTTACCACCTCGCGGGCGGTAAGCAGGCCAATATTGAGATATGGCGAGATCAGGCCGTGGAACATGAAGTCTTCGCCCTGTTTCATCGCATCCTGAAAATCGCCGAACAAGGGCAGGCAATCGGCAATGAAATGAT
Organism: Methylovirgula sp.; assembly: GCA_043784625.1. Taxonomy (GTDB): domain Bacteria; phylum Pseudomonadota; class Alphaproteobacteria; order Rhizobiales; family Beijerinckiaceae; genus JANXSV01. The sequence goes on from JAYVYB010000428.1 coordinate 779, forward strand.
CCAGCGCCAACAGCGCGTCGGTGCGGGTTACGCCCCAGCCAAAGGGCTCCAAATCACCAAAATGATTTGGAAAGCGGGTGGCGACCAGGGCGAGCACCTCTTGCGTGATGGCGTCCGGCGCAAAACGCAGGCGCTGCGGGGTGGCGAGGTTTTTAGGCAAGGGTTTGCGGTTTTGCGCATCAAAATTCCACTGGCCGCCAATGGGCTCTTCACCCTCCATCAAAATGCCGGTTTTGCGGCGCAGTTCGCGGTAGAAAAACTCCATACGATAGTTTTTGCGGCCCTTTGCCCAACTGGCGAAAAAGGCCTGCGAGGCATAGAAGCGGGTGTCTTGCAAAACTTCCACCGGGCAGGGAAATTGCCACGCCTCGATCATTTGCATCACCCTCCACTCGGAGGCTTCGGTGATGACGATTGAGTTTGGGGTGTGGCGGGCGTGTGCGCGGGTAAGCTCTGTGGTGAAAGAGCCGGTGTTATTTGGATCGTCAAGCGCGACATAATCGACAGTGAGACCCAGCTCGCGCAACTCCTGCGCAAAGTGGCGCATCGCCGAAAATACAAACGCCAGCTTTTGTTTGTGATGCGGCACATAGGTGGCTTCTTCAGCCACCTCGACCATGAGAATAACGTCTTGCGGGGTTGCTCCGCGCAGCGCGGAGATGCTGCTTGAAAGCTGATCGCCGAGGATAAAACGAAGGGCGCTCATTTGGCAGATGCGGGTTTGGAGGCGCGGCATTTGTCCGAGCAGAACTTGACTTCCGTCCAGACCTTTTCCCATTTTTTGCGCCACACGAACGGGCGTCCGCAAGTGATACAAGTTTTTTCGGGCAGGTCGGATTTTTTGCGCATTTTAGCCATGGGGCTGATACGCGGGCGGGGCCGCTTTAGACCAGTGACCCGCGCCCGCTTAGTCCAGCCTTGTGCTGAAGTAAGGCATTTGCCTCAGGTTAAAATCAGATTGCCTTTTGCGTCATAGGTGGACCCGTCCAGCGCGCCCATTTTGCCTTGGCGATAATCGTTCATCACCTTCATGATGTCTTCTCGGCTGGACATCACAAACGGGCCGTAAGAGACAATCGGCTCCCCAATCGGATTGCCGGCAAACAGCACGAAGCGGGCGGTTTTTGCGCCGCCGCGTATGCGCAAGGTGGTTCCGCCCGGGCGGGTTGCCAGCACATCATAAAGCTCGATTTTGGCCTCGCCATCGGCCCCTTCGAAGACGGCATCGCCTTCAAACAAATAGATAAAGCAGTTTTCGGCAGCGGTCAGCTCCTGCTCGAATGTGGCATCCGGCTGCAACGTTACGTCAACAAGGCGCACCGGATAGGGCAACTTGGCGGGGGAGGTAACGCCATTGGAGGTGCCCAGTGGCACGCGGATGAGGGCGGAATTTTTCTCGATTTTTGGAATATCGGCCACATCCACATGGACGATCTGCGGCGGCATGAATTTGAGCGACGTCGGCAGATTGATAAACACCTGCAGGCCGCGCGCCGCTGTGCCGCGCTTCATCGGCGGCTCCTCATGCATCATGCCGCGCCCGGCGACATTGACCAATACAGCGCCCGGATTGATGAAATTGCGCACGCCGGTGCTGTCGCGATTGTAAATGCCGATTTCGGATTCCGGCAGCAGATAGGTCATCGGCGCAAATCCGGCATGGGGATGCGGCGCGAAGAAATTTTCTGACATGGCGAAGGCATCCACCATCAAATAGGGGTCCATGAAGCGGGCTTCATGGTCTTCACCAAAGCGATTGACCGAAAAGCCACCCTCCATGGTTTGACGCTCGGTGGCGAAGCGGGTGGAAAGTGAGCGTAGGGTCATGCTGGCTCCTGAATGGCAAGTTGAATGGCGGCGGCGTCGAGGCCTTTGAGGCCGATGGCAACGAGGCGGGTGGTGCGCGGTGCGTCCGACGTCCACATTTTGTCGCGCGATAGGGTGGTTGCGGCGGCGGTGGCCTGCAAAATGAAACGCTCGGCGCGGCCGCTTTGCGCCACAAAGCCTTTAACGCGTAACAGCTTAAAGCGGCTCATGGCTGCGGTAACGCGATCTTGCATGGCGTGGCGGTCTTTGATCTCACCAAGGTCAAAGACGTGGCCTTCGAATTCATCATGCTCATGTTCGCCTTCCAAAGCATGGCGGGAGGGTTTGCGTTCCAGTGCGTTTTCGGCGCTGGCGCTGAGCGAGAGCAGAGTGTTGGCATCAACTTCGCCATTTTTGGCGGAAGCAAGGGCTACATCAGCGGGAAGCGCGTGGGTAAAGGCAGCGCTCAGCGCGGATTGGCGCGCGGGGGTGAGTAAATCCATCTTGGTGAGAATGACCAAATCGGCTGCGCGGAGCTGGTCTTCAAGGACTTCCGCCACCGGATCATCGCCGCCATTATGGAAGGCGGTGGCCCCGCGCGGGGCGAGGGTGGGCGCAGCGCGCAGCGCGCCCAGTACATCGTCAAACATGCCCGCATCAAACACCGGAGCATCCACCGCGACGACGACGCCGGCAACAGTGGCGCGTTTGGCGATGGTGGGAAAGCGGAAGGCCTCGACCACGGGCTGTGGCAAAGCGAGGCCGGAACTTTCGATCAAAATGGCGTGGGGCGGGTCTTCGCGCTCAAGGATTGTTTCCAGAGTGGGGACAAGATCATCGCCAACGCGGCAGCAGATGCAGCCGTTTTTCAGCTCCACCACATCAGAACAGCAGGACTCGATGATTTCACCATCGAAGCCCATATCGCCGAACTCATTGACGATAACGGTGAAGCGCTGACCGGATGTCGACTCGATCAAATGGCGCAGCAATGTGGTTTTTCCGGCACCTAAAAAACCGGTGAGGATGTAGGCGGGAACTTTTTTCTGGGATTTCGTCTCAATCATTGCAATAAATTAGCAGGGTGAGACGCTCGTGTCATGCGCAATGGTGCAAGGGATGTTTGCGCTGCGGGGCGCATTTTGGCGCAGTCGTTTATGCTAGGCGAGTTACCGCGCCAGTGAGCTACATGGCAGGCAAATCAAACTGCGAAGTATCTTCCTCGTCGGTGCCTTGCGACATAGGTTGCAGAGATTTGGGTTGCAGCGCGCCCGGTTGGCGATATTGCGGGCTGACAGCGCCGATGGTAGCGGGCGGCAGGCCGACATTACCTGTGCGCGGCCGCGGCGTGAAGCTGGCCTGAGGCGCTTGAAGGGGCACAACCGGAGACTGGCTTATGATGCCCATCTGACCATTGCTGTCTTCACCCTCGGCATTCACATCGGCGGGCGTCGCGGTGTCCGGCAACGGTGTGGACACATCTGTGGGTACGGGTTTGCAAACGCGATACATGGTGCCATCACGCAAAATGCGGTGGCGGGCAAGATCAACATGGATATGGTTGTAGTGAAACATATCCGAGCCGGGAGCTAGCACGGTGGTGAAATAGGTGCAGGCACCGGCTTGCACCTCGCGCAGGAAAGCGCGCTCCTGCTCATCCGGGCCTTTCCAGCCCTTTTGAACGTTGATTTCACGGCCAGAGGCGAGCTTGAAGCCGGCAACATCGATGGCATTACCAAAGGCATGTTCGGACAAAGACGCGCCTTTTATGTGATCAATGGTGCGGCAGCCATAGGAGCCCATGGTGTTGATTTTGACAACCGGCTCGCCAAATCTGGCCTGCGCATAGGGTTGCACAACTTCGATCACCCATTGATCGAGCATGGGCAACATCGGGCAGGCGAGCGTGGCGCGGCTATCGAGCGCAACGCTGCCCTGCGCCAGAGCGGTGGTTTTGAAGGGATGATCCATGCCGCAAATGCCGGGGCCATCGATGGAGGGCGCGGGCTGGACATAGGCAGAGGTTTGGACGAGCTTTTGCGACAGGCAGACGCTCTCTGCCTGAGAGCGCCACGCGGGCCGCTCTTCACGCCGGAAAACAGAACAGCCTGCCAAAATGCCAAGCAGAAGGGCAGCTGTGAGATATGGCTTTACGCTACGCACCATTGCTTAAAAATGGCGGAACTTGTTTAAGATACATTTAACAACCGGGAGAGTGATGTGTCGGCAATTTTGCGCAAGGCTGAAGCGACGGATGCGGGTCAAATTTTCGAATTTATTCATGAGCTGGCCGTGTATGAAAACCTGCAACATGAGGTGATTTCAACACCTGCAATGGTGACCGAGGCGTTGTTCGGGCCAAATCCAAGAGTTTTTTGCGATATTGTTGAGCGCGTTGAGGAAAGCGGAGCAATGACCCCCGCCGGTTTTGCGCTGTGGTTTTACAATTATTCCACCTTCAACGGCCGCCACGGGATTTATTTGGAAGATTTATACGTGCGGCCGCAGTTTCGCAGGTTGGGGTTTGGCAAAATGTTGCTCAAATCCTTGGCCAAACGCTGCGAGCGCGAAGGCCTGATGCGGCTGCAATGGCAGGTGCTGGATTGGAACACGCCGTCGATCACGTTTTACAAAGGCCTGGGCAGCAAACTGCATCAAGAATGGATTGGTTGCCGGGTGGAGGGCGAAGCGCTGCGGGCGCTGGCGGAATAATCACCAGCCGAAAACGGCTGCACCGAGAATGCGCCCGGGGATGAGCGTGAACACGCCGGCGATCATAAGCCCCAAATAGGTCATGCTCATGGTGAGCGCGTGGCGGCGGATGTTGCCGATGCGCTTGGCGTGGATGGCAACAGGAAGCGAAACCAGCGTGACTAGCGAGAGAAAATGGATCCAGTTGACATGGCCAAAACCTTTAATCCAGAATGAGCTGAGCGCCACCAGCAGCATGAGATTTACCCAGACGCGGCCAAGCCAGACATGAATTGTGCTGCCTTTACGGGTAAGCGCCACCACAAGGCCGATCAACAGGGCGAGAAGCGCAGCAAAGGTGTGCCATTTGACGATGGGGGCGGCGGCGAGAAGCGGGGCAAAATTCATAAGACAACTCTGACTCGATGAAAATTTGACGAATTATTCCCCAGAACAAAAAAAGGCGCAACCCGGATTGACCTCCAAGGTTGCGCCTTTTTAAAAGTGCGGGCGCGTTAGATGCGACGCATTATTCTGTTGGTTTGGCGCGGTAAGCCTGCATGAATTCATCAAACTGGGCGCGGTCTTTGGCCTTGCGCAGATTGTTCAAATGCTCGCCGAATGCCTTTTGGGCTTCAGCCAACTTGCGGCGCTCTTGTTCCAGACGTTCGAGTTCGGCGGTTTTCCAATCGTCAAACGCAGTGTTTCCGGAGGTTGAGCCACCCCAAGAGCTGGAGCTACCCCAAGCGTTCTGGGACCAGTTTGACTGCCAATTGCCGAAGTTGGCGGCAAAAGGCATCTGCCCTGGATTGCGGCGCATCATCCGCCAAAACAAAATGGCGAGGCCAAGCGGCCAAAACACGATAAAGCCCAGAATCATCGCGACAAGTTCGAACGGGCTGCCACCACCACAACGACGGCCAAAACCGCGCCCTTCAAAGCTGCGCCCGTCCTGACGACCATTTTGCGGGCCGTTGCCGAAGCGGCGGCCCTCACCCCTGTTCCATCCACGTTGCCCGAACGGGCCATTATCCGACGCGCCGCTGGCGGCACCGTCTTGAGTACCATCACTTGCTGGAGACATAAGTCACTCCTCTTAAAGGCGATGTGATTCAGAATGTGCCATTCGGGAGCGCAATTTTCATTGCGTTCAAACTCTGATGTTACGGTTATCGCCGATGTTAATGTAACAAACATTTACATTTGTTGGCAAGGACAAGTTTGCAAGAGTGCGACGAAAATATTTTATGCGGCAGGGAGGACTTTATAGTTCGGGGAGGGCAGTCGGATTTTGGGTTTGAACTGCGATAGGTTGAGTTTGACGCGGCACTTTCCCCGCGACTGGCGTTTGTGTGGTGGCCTCTTTAATTGACGGTGAATGCGGTTCCACTGCGGTTTGATCGTGGCAGGGAGTGGCTGACGTCAGAATTTGTTGACGCCTGTGTTGGCTCTTGCGCCCCTAAAAGCGGGTTTGCAGCGGTTAATTTCGCCTTGTGGCGGGCAGAGGCGACCAGATCAACGCTGGAATATCCACCCATAGGATAGAGAACGCTGCCTTGCGAAATCTGCGCGCTGACGGTTTCGTTTGCGGACATCAGTCTGGTAAGGGTGGCTGACAAGCGTTGCGTAACCGAATTTAACTGGGATGAGTCGGAAAGCAGCGACACAAACACCGCAATTTCGGTGCTGCTGACGCATTTCACGCAGTCGGTTGCGCGCAATTGTGTCTCCAATTCTGCGGCCAGCTGCAAGATCACGTCTTCGCTGGTGGTCACGGCTTGTGGACTGCCGGGAGCGCGCGGGGTGAAGTCCAAGTGGAAATAGATGACGCCAATGACGCGGCCCTTGCGCACAGACGCCTGAACGGCAATTTGAACCCGCTCTTCAAAAGTTAAATATTCGATTTTTTTGTCATAGGGATTGTTGAGTAAAACCCGGGGAATGGCCGGTGCGGTGGACATTGCCTCATCCTCGGCATTGCGTTCGGCCTGCCGCTTCGGGGCCAAGGCGGGAAGCTGAGACAGCGCTGTTTGGGGGGCGGGGTCTGGCACTGCAACAGTAGCCATTTGAGTGGTACGGACTGAAGGCACCGGCTTTTTAAGCGCGACGATCTGAATGCCAATGCTGATCAATGCCGCAACGGTTAACAGCGGATATTTATGGACGTCATCGGCGAAAAGCAAAACTTCAGACAGGACATTGCTGCCGTACTCTTTGATCGCGTGAAGGATATTCTGGACGAATTGCGCGCTTCCGGCCAGCCAAGCGGCGATTGGCCCGGGCTGCATGACATCACGATCGAGGTTACCGAATATGTATCCGGCGACAAACAGCGACGCTAAAATGCAAGAGCTTTTAAGCCGGGTGTCTTTAAACATGTCGTGGTCCCTTTCGCGTGGCGGAGCCGGAAGAACAAACAATGGAAACGTGCGGGCCAAAACGGATCATTTCGGCAAATGCCTATGGTGTTTGTGCGATGTCTGCGATTTTTCTAAGCGGATATCGGCCACTGAGATGGATCGATTTTTGGCGCGGAATTCAGGACTGAGCTTGTAGGGCACAATGATCAGTCCGACGTGAAAGTGGGTTTGGCGCACGTCTGCCATTGCCGAACCAAAACTAGAAAATGCGATCACGAGGGTGAGGGCGAGGCGGGACGTAAGCTGCTGCAAGGATATGCTCCATTTGCAGCCAAGGTGAGCTTTTGGACGGGTGGTGCAACTAATTCAGTTTAAGGTGCTTACTGACCGCGAAATTTAAATATCAAGTGTCGTAAGTCCCCCGCTGTCATTTGTCATAGGTCATTGGACATGTATATGTTTGCGATAACGCAGCTTTTAGACAGTATTGTTTTGCTTATTTTTAAGCAATGTTGGGAACTTATTCGGCTAAGAACTGTTATTTAGGTGGAGTAAAGTGATAGCCTATGCAGGGGGAATGATTTGTTTGCGGAGCGTTAAGCTTAAATGAATAGTGATCAGCCTGAACCTTTCGCGCGAAAACCCCTTTATCAACAGCTGTTTGAGGTGCTGCAAAAGCGCATCATGGACGGAACCCTGCCCGAAAATAGCTATATCCCCAACGAATATGATCTCACTCTGGAGTATAAGGCCAGTATTGGAACAGTCCGAAAGGCTGTTGAAATGCTGGTGCACGACAAATTGCTTATCCGGCAACAGGGCAAGGGAACGCTGGTTGCGGACCGCCGCTGGATTGGCAAGCCCGATAAGCTCAACCGGCTCCGGCGGGCGGAGGAGTTGGCGTCGTATGTTTGGAGCAAAACGGACGTTCGCACCCGGATTGATGTGTCCCATGCGCAAATTGCCGAATAACTGGCGCTGCCGCTGGACGCCAAAATCAATGTCATCACGCAAATTCATCGGGCGGAGCCTTCAGCCGGAGCCTCCGCAACACCTGCCGCTTTAACGCCTGCCGCGGTGGTGCTGGAAACGCTTTATTTTTCTGCGGAGCTTTTTGAAGCCGGGCCGGAGCAGCCATTCAATTCTGTGGATGTGTTCGAATTTATGGCGATTCACGGCTATTCGATAGGCAAGGTTCAAGAGCGTGTCACGGCCGTTTTGGCGTCGGCGCAGGGTGCTAAATTAATGGCCGTTGAAGTGGGAGCGCCGTTGCTGAAAACCGAGCGGCTGGTTTTTGAAAAACGCGGCTTTCCGCTGGAGTTTCGCATTGGTTACGCGCATGTGCCGGACGGCTGCTTTTACGTTTCTTCGGATTAGACGGCATCATCTCTTGAGTGCCGTTCCAAGACATTACACACGGAATTATGGGCGATCATTGACCTATGGCTGTTCGCTTGAAGGCGTTTTTCAGGTGTTATGGTAAACAAATCGTACCATAATTTTGTGCTTTAAAATAATATTGGAAAATATATGCCAATTTTATAATCAATAATGTCTTTTGATACCTTAGTCTTAAAAAAAACATCTAATTTTATGAGAATAATACTCGAAAATATTATGGTATCTTCGATTCATTACGAAGAGAAAGTCTCATTAAATCTTAATATGCATCAACCAATATTTTAATTGTATTTATCCGGATTTTTATAATCCTTGAAAATCTAGATTTTTAGAAAGTTGTGTCGCCAGTGTCCAAAAATTCAATCCAAACGCTTGGGGCGCAAAAGTCCAAACCGCAAGACGATGCGCTGCAAAAGCTGGACAGTCTTTCGGCAGAGTTTCTGGATATCGATTTTCACGCGACGATGTCCACGCAGGTTTCGAGCATTCAGCCTTATGTCACGGCTTTGATGCATATTTCCGAGGGCATTTCATATTTTGACGCCCATGGCGTCTTGGTGTTGAGCAACAAAAAATATGAAGAGATGTTCAAGTTGCGCGCCGGGGACTTAAACTCGGGCATGACAGTGCGAGACATTGCCGGCTTGCGCCTGAACGCGGGGACGCTGCCCAAAGAAGCTATTGAGCATTATGTGGCATTTTATCAAACGGCAGGCGCTTCGGAGCAATTAGGCAAGCGTACCTATGTGCTGTGCGATGGCCGTAGCATTTGTGAAACCTATGTCCGGACGCCTGAGGGCGGGGTTTTTGTCACGCATAGTGACGTTACCAAACTTGAAAATGATTCAATCTCGTTACAAATGCTGATCGATTGGGTGCCGGATTTTCTGTGGATCAAAGATGTCAGCGGCCGTTTTGTCATCGCGAATTCCGCGCTTGCCATTGATAACGGACGTTCCAGTTCGAAAGAGATGATCGGCTTGTCTGATTTTGATCTGCACGCGCCCGAACATGCGGCTGAATTTTCAATGCTTGAGCAGGCAACGATTGCCTCTGGCGCGCCCTCTATCGCTCAAGAAGAAGTGGTGGTTTCTGCAACCGGGGTTGAGCAGTGGTTTTCGTCCACCAAAGTCCCGATCAAAAATGCCGATGGCAAGGTGTTTGGTTTGCTGGGCATTGCCCGCAACATCACGTTGCAGAAGCATGAAGATGAAATTCGAGCGGGGCGCGTTGAGGTTCTTGAGCTGATCGCCTCCGGCGCGCCGGTTAACGACATTCTCGATAAGCTTATTTATCTGGTCGAACATAAAGCGCCCGGCATTGCCGGCTCTATATTGCTGCTCGAGCCGGATGGTCTGCACTTGCGGCACGCGTCGGCACCGAGCCTGCCTGAGGCCTATTTGAAAGCAATCGACGGGGTCCGTATCGGGCCAAGCGTCGGCTCGTGTGGCACGGCAGCTTTTCGTTCGGAACGGGTGATCGTATCTGACATCAGAACCGATCCGCTGTGGGATGGGCATCGCGCGCTGGTGACGCCCTACGGCTATAAAGCGTGCTGGTCAACGCCGATCGTTTCGCAATATGGCAGTGTTTTGGGTGCCTTTGCGATGTATTCCAAAACCGCACGCGAACCGAGCGCAGCCGAAATAGGCCTGATGGATATTACCGTTCATTTTGCCGGGATTGCCATTCAGCGTAAAATCAATGAAGACCGTATCGAATATATGGCCAACCATGATGCTTTAACCGGGCTGCCCAACAGGGCGTTGCTCAATGACCGGTTGGCGCAAGCTATTTCGTTTTCAAACCGCTATGGCCGCGGCGTGTCGGTTGTCTTTATTGATCTCGACCACTTCAAGCAGGTGAATGATTGTTTGGGCCATCCGGTCGGGGATGAGATTCTTAAAACAGTTTCCGCCCGGATGCTTAAGGCCGTGCGGACCACCGATACTGTAGTGCGGCTGGGCGGGGACGAGTTTGTCGTCATCCTGTTTGATCAGACGAAAAACATCGACGCGACCATATCGACGCTGCAGAAAATCACCGCTGCGATTTCGGAGCCTATTGTTCGGGGCAAGCATAAATTGCTGATAACGGCCAGCATTGGTGTGGCAACTTACCCGGATGACGGCATAGACGCCATTGCACTGCTCGCAAATGCCGATGCCGCGATGTATCGTGCCAAAGAGCTCGGGCGCAATAATTTTCAATTTTATACGCCAGAACTGAACGACAGCGTCCACGAGAAGTTTGAGCTTCAAGAGGAACTGCGCGGCGCATTGGGCCGAGCCGAGTTTGCGCTGCATTACCAGCCGCAAATTGACCTCGCCAGTGGCAAGATTTTTGCGGTGGAGGCGCTAATCCGGTGGCATCATCCGACCTTGGGCACCGTTCCTCCGGACAAATTCATTCCGATTGCCGAGGAAACCGGGCTTATCGTCCAGATCGGTGAATGGGTTATGCACACGGCGTGTTTGCAAAATAAGGCTTGGCAAGATGCAGGTCTTGCGCCGATCCGAGTGTGCGTCAATGTTTCAGCGCGGCAGTTCCGGGAAAAGAACCTGGTTCAATATATCAAGGATACCTTGATGGAGACCGGCCTCGCCTCGCATTATCTGGAACTTGAGGTGACCGAAAGCCTGATCATGCAGGATGTGGCGCAGGCGGTTGCCACAATGAACGAGCTGCAGGAGCTTGGCATTCAACTGGCTATTGATGATTTTGGCACCGGCTATTCAAGCCTCAGCGCCCTGAAGGATTTTCCGGTGGCGCGGCTTAAGATTGATAAGACCTTTGTCGATGAAATTCTGACCAATGAGAGTGATAAGGCCGTGGTCAGCGCGGTTATAGCGCTGGCGCATAATCTCAAGATGAAGGTTATTGCCGAGGGTGTCGAGACGGCAGGGCAATTGGCATTTTTGCGATCAAGCAATTGCGATGAAGTGCAGGGCTATCATTTCAGCAGGCCGGTCACCCCCGGCGACATCGGGCTGATGTTGAAAGCGGCAGATTAGCGCTCCGGCGCGTGGCACATCACATTTTCAAATAGCCGCATCTGCAATTGATGTTTGCGGGACGCATCGTAAAGCCGACCATAGCGTGTAAATCTATGGAGACATTTATGAGCGTGGAACTGGCGCGGGTGCCGCAAATTTTGTCCGGCGCGGGCGCGCGACATCAGATTGGTGCCAAGGCTTTGGAGCTGGTGCCAAAAGGAGCGGCGGTTTTGCTGGTGGCTGATCCGGGTCTGGAGGCTTCGGGCGCGCATACGGATTTGAAAGCCTCGCTGGAGGCCGCCGGCCTTAAGGCCCATATTTTCAAGGATTTCACCGGAGACCCGACCATTGCGCAAACCGACGCGGCAGCCGATTTGGCCCGCAAAGTTCAGGCGCAGCTGGTGGTGGCTTTAGGCGGCGGGTCGGCGCTGGATTTGGGTAAAGTGGTTGCTGCCATTGCCGCCGCACCAGATTCGGCCTTGAAATATCAGCTCTGTGAAGCGCCGTTTCCCGGCTCGCGGCTGAAATGTATCACCCTGCCCACCACATCCGGCACAGGTGCCGAGGTAACCCGCACGGCGATTTTGACCCGCGCCGACAAGGCTAAAGTTTGGCTGTGGGGCGAGGAGACCAAAGCCGATCTGGCTATTCTGGATCCGGAGCTGACGCTCAAGCTGCCTGCGTTCCTGACGGCTGCAACCGGAATTGATGCGCTGGTCCATGCGGTTGAAGCGGCGACAAACCGTAATAATCACGCGCTCAACAACATCTATGCCTATGAAGCCATCCGCCTTGTCGGTTTGCATCTGCTAAACGCTGTCAACGATCCCGGCAACGTTGCAGCGCGCGCCGGGGTGCAATTGGCGGCGACGCTGGCCGGAATTGCCATCGACAATTGCGGTACCGCGATTGCGCACAACATCGGCCACGCGATCGGCTCGCTCAAAGGCGTGCATCACGGCCGCGCCGTTGGTGTGGCGATGCTGGCAACGCTGCCATGGAACATTGTGCAGGATGACGGACGTTGGGCGGCCTGCGCCAAGGCTTTGGGCGCGGGTGAGACCGCAGCAGATTTTGCACGCGGGTTTGAACAGCTGATCCGCGCCAGTGGCCTCGAGATGCACCTGCATGAATGCGCCGATATTTCGGCAGAGCGGCTGGCGGAGCAGATGATGCGGCCGGAAAATGTACCGATGCAGACATCAAACTGGCGGGCGAGCTCCAACGCTGACCTCATCACATTGGCGCGCGCAACACTGGCAATGAGGTAGAGCATGACACAGGTCACCATCACAGGCATTGAGGTTTCGCAGCACAGGCTGCACTTCTCGCCGCCGTTTAACGCCAGCTGGGACACCAAGCCGCGCACCTTTTGGGACGCGACGATTGTGCGGGTGAATACCGATGCCGGGCTGACAGGCTATGGCTCCGGCGATCTGATGCTCGGGTTTGAGGGCAATGAGCATTTGTTCATCGGGCAGGATGCAATGGCAATCGAGCGGCATTGGCGGGTGATCAACAACATCAACTTCCATGCCGGACGTTGCTGGCCGCTGGATTTGGCGCTTTGGGATTTGGCCGGGAAAATCACTGGGCAGCCCTGCTGGCGGTTGCTGGGCGGGCTTTCCAACAGCGTAAAGGCCTATGCCAGCTCTGGCACTTTACGCGCGCCTGCCGAATTGGCTGATGCGGCACAAAAATATCATGCGCTGGGCTACAGTGCGTTGAAAATCCGGTTTCACCGCGGCGACTGGCGCAAGGACATCAAGGCGCTGGAGGCGGTGCGGGCGCGTGTTGGCGATAAGCTTGATCTGATGGTGGATTGCAATCAGGGTTGGCGGATGAATTGGGATACCTACGCGCCATGGTCGTTGAAAGACGCGGTGCAGGTGGCGCGCGAGCTCGAGAAGCTTGGTGTTTATTGGATGGAAGAGCCGCTGCATCGCGGCGACGTGGAAGGGATGCGGCGCTTGCGCGACTGCACAGATGTGCGCATTGCCGGGGGCGAAATGACGCGCGAACTGTATGAATTCCGCAATCTCATTACGGCGGGGGCGCTGGATGTGATTCAGCCGGACGTGGCGCTGGTGGGCGGCATCACCGGCTGCCGCCGCGTGGCGCAGATGGCGCAGGACCATAATCTGATATTTACGCCGCATACCTGGACCAATGGCGTGGGCGTGACTGCCAACGCCCATTTGACAGCGGGCACTTGCGATGCACCCTTTCTGGAATTTCCATTTGACCCGCCTGAGTGGGATTTGGACCGGCGCGATTACATGATGCAAGAGCCGTTGCGGGTTAACCAAGACGGTTTGATCATTCTATCCGACAGGCCGGGAATGGGCTATGATCTCAACGAGGAAGTGTTGAAAGCGACACGCATAGGCTGACTGAAGCGGAATTGAGTCAAGAATGGATCGTAAATGGTTGCCACTGAATGCCCTGCGGGCGTTTGAGGCGGCGGGGAACCTGCTGAGTTTTACTGCGGCTGCCAATAAGCTGACGGTGGCGCAGAGCGCGGTGTCGCGGCATGTGATTGTGCTGGAGCAGTTTTTGGGCGTGCCGCTGTTTGAACGGCGGCCCCAACAACTGGTGTTAACCGAGGCGGGCAAGCACCTGCTGCCGGTGGTGACCAAAAGCTTTGACCGGATAGACCAGGCTCTGGGCGAGATCATCCGCGAAAAAGGCACACCTAAACGGGTGTTGAAGGTGTTTTTGCCACCCACATTCGCGCACCAGATGGCAATTCCGTTATTGCAGGATTTTCGTGCCGAGCAGCCGGATATAACGTTGGAAATTGCCTCAAAACCCGCCACTAACCCCAACGATGGCGATGCCGATGTTGCGGTGGTTTATAAGCAGCCGGAGGTGAGCACTTCGATTTTAGACTTGCTGTGGATGGTTCAGCTCTCGGTGGTGTGCACACCCAAAGTTGCGCAACGCATTGTTGACGCTGACCTTGCGGCAATCGTCTCAAGTAACGATCTGCTGCATGTTAAGCTTGAGGGGCGGCCGCGCCATGAATTTTGGGAAATGTTCATGCGCCGCGCCGGACATCCGGAAATAAAAGTCAATCGCGGACTGGTGTTTGATACAGCGCAACTTGCAGTTCAATATGCTTTATCCGGCGAAGGATTGGCATTGGTGGATCCGATGTTGTTTAAAGCTGAAATCGCTTCAGGAAAACTCGTGCAACCATTTGATATATTGTTGGATGATGGCTATGGCTATTATCTGGCAACGCACCCGGAAGACTTGAACAATGAGGCGGTGGCGTTGTTTCGCTCTTGGTTGATACGCCGATTTGGCGGGCACAAGCTGAGCGAGAGTTAAACTTTAGCAAATGCGGACCGTTTAGGGGATATTCACTAAGGCGGTCTTGGTTTAGCTGTGATTTAGTCATGCACTGTTCATGTAAGAACGGGCATAAGAAAAACATTGGGTCGCTAAGTGCCGTCAGGCAATTTCCATGAGGAATGCGCGCGTACCCAAATGGCGGTTGGTGACACTATTTATTGAGGAGAGAACAATGACTATTCGTTTGATCGGAACTGCATTTGGCGCGGCTGTATTGGCTGCCGGTTTCACTCTTGCTGCGAGCGCACCAGCGCGTGCGGCTTCGGTAATGCAAGAATGCGGCGTAAAATATGAAGCTGCAAAAACTGCAAACACTCTGGCCGGCCAGACCTGGTCGCAGTTTTATTCCAAGTGCGCTGCTGATGCCAAGGCGGCACCTGCTGCTGCAACTGCGCCTGCCGCACCTGCTGCTGCAACCACACCAGCAAAGCCAATGGCTCCTGCTGCTGCTGCGCCTGTTAAGCCAATGGCTCCTGCCGCCGCTGCTCCTGCAAAGCCAATGGCTCCTGCAGCACCAATGGTCGCTCCAACAGCATTGAACGCACCTGGCAAGGCTGGCCATGATGCGCGCATCAAGGCATGCGGCGCTGAATGGGATGCTAACAAGGACGTGTTGAAGGCTCAGTACGGCTCATGGCCAAAGTACTACAGCGCCTGCAACACCCGCATGAAGACCACAGGCAAGTAAGCTTTTAGCTATCAGATAAAGAAAAGCCCGGAACCTTGGTTGCGGGCTTTTTTAATGCCGCGTGTGCGCTCAGCCGATGTAGGCTTTTGCCGCGACGCCCATGCCAATAATTGCTAACACGATGGAGGCGTACCAAGGCCATTTTTGACCCTTGGTGATGATGGCCACAGTGGCAATGGCAATGGCGACGTGGATAATGGTAACGGCGATGGTCAAGATATGGTGGCGGTGTTCGAAGTGGTCACCCTCGGTGAGCTTCTCATCGCGCTCGTGCTCAAGCTCTTCGGCCTTCTTCTTAATTTCCTCGGTTTCGCCATCATAGCGTTTAGCGGTTTTCTCAAACTCTTCGGGCTTGCCACCGGCGGCGGTGGCTTGAGCGGCAGCAATTTCAAACATGTTTTTCTTCAGGCTTTTGGCCTGATAAAATGCCCATTGGTCACTGGCCTGGCTTTGTTTTAAAACGGCGGCGTTTTTCTCGGCAATGGCGCTGCCTGTTGCCAAAGTTTCCATGCTGCCGACAGTTGCGGCAATCACAGCCAAAATGGCAATGGTCATGGAAACCGTGGTGATGAAGGAATTGCCTTCATGGGCCGCATGCGCGGCGTGTTCGGCGTGTTCGAGATGTTCCTGCGTTTCTAATTCCATAAAAGTCTCCCCTGATTAATCATTTTCAATATCGGATGTGGCCGCTTAAAAAGCTGGCGGCACGGTCTGCGGCGTTGACACTTTAGCTTTCTTTTCAGTGCGCTTTTTCTTAGTGATCACCACCTTTTTGCGCGGACGCCGGACAGTGAGATCACTCATCATTTCAAGCTGAATCTGTTGGATTTCAGCCAGCCGTTGCCATTGACGCGACAAAAGATGGTCCATCTTTTCATGCAAATGCCGGATTTCCAACTCGGCTTTCAGATTAACCTGATAGTCATTTTCGGCGCGCAAGCGATCTTTGGCTTCCGAACGCTTCTGGCTCATCATGATGATCGGTGCCTGCAAGGCGGCGATACAGGACAAAACAAGATTGAGCAGAATGTAGGGGTATACGTCAAAAGCCAATTCGCCCAGCAAACCTTGGACAATCATCCAGCTGAACAGGATCACCATAAAAATTATGATGAAGGTCCAGCTGCCGCCGAAGCTGGCGATAATATCTGACAGGCGCTCGCCAAAGGTGCGATCTTCCTCATATTCACGCTCGGTGTCTTCGGCCAAGGTGTCATGCAGAGTGATGGATTCAGCGACGCGGCGGTCAAGCTCGGTGAGCTCGCCATGCTCGGCTTGCAGCAAATTGCGGACGTAATGGGTGCGATAAACCGCCAAATCGGTGCGGCAGATGAAGCTTTCCAGCGTGGCATCGGGATTGGCTTCGAGAATGCTTTCGGACAGGGACGGGCGCAGCAAATCCAGACTGACCAATTCGCGTTTGCTTTTTTCCAGACCGCAAACGCAGCAAACCGGGCGCAGAACCGACTCTTTGAGCACGGAGTCTTTGAAGGCGGAGTCTTTCATCAAGGGTGCGTCTGTCGCGATGATCGGCGCGGATATTGTCTCGGTTTTCGCAGTGGTTTCGTTCATCTCAAAGCCCCGGTCCGGCTACACCTTCAATTCAATTTTGCCAGTAACCTGTTAGCGCGCCACATGCAATGCCCAACTGCAATGCTTGCCGCTTTGGCAGCGGGCAATAGAATTGCACCCCACATTGCCGATTTGTCATTTGGTCAAATTGTCATTTGCCTTTATGCAACCACATAGAGTGTGTGAAGTGGATATTTGGATTTTCCTCACCGTGCGTTGCCCGCGTTCGGGCGGTAAAATGGCGGGCACAGGCACTTATGCACCTGATTCTGTTGGAACCTCGCAAGCGCTTGTGAAAGTTGAATTGGCCTGATGTTTGAGATGGCGTTAAAACATATCGGTGTGGTCGCGGTGATTTTGCCGCTGGCGGCGTGTATGGCACCGGAGCCGGAGGCTGGGCGCGGCATTGCCATTCCGGCGCAGTTTTTAAGCGCTACAGGCACGAAAACAGCCTTGCCGCGCGGCTGGCCTAAGCTTTTCGGTTCGCCGGAACTGGCCCGCCTGAGCAACGAAGCTTTGTCTGACAATTTCGATATTGCAGTTGCCGGTGCCAAAATATCGCAAGCGCGGGCGCAGCTGGGCCAGAGCGGCGCGGCGTTGCAGCCGCAGATTTCAGGTTACGGGGATGCCAACCGCTCGTTAAGCCCCGGCACTGCGCGGGCAAAAACCGCGCCATTCAACAGCACGGCCAACAACAATTTTGATCTGGGTTTTACCGCCAGCTATATTCTGGATTTCTGGGGCAAAAATGCTTCCGGCGTCGAGGCGGCGAAAGATCAACTGGCCGCAACCGAATTTGATCGCGACACCGTGAGGCTTTCCACGCTGGCGGCTGTTTCCAATGCCTATTTGCAGATTTTAGCATCCCAAGACAGGCTGCGGATTGCGCGGGAAAATATCCGGCTGGCTGAAGAGGTGCTGGAGGCCATTCGCGGCCGCATCAAGGTGGGCACGTCGACGGCGCTTGAAGAAGCCAGCCAGGAAGTGATTGCCACGACGGCGCGCGCGGTTGTTCCGGCGCTCGAACTTTCAGTTCAGCAGTCCCGCAACGCTCTGGCGGTGTTGCTGGGGCAGGTGCCGGAGCGGGTGAAAATCAGCGGCGGTGGCTTGGGATCTTTGCGGGTTCCGCGCATCAGCGCCGGGCTGCCATCGCAATTGTTGACGCGGCGTCCCGATATTGCCGCCGCCGAAGCGCGGTTGTTGGGGCAAAAAGCCAATGTCGAAGCGGCCCGCGCCGCTTTGCTGCCGAATATTTCGTTAAACGGCAAGTTGGGCTTGCAAAGCCTGACCTTGCAAAACCTGATCCGGCCTGAAGCGATTCTCGCCTCCTTAGCCAGTTCGCTGACCGCGCCAATTTTCGATGGCGGCAATTTGCAGGGCCAGTTGGATGCGGACAGGGCGCTGCAGCAACAGCTGCTATTCACCTACCGGAAAAGCATCATTCAGGCATTGGCTGATGTGGAAAATGCCTTGGCCGCAGTGCGGCTGCAAACGCGGCACGAGGCGCTGCAAAACGAAGCTATCCGGGCCTCCCGCCGCGCCTATGAAATAAATTTGACCGCACTGAAAACCGGAACGATTGACCTTGTGAGTCTGCTCAATTCGGAAACCAGCCTGTTCAATGCGCAGGACGCACTGGTGCAAATTCGCCTTGCCAAGTTTCAAGCCTATGTCAGCCTGATTCAGGCGCTGGGCGGCGGCTGGGATATGAAAGACACCTTGTAACATGAAGCGCTTGATAACATTGTTGATTTTAGGCGCGGTTGCTTTTGCGATTTACTGTGCCGCCACAGGGTATCGTCCGGCCTGGCTGGAACCCTATTGGCACGCGCCGGTGACAAAAGAGGCAACCGGGCGGCGGGCACGCAATCCTGATGAGGCGATTTCTGTGTTGGTGACCCCGGTAAAGCGTCAAGACGTGCCGGTGAATCTGGAAGCGATAGGCACGGCGCAGCCGCTCAATCAGGTTGTGGTGCGGGCGCAGATTGACGGACGTTTGAGCGAAGTCCTGTTCAAAGACGGGCAGGATGTGAAGGCCGGTGACATTCTGGCACGGATTGATGCCACAACCTATCAGGCGCAATATGACCAGACCCTTGCCAAGAAGGCGCAGGACGAAGCGCAACTTGCCAATGCGCTGAAAGATCTGGAACGCTATAAGACACTTGCCTCCACTCAGTTTACATCGCGCCAGCAGGCGGACACGCAGGCCTCCACAGTGGCCCAATTGCAGGCGCTGGTGCAATATGACGCCGGAGTTATCGCCAACGCCAAGGCGATTTTGGATTATGCGGTGATTAAAGCGCCGATTGACGGGCGCGCCGGTTTTCGTGCTGTTGACCCCGGCAACGTTATTCACGCCGGTGATACGGCGGGGTTGGTGACCATTACCCGGCTGCAGCCGATTGGCGTGGTGTTTAACCTGCCGCAGCAATATTTGCGCGCGGCGAACGAGGCAAGCAAACTTGCACCCTTGAGCGTGGCTGTTCTGGATGCTGACAGCGCCAAACCGCTCGACCAAGGCATGGTTACCACCATCGACAATCAAGTTGACGCCACCACCGGATCGGTCAAATTTCGCGCCGAGTTTCCAAACGCGACTTTGCAGCTTTGGCCGGGTCAATTTGTCAATATCAAGCTGGTGCTTTCGACATTGAAAGGGGTTTTGACCGTCCCGACCGTGGCGGTTCAGCGCGGGCCTGCAGGAGCCTTTATCTATACCGTGGCGGATGGCAAAGCGGTGGCGGTTCAAGTGACTGTGCCGCGTCAGGACGAAACCACGGCGGTGATCGAAGGGGCGGTGGGTGAAGGGCAAAGCATTGTTACCAGTGGCTTTGCGCGGCTCAAGGACGGAGCCAAGATCAGTTTTGGCGATGCGCCTGACTCACCGCAAATAAAGGCTCCCGATGCCAAACCCGCCGCGGATGGCGCGGCAGCCGCTGTGCCTGAAGGTGTTGTGCCTGAAGCTGCTGTTCCTGCCGTGAAAAACCCTGAAGCAAAACAAATGCCGGATACACCGGTTACGGAGCCAAAAAAACGTCGCAAGAAGGACGAGGCAAATGCGCCTGCAGGCGCGCCCGCTGCCACGCCATGACCATCGCCACTGATCCCATACCATCACCTTTGCCGGACGTGTCTCTGGACGCGAAAGTAGAACAGGGTTTTGGCGGCAGCGTGTCAGCGCCATTTATCATGCGCCCTGTGGCCACCAGTCTGCTGGCCTTGGCGATATTGCTGCTCGGAATTCTCGGCTATTTGAAGCTACCGGTTTCGGCGTTGCCGCAGGTGGATTTTCCCACCATCCAGATCACCACACAACTGCCGGGCGGCAATCCGGACACAATTGCCGAATTGGTTACCGCACCGCTGGAGCGGCAATTTGGAACCATACCGTCGCTGACATCGCTGACGTCGCAGAGCACATTTGGCCTCAGCCAGATCACGTTGCAATTTGACCTTGATCGCGACATTGATGCGGCGGCGCAGGATGTTCAGTCGGCAATCAATGCCGCCGGATCCACCTTGCCGCGCAGCATGCCCTATCCGCCGACTTACGCCAAAGTGAACCCTGCCGACACTGCGATATTGATGCTGGCGCTAAAGTCAAATTCGGTGTCTTTGCGGAATTTGAGCGATATTGCCGATACGCTGATCGGACCGCGCCTGTCGGAGATCAACGGCGTTGGCCATGTTGCCATTGCGGGCAATATCCGTCCGGCGGTGCGCATTGAAGCGGACTTGCAGCGGCTGGCGTCGTATTCCATCGGGTTGGAAGATTTGCGCAGCGCCACAACCAGCGCCAATGTGGCGGGTTCCAAAGGCGCGATTGACGGCACCTTCCAAGCCTACACTATCGGGGCAAACGACCAGATCGGCACCGCTGAATCCTATAAGGATGTGGTTGTGGCGATGCGCGCCGGAGTGCCGGTGCATTTGAAAGATGTAGCTAAACTCACCGACGGCCTGGAAAACACCCGCGTTGGCGGCTGGTATCAAAATGAACCGGCGATCCTGATTGACGTGCAGCGTCAGCCTGGCGCGAACATCATTAAAACTGTCGAGGCTTTGCGCGCGGCGCTTCCGGGGTTGCAACGGTCGGTTCCGGCTGGCGCGGAATTGGTGATCGTGCATGACCGGACAGACACCATCCGCGCATCAATCAACGATGTTCAATATAGCTTGCTGCTCAGCGCCGTGCTTGTGGTGCTGGTTGTGTTGCTGTTTTTGCGGAATTTGCGGGCGACGATCATTGCCGGAGTGGCGCTGCCACTGTCGTTGATTGCCACATTCGGGGTGATGAATTTGGCAGGGTTCTCGCTGGACAATTTGTCACTGATGGCGCTGACCATCGGTACCGGATTTGTGGTCGATGATGCCATTGTGATGATCGAAAACGTGGTGCGCAATATCGAGGACGGCAAAAACCCGCTTGAGGCGGCTTTGCAAGGCGCGCGGGAAATTGGCTTTACGGTGATTTCGCTGACCGTGTCTTTGATCGCCGTGTTTATTCCGTTGCTGTTTATGAGCGGTTTGATCGGTCGGATGTTCCGCGAATTTGCGCTGACGCTGTCTATCGCTGTGCTGGTTTCGGCGGTGGTGTCGCTGACGCTGACGCCGATGATGTGCGCAAAATTGTTGCGCAGCCAAAGCGAAACCCGGACGCCTTGGCTGGCGCGCATGTTCGAGAAGCCGATCATCTGGATGAATGAGGCTTATGCGCGCAGCTTGGACAGCGCGCTACGCCATCGCGGCTTAATGATGCTGGTGATGGTGGCGACGTTGATCGCGACAGGGTATTTTTATGTGAACATGCCCAAAGGCTTTTTGCCGGAGCAAGATACCAGCTTGTTGTCGCTGACACTGGAAGCCGCGCCTGATATGTCCTTTGAAGAGATGGCGCGCGTGCAAGGCGAAGTGGCAAAACGCATCCGGCAGGATGGTGATGTGGTGGGCCTGACATCGGTTGTGGGCATTGGAACCTTGAACGCGACGGGAAACATTGCCCATCTTAATGCCAGCCTGAAACCGAAAGTGCAGCGTAAGGCATCCGCCAGCGATATTGGCAGGCGGCTTGAACAGGCCGCGCTGGCTGTGCCGGGCGTAATGCTTTACGCACAGGCGGTGCAGGATATTCAGATTTCAACGCGCAGCACCCGGGCGCAATATCAATATTCATTGACCGGCACAGATGATGCCTCAGTGAA
>JAYVYB010000429.1:0-2188 GCA_043784625.1 Methylovirgula sp.
GAATTCGCCGTGGTGCTTTCGCTGGTGCACCTATTCACGTTTTTCATGGTGGTGCCGATTTTTAATTCGCTCATCCGCATCGACAAGCGCCTAATCGAGGCCGCCTATGATGCCGGAGCCTCCGGCTGGCAGACATTGTGGAATGTGGTGATTCCGCTAGCAAAGCCCGGCATTGTCATCGGCTCAATTTTTGTCATCACCATTGTCATGGGCGATTTTATCACCATCGGCGTCATGGGTGGCCAGCAGTTGGCGGCGGCCGGCAAAATCATCGAAGTGCGGCTCAATGCACTGCAGTTCCCGGCTGCGGCAGCGAATGCGGTTATCCTGCTGGCCATCACTTTTCTCATCATATCGGCGCTGTCAAAGCTGGTCGATATCCGCAAGGAGCTGTGATGCCAAAACCGTCAAGCGATTCAAGCAGGCCCAAAAGCTTCTACATCCTTGCATTGGTGTTTACGCTCTATGTACTGTTTCTCTACGGGCCGATGTTTGCCATTTTCACCTTGTCGTTTCAGGGCCCCGACGGCGGCCTGACCTTTCCGATGAACGGTGTGTCGTTGCATTGGTTCTACAAGCTGTTTGAGGGCACCGGCATCGTTGATATTGGCGCAGCCTTCACCCGATCGATCAAGCTTGGTCTGGTGGTTATGGTGGTGACAGTGGTTTTGTCGGTGATGGCTGGCATGGCCTTCCGCAAAAAATTTGCAGGGTCGGCAGTGTTGTTTTACACGGCAATCGCCAGTTTGATTGTGCCTTCGATCATAACGTCTCTAGGCATCGCGCTGGAATTTCGCTTGATCGACGATAGCGTCCACCATTTCGGCGGCGCATGGGGCGAGAGCTGGACGACAGGCATGGGGCTATTCTCGTCCGGCCTTGGCGCGCACCTCACCTGGACGCTGCCCTTCGGCCTGCTGATCATGTTTGCGATCTTCAATCGTTTTGATGCCACTCTGGAAGAGGCGGCGCGGGATCTTGGCGCCTCTCCTTGGCAGACATTTCGCTTTGTAGTGTTGCCGATTATTCTGCCCTCGGTGGTGGGCATCGGTCTGTTTGGCTTTACGCTGTCCTGGGATGAACTGGCGCGCTCAAGCCAGGCCATCGGCGCTGTCAACACGCTGCCCTTGGAATTGCAAGGACTGACCACAACCGTCACCAAACCAGATATTTATGCGCTCGGCACATTAACCAGTGCGGTGTCGTTCATCGCCATCTTTGGCGCACTATTCGTGATGAATCTGCTGCAAAAGCGCCAGAACCGCCATGGCTCAGACGCGGGCAAAGGCTCCTTGTGATGCTGCTGCACATCGTAAATCCGAATACCACGTCATCGATGACGCAGAAAATTGCAACTGCGGCGCGCGCCCTTACCAGCGGCGATATCGAAATTTTAGCGACACAGCCGGAGTCGGGTCCTGCATCGATAGAGGGCTATTATGACGAAGCCTTTGCCGTGCCGGGCATGTTGCAACGTATTGCGGAAGCTGAGGCGCTGGGGGCTTCCGGGCATATAATTGCCTGTTTTGATGACACCGGTCTTGATGCGGCGCGGTGTCTGGCGCGCGCGCCTGTTGTGGGCATTGGCGAGGCGGCGTTTCACATTGCAAGTCTGATAGCGGGGCGTTTCACTGTGGTGACCACGCTGGGGCGCTCAATTCCGGTCATCGAGCATAATCTGGTGCGTTACGGGCTCGCCTCGCGCTGCGCCGGAGTGAGGGCGGCTGAGGTGCCGGTGCTCGAACTTGAAAAGCCGGGCTCCACCGCCCGAGCGCGTATCTCGCAGGAAATCGAGCGGGCAAAAGCCGAACAGGCTTGCGAGGCCATTGTACTTGGTTGCGCCGGTATGGCGGATCTTGCTGCCTACCTTACAGCGAAGCATGGCCTGCCGGTAATTGATGGGGTTGCCGCCGCGGTCGCGCTGCTGCAAGGTGTTGTGCGGCTCGGACTCACCACATCCAAGATTGGCGGTTATGCCGCCCCGAGACCCAAAGCCTTTACCGGAATGTTCGCACATCTGAGCGGCTGATCCGCGCATCCGTCAGGCCGCCGCTGTCGGCTTCCCGCATCCCATGAGCGCATTACTGCTAAGTACGCCATTTTCAAACGGAACGCCGACAACAAGAAACTTGCAGGGGACGCCATGCACCTGCTATCTGACAGAGCGGTGCGGAGACGGCGTGTGTCT